>DATBGA010000035.1:0-88630 GCA_036558225.1 Candidatus Methylomirabilota bacterium | reverse complement strand
CTCCCGCACCGCGATCCCCTTGTTCTTCGTGTGCAGCACCTTCGTGATCGCCGCCGTCAGCGTCGTCTTCCCGTGATCGATGTGCCCGATCGTCCCCACGTTCACGTGCGGCTTCGTCCGCTCGTACTTCGCCTTGGCCATCTCTCTCTATCCTCCTCGAGCGGCGCGCACCCGGCGCCGGGCAAGAGGGCTGGAGCCCATGACCGGACTTGAACCGGTGACCCCGTCCTTACCAAGGACGTGCTCTACCGACTGAGCTACATGGGCCTCGATCGTGTCCCGAGTCCAGGCGCGGCCGACCGCGGGCTCACCCACCGCCAAACCGACCCCCACCCGACCAATGGAGCGGGAAACGGGATTCGAACCCGCGACCCCCAGCTTGGAAGGCTGGCGCTCTACCACTGAGCTATTCCCGCGATTCGGAGCCCGGCGATGCCCGTCGCCCGCCCCGCTGTCCTTTCGCGCTCTGAGGTCGAGCCCCTGGCTCCGGTGAGCCATCGGCACGGCCCCGCCCAACACGTCAACGCCACGGCCTGACCCCCACCGGAGTGGTGGCGAGGGGAGGATTTGAACCCCCGAAGGCGTTCGCCAGCAGATTTACAGTCTGCCCCCTTTGGCCAACTTGGGTACCTCGCCATTCGGACCGTGGACTCCAGTAGGACTCGCTCCGCCGGCAGGCGGCCGGCGCCGGTTACGAAACTCGCCCGGGGCCCGCCCGGACTCAACACGGTGGAGCTGGCGAAGGGAATCGAACCCCCGGCCTGCTGCTTACAAGGCAGCCGCTCTACCCCTGAGCTACGCCAGCAAGCGACAAAACTTCATCCTATGTACCACCCCTCGACGTGTCAACCCCATTCTTGCTTGCGGCCGCGCGGGGGGGCCGCCTGTCCCCCCCCTGGCGCTGCCGCCGCACCTCGTAGAGGAGGGCCGCCCCGGCCGCGGCCACGTTGAGCGACCCGACCCGCCCGGCCAGGGGGATCCGGACCAGCGCGTCGCAGGTCCGGGCCACCAGGGGACGCAGACCCCGCCCTTCGCTCCCCAGGACCAGGACGAGGGGACCCCGGAGGTCGGCGGCCCATGGGGCCTGCGGCGGCTGGCCGCCTCCCCCTTCCGCGACGGCGCCGACGATCCAGCACCCTGCCTGCTTCAGCCGCTCGAGCGCCTGGCCGAGGTTGCCGACCCGAGCGACCGGCAGGTGCTCCAGCGCGCCGGCCGCCGCCCGAACCACGTGCGGGGTCAGCCCCGCGGCCTGGTGCCGCGGCACCAGCGCCCCGTGGACCCCCAGGGCCTCCGCGGTCCGCAGGAGGTTCCCCACGTTGCCGGGGTCCTGGACCTGATCCAGCGCCAGGAAAAGCCCTGGCTCCCCCCGCGTCGCCGGTACGGCCAGGAGGTCCTCCAGCTCCGCGTACTCCCGGGGAGCCACCCGGGCCACCACCCCCTGATGGTGGGTGGTCCCGGCCAGGGTCGTCAGGGCCGCCCGCGGCGCCCGACTGAAGCGCACCCCGCCCTGGCGCGCGAGGGCCACGATGTCCGCGTGGCGGTCCCGCGCCTCCGTCTCGACGAGCACCTCCTCGATCGGCCGGGCCCGGCTCCGGAGAGCCTCCAGCACCGGGTGGCGCCCCGCGAGGATCAGCGAGCGGTCGGCGTGCCGCTCTTCCGCTTCCACTTCGTCCCGGTGGGGGCGTCTTCGAGAGCCACCCCCAGCGCATCCAGCTCGGCCCGCAGGGCGTCCGCCCGCGCCCAGTCCCGCCGGCGCCGGGCCTCCTCGCGCTCTCGGACCAGGGCGTCGATGTGAGCGCGTCGCTCGGGCTCGAACCCCTGGGCTTGTGCGGACTCGTTCCCTGTCATCGATAACCCCAGTACCTTGCCGAGGCGAATCAGGATGTCCACGCCGGCCACGAAGTCGTGTCCGCTTCGTTCCCCCGCCCGGACCCGCTTGTGCTCCTCGGTCAGCGCAGTGCCAAGGAGATTCAGGGCGCCGATCGCCTGCGGCGTGTTGAAATCATCATCCATCGCGGCTTCGAACCGCTTGCGTAGTGCGGCAACCTCGCTCAAAAACGTCCCGTCCGGTGGATCCTCTGGCTCGGTAGGGACAAGCTTGCCGGCCTGATCCATCAACCCTCGGAACTGCTCGACCAGCTCGCGGAATCGCTCCAGCGGGCGCCGCATCCCCGCGACGCCCTCCTCGCTGAACTCCACCGGGTTCCGGTAGTGGGTCTGGAGGAGGTAGAGCCGGAGCGCGTCAGGATCGTACCGCCCGAGCTGCGCCTCGACCGTGAGCGTGTTCCCGAGCGACTTCGACATCTTCTCGGCCCCGAGGTTCACGAAGCCGTTGTGCACCCAGAACCGGGCGAAGGGCTTCCCCGTCACCGCCTCGGACTGGGCGATCTCGCACGAGTGGTGCGGGAAGATCAGGTCCTCTCCGCCCCCATGCAGATCGAGCGTCTCCCCGAGGTACTTCATCGCCATCGCCGAGCACTCGATGTGCCAGCCTGGCCGGCCCGGGCCCCACGGGCTCGGCCAGGACGGCTCGCCGGGCTTGGCTCCCTTCCAGAGCGCGAAGTCCCGCGGGTCGCGCTTCCGCTCGTTCACGTCGACCCGGGCGCCGGCCAGGAGCTCGTCGAGGTTCTTGCCCGACAGGCGCCCGTACGTGGGAAATCGCGCCACCTCGAAATAGACGTCGCCGTCCACCACGTAGGCCGCGCCCGCCGTCACCAGGCGCTCGACCAAGGCCACCATCTCGGGGATGTGCGCGGTAGCCCGGGGCGCCCGGGTGGGCGGCCGGATGCCCAGCCGGGCCATGTCGGCCTCGTACGCCGTGATGTACCGCTCGGTCAGCTCCGCGATCGGCACCTTCAGCTGGTTCGCCCGGGCGATGATCTTGTCGTCCACGTCCGTGTAGTTCTTTACGAAGGTGACCCGGTACCCCGCGTGCTCCAGGTAGCGAGCGATCACGTCGAAGACGAGGGCGCTCCGGGCGTGCCCGATGTGGGACAGGTCGTACGGCGTGATGCCGCAGACATACAGGCTCACCTGGCCCGGCACCAGCGGGACGAAGGGGTCCTTCTGCCGGGTCAGCGTGTTGTGGATCCTGAGGCCCAAAGGTCACCCCCAGGTCAGGCTCGGGTTCCCTCTAAGACGGAAGTCGGGCGCCGACGGATTCCGGCGGACCGCGTGCGGCTCACTCCACCTCCACCAGCGCCACCGCCATCGCGGCGATTCCCTCCTCGCGCCCGAGGGCGCCGAGCCGCTCGGCGCGTTTGGCCTTGACGCTCACCCGGTCGACCGACAGGCCGAGCGTCTCCGCCAGCCGCGCGCGCATGGACTCGAGGGAGCCCGCGAGCCGGGGCGCCTCCGCGACGACCGTCGCGTCCACGTTCACGATGCGCCCGCCGTGGCTCCGGACCCGCTCCACCACGTCGCCCAGGAGCCGCAGGCTCGAGACTCCGCGGTAGCGGGGGTCCGAGTCGGGGAAGTGCTGGCCCAGGTCGCCGAGGGCGAGCGCGCCGAGCAGGGCGTCCGCCACCGCGTGGCTGAGCACGTCAGCGTCCGAGTGGCCCCCGAGCCCCCGGTCCGCCGGGATCGCGACGCCGCCCAGGACGAGCGGCCGCCCCTCGACGAGCGGGTGGACGTCGAACCCCAGGCCGACCCGTGTCACCGAGGCCGCCGGCGCGGAAGCTGCACGGCCCGCGGCCGCCCGCCGGGCGTCGCCAGGAGTCGTCGGGCGAGCGGCAGATCCTCGGGGCGGGTGATCTTCACGTTGCCCGGAAGGCCGGGAACCAGGTACACCGCGGCGCCGAGGCGCTCGACGAGGCCCGCATCGTCCGTCCCGAGGACGCCGTCCGCGTGCGCCCGCTGGTGGGCTTCACGAAGCAGGTCCGCCCGGAACCCCTGCGGCGTCTGGATCGCCCAGAGCCCGTCTCGCGGCACCGTCTCCTTCACCCACCCCTCGGCGCCGCGCTTGAGCGTCTCCGCGACCGGGAGCGCCGCGATCGCGGCGCCGTGGATCCGCGCGGCGTCGACGACCCGGCGCACGAGCTCGGGGGTGATGCAGGGGCGGACCCCGTCGTGGACCAGGATCCACGGTGTCGCCGGGGGCACGGCCGCCAGCCCCCTCGCCACCGACTCCTGGCGCTCGGCCCCCCCGGCGACCACGGCCCGGACCTTCCGGCACGTCCGGAGCCGACGGCGCCACCGCGGGACATCCGCCGCGGGGACCGCCACCACGACCCCCGCCACCTCGGGGGAGGCCGCGAGCACGTCCAGGGTCCACCGGAGGATCGGCCGGGCGCCGACCCGGATGTCCTGCTTCTTCCGGCCCATGCGGGCGCCCCGGCCGCCCGCCGGGACCACGACCCAGACGTCCGGTCCAGCCGCGGCGGGTCGGGTCACCGACGGCCCGCGGCCTCTTCCTCCGCCAGCCGCGTGAAGATCATGCGGCCGGCGGCGGTCTGGAGGACCGTGTTGACGGTGACGCTCACCGTCTGGCCAATGTGCCGGCGGCCCTGCTCGACGACAACCATCGTCCCGTCGTCCAGGTAGGCCACGCCCTGTCCGGCCTCCTTTCCCTCGCGGAGCACGTGGACGTGGAGCATCTCACCCGGCAGGACCACGGGGCGCAGCGCCCCCGCCAGCTCGTTGACGTTCAGGACCCGCACCCCGTGGAGCTCGGCGACCTTGTTCAGGTTGTAGTCGTTGGTGACGATGACGCCCCCGACGGCGCGGGCCGTCTCGATGAGACGCGCGTCGACCTCGCGGATCTGCGGAAAGTCCAGATCGTGCAGCTCCGTCCGGACGCCGGGTAGCCGCTGGAGGCGCTGGAGGACGTCGAGACCGCGGCGCCCGCGATTGCGCTTGAGTGGGTCGGACGAGTCCGCGATCTGCTGAAGCTCCCGGAGCACGTACTGCGGCACTAGGAGCGTCCCTTCCAGGAATCCCGCCTGGCAGACGTCGGCGATCCGGCCGTCGATGATGACGCTGGTGTCCAGGACCTTGTAGCGGGCCTCGCCGGCGGTGGCGCCGGGGAACATGATCCGGGTGATACCGCCGAGCTCCTCTTCGCGCCGGAGCACGAAGACCACCCCCATGTAGGCGAGGAGCAGGGAGAGGAAGCCCCGGCCGCCCGCGGTGCCCGCGCCCGGCAGGAAGATGATCAGCGCCGACGCCACCAGTTGGGCGAGGAGCACGCCCCCGACCGCCCCGACCGCGGACAGGAAGAGCCGCGACATCGGCAACCGCCGCGCGGCCTGCTCGAGGGCCACCACGGCGATGCCCGCGACGACGCCGCCCAGGACCGCGAGCGGCGCCCAGATGAGGGTCCGCGCCGGCGGCTGAAAGGACTCGACGAGGAGGTACCCGCCGTACCCAACCAGCGAGACGAAGATCACGCGGGCGACGGTGATCGCCGTGCTCGCACTCCCGCGCCGCGTCTGGCCGCCCACGCTCGCCCTCCCGCCGTCCATCATGCGCCGCGACCTGGTCTCCCGCGAGGTCATCGCGCGGGCGGGGCGACCCGCTTCCAGACGTACGGCCCCCCCCACTCACGGGGCGGCACCTTGCGCGTGTCGACCCGCGTGTACCACCAGTGTCCCTGACCCGCCGCGCCGTCCTCGGACAGGGTCAGCTCAAACCCGCCCTCGCGATCGTTGCCGGGCTGGTGCCAGGTCCCCTCCCACGTCCGCCCCTCGAGGCGCGTCGTCCGGACCTGCCCGCCCTGCCACGTGTACGTCCCGTTGCCGCTCGGATCCAGCGACGCCTCGTAGGTCCGGTCCGTCTCCTGGACCCGCCACGTGCCGCTCAGGTCGACACGCGCGGCCCCCACGCCGGCCGGGAGTGGCCCCGCGCTGGCCTGCGGCATCCCCGCGGCCGTGCGCATCGACTCGTGCCAGGCCACGAGGATCCACTGCCCCGCGCGGCGCTCGAGCACCCCGGTCTCGCGCAGGGGCACGAGCGTCCCCGGCCGGCTCGCGGCCCCGATGTGCCGGACGTAGTCCAGCTCCATCGAGAAGTACGCGAAGTCCCCGCGGACCCACACCTTCAGCTCGTGGATCGGCATCTCGAGGCGCGCGACCGTCTGGAACTCCTCGGCCAGTGCCTTCTCCACGGCGGCCCAGCCCACGAACTTGCTCCCGACGATCGAGTAGTTGACCGCGTCAGGGTCCTTCGCCATGTGGCGCGCCATGCCGGCGAGGTCCCGATCGGCATTGGCCCGCACGATGGCGCGGATGACCGCCTCCGGGCCGAGCGGCTCCGCCGCGGCCGCCCGCCCGACGCCGATGGCCAGGGCCAGGAGGAGCGCCGCGATGCTCAGGATCGACGCCTCCCGGGCCGCCCGATGGCCGTGCTTCATCGCCACTCTCCTGATCCTCCGCGCGTTACGTCCACCGCGGGAGCCGCCTCATCCCACGAGGAGCCCGAGCGCCTCTTCCAGCCCGCTGACCCCGGTCGCCGTGAGCGGGTACCGCGCCCCGGGCACCAGGCTTGAGCGAGGCACCACCGCCTGGGTGAAGCCGAGCGCGGCGGCTTCCCGGAGACGGGTCTCGAGTCCTCCGATGGCGCGCACCTCGCCCGTGAGCCCGACCTCCCCCAGCACCACCACGTCCGGCGCCAGGGGGCGCTCCCCGTAGCTCGACGCCGACGCCACCGCGATCGCCAGGTCCGCCGCGGGCTCCTGGCAGCGGGCTCCCCCGGCCACGTTCACGAACACGTCCTGATTCTGCAGCGGGATGCCGGCACGCTTCTCGAGAATCGCCAGCAGCAGGCACACTCGATTGTAGTCCGCCCCGAGCACGGTCCGGCGCGGCGTCCCGAAAGGGGCCGGCGTGACGAGCGCCTGCAACTCGAGCAGGAGCGGCCGCGTGCCCTCGAGGGCGGCCATGATCACGGAGCCCGCCGCCCCGCGCGGGCGTTCCGCCAGGAACATCGCCGAGGGATTCGTCACCTCCCGGAGCCCGCCGTCGGTCATCTCGAACACGCCGATCTCGTTGGTCGACCCGAACCGGTTCTTGACGGCCCGGAGGACACGGTACGTCGCGTGCCGCTCGCCCTCGAAGTAGAGCACCGTGTCGACCAGGTGCTCGAGCACGCGAGGCCCGGCCAGCGCGCCCTCCTTGGTGACGTGCCCGACCAGGAAGACCGCGATGCCTCGGCCCTTGGCCAGGCCCATGAGCCGCCCGCCGCACTCGCGCACCTGGCTCACGCTCCCCGGGGCCGACTCGAGGTCGCCGAGGTACACGGTCTGGATCGAGTCGACGATCAGGGCTCGCGGCTCGGTCGCCGCCACGTGAGCCTCGATGGCCTCGAGCCGCGTCTCAGCCAGGATGAGGAGCTCCGAGGCGGCGAGCCCGAGCCGCTCCGCCCGGAGCTTGACCTGGGCGGCGGACTCCTCCCCCGAGACGTAGAGGACGGGGCCGGCCGTCCCTGCGAGCGCCGCCGAGGCCTGGAGGAGAAGCGTCGACTTGCCGATCCCCGGGTCGCCGCCGATGAGGACCAGCGAGCCCGGCACGACGCCGCCGCCGAGCACCCGATCCAGCTCGGCCACGCCCGAGTGGATCCGGGCCGCTCCTTCGGCCGACACGTCGGCCAGGGGCACCGGCACCGCCGCGGGGGATGCCCCCCCGGGCGAGGCGGACCGGCGGCCGCTCCCCGAGCCGCGGGGAGGAGCGGTCCGCTCCTCCACGATCGTGTTGAACTCGCCGCAGTCGGGGCAGCGACCGTACCACTTGCCGGCCTGGAAGCCACAGGCCTGGCAGCGATAGACGGACACGGGCCTCATGGTCGCGGCGTCCCGCCGCCCGGGGCCGGCGCGGCGCCCGTCGCGGGCGTCCCGCGGCCGATCGCGGCCCGGATCAGGGCGCGGAGCAAGAGGCTCCGCTGCGCGCCTTCCAGGAACGCGGCGAGGTTCTCGTAGACCGTGGGGTCCCGGACCAGGCCGCCCAGGGTGCCTTCCCCCGCCTCGATTCGTCCGGTGATGGCGCGGAGGTCGGCCATCGCCTGGCGCAGGTCGGCCATCGTCTCCCCGAGCTTGGCGTCGTCACCCAGCCCCTCCGCCAGGTGACCCAGCCGCGCGAGGGCGTCCGTCAGCTGCTTGATGCTGTCCTCGCCCCCGGGCTGGGTGAGCGCGCCGAGCACGCCCTCGCCCCGCGCGAGCCGGCCGCTGACCTCGCGGAAGCTCCGCGCCGTGTCCCGGAGATCTCCGGCGAGGGCCGGATCCGCGATGAGGGCGTGGAGCACGCTGTCCTCGGTGCGCGCCCGGTCCACCGCCTGCGCGAGCCCGTCCGCGGCCGTCACCACCCGGCGAAGCGCGCGCGCCGTGTCCGGATCGCGCAGGAGCACGCCGAGCGCGCCCTCGCCCCGCTCGACGCCGCCGAGCAGCGTGCCGGCCCGGGCCAGGATGCCCTCGAGATCCTTCAGGACCTTCCCTTCGTCGTACACGAGCGCGTGGAGAGTCCCGCGGCCCTCCTCGACCTCGCGGAGGATGCGGTTGACCCGCTCGGCGGCCGCGCGCGCCTCGGCGAGCGTCCGCTCGGCTTCCCCGGCGAGCCCGGCCGTGCGCGGATCGGCGAGTACGCGGTCGATCCGACGGACGGTCTCCCCGACCTGCCGGAGCGTCTCACCCGCGTCCGCGAGTGCCGTCCCGAGCTTCGGGTCGTAGACCAGCCGGTGGAGCACGCCCTGGCCCCGCTCGATCTCGGTCACGAGGCTGCGGAGGGCCCGCGCGGTCTCGGCGACGTCGGCGCCGGCCGAGCTCGCGGTGATGCGCGAGAGGGTCGTCCGGAGCTCCGTCGAAAGGTCGACCAGGTTGCGCAGAAGCTCCGCGCCCTGCTGGGTGAGGTGCGCCGTGTCGAACGGCTCCTCCGTCCGGACCTCGCTGCCGTCCGGGAGCACCGCCGCCGCGGGGCTCCCGAGCGTGATGTCGATGATCTTGTCCCCGAGCAGCCCCAAGGTCTCGATCCGGGCGACCGAGTCGGCGCGGATCCGATCCTGCACGCGCCGGGCGACGAGAAGTTCGACCCGGACCTTGGCGCTGCCCGTCTCGGGCAGCTGGATCGCCCCGACCCGCCCCACTGCGACGCCGGCCAGCCGCACCGTCGCGCCCTGGATGAGTCCCCCGATCTGGCTGAAGCCCGCGACCAGGCGGTACTGCCGCTCGAAGAGCCCGGCCGACCGGCCCAGCATGTAGACGAGCCCCGCGAAGACGAGCAGGCTCGCGAGGACGAACGCCCCCACCCTGAGCTGGAGCGCGGTGCCCCCACCGGGCCGGCTCGCGTCCATGGCTCAGCGCGCCTTGCCTGCCAGGAAGGCCTGGACCTCGGGCTGGGTCGAGTTGAGGAGGGCCTCCACCGGGCCAATCTGGGCGATTCGCCCGCCGATCAGGACCGCGACCAGGTCGGACACGACCCGCGCGAACTCCAGGTCGTGGGTCACGACCATCGCCGTCTCGGACGCCCCCTCGGCCTTGAGGGTCTCGACGAGCTCCGTGATGAGGCGGGCATTCGTGGGATCGAGGCCCGCGGTCGGCTCGTCGTAGAGGACCAGCTCCGGGGCGAGCACCAGCGCCCGGGCGATCCCCACGCGCTTGCGCATACCCCCCGACAACTCGGCCGGCAGTTTCGCGTCGACGTCGGCCCCGAGGCCCACGCGCCCCAGGAGGCGATGGACCCGCTCTGCGACCTCGTCTTCCGCCAGGCTCGCGTGCTCGCGGAGCGGGTACGCGACGTTCTCGTACACGGTGAGGGAGTCGAACAGGGCCGCGCCCTGGAAGACGAAGCCCATCCGTCGCCGGACCGGCAGGAGCGCCTCCTCGCGGAGCGGCGTGATGTCGATCCCCATGGCCCGCACCCGCCCCCGGTCAGGCTTGATCAGGCCCGCGGTCAGCCGGAGGAGGACGGTCTTTCCCGAGCCGCTGCCGCCCATCACGGTGACGGTGCTGCCGCGCCGGATGTCGAGGTCGAGTCCGCGGAGCACGGGCTCGGCGCCGAAGGTCTTCCACACGCCCTCGTGCGAGACGGCCGGCCCTCCCGACCCCTCCGGGTCCGTCACGGGCGCGGGCGCGCCCGGATCGCCGGACGGGCTCAATCGCTCGACCTCCCCGCTCGCTCTCATAGGAGGAGGAAGAGCTTGGTCAGGAAGAAGTCCGCGACGATGATGGCCACCGAGACCTGGACGACCGTCGCCGTCGTCGCGCGCCCGAGCCCCTCGGTCCCGCCGGTCATCGCGAGGCCGTTGTGGGCGCCGATCAGCGTGACGATGACGCCGAAGAAGAAGCTCTTGCCCACCCCCGTCACCAGATCCCGGATGACGACCCAGTAGAAGATGGTGTTCCAATAGAGGTAGACGTCGATCCGCCGCTCGAAGACCGCGATCAGCATGCCGCCCACCAGCGCGATGAAATCGGCCAGCGCGGTCAGCAGCGGGAAGACGAAGAGAGCGGCCAGCACGCGGGGCACGATCAGGCGCTTGATGTAGTTCACGCCGATCGCCCGGAGCGCGTCGATCTGCTCCGTCACCTTCATGGAGCCCAGCTCGGCGGTGATCCCCGACGCGACCTTGCCGCCGACCAAGATCGCCGTCAGCACCGGTCCCAGCTCGCGCAGGACCGACAGCCCGACGAGCGGCCCCACGTAGAGGTCGGCGCCGAAGCGGGACAGGTAGACGGCGGACTGGAGCGCGAACACCATCCCGGTAAAGATCGCGGCCGTGCCGGCCACGACGAGCGAGCGCACGCCCATGCCGTCGAACTCGGCGACGACGAGGGGGAGGTAGCGCCGCGGCAGCCACGCATTCCGGAACACGTCCCACGTGAGGAGCGCGAGTCCGCCCCAGTAGGCCGCGACGTGGCGCGCCCGGAGGCCGAGGGGACGCTCCGCCGCCGTCACCGGATCGCCCCCGTGACGGAAAAGCCGGCCGCGAAGCGCTCGAAGTCGGGCGCCAGCGCGGCGAGCCCGTCGGGCGCGGCGACGCCGACCAGGTCGTAGACGCAGCCGGCCCCGCGGACAGTCAGCGCCCGCACTGCCACCGGCACGCCGTCGAGCGTGGCGCGGAACCGCTGGGCGGTGCCGGACAGTCCACCGAGCGTGGCGGGCTCCTCGACGAGGTCCTGGACGTCCCGGAGGCCGAAGCGGAGATGCCGGACCAGGATCGGCATCGGGCGCGAGGGTGGCTTGCCCTCGCAGGTGGCGTGGGCCATCAGCCCGGCGGGGGGATCCGTCCGCCGGAGCGTCAGGTCCGCCTCGCTCTCGATCCGTGTCCAGCCGTCCGGGGCGCCCACGCGATACCCCTTCCGTGCGACAGCGTAGCCGCCGTCCTGAAGGCGGACCCCTCCGCACCCGGCCAGTCCGGCGAGCAGGGCCACCACGACCGGCGCCGTCCGGAGCCACGCGCTCCGGATCGCTCAGTCCTCCGGGGCCGCCGGGGGCGCGCCGGCGCGCGCCGGCGGTCCGTCGGCCGGTCGATGCCGGCGGCCCAGCTCCGCGAACACGTGGCGCGCCGAGAGACCGCGCGCCCCCATCAGCACGAGCGTGTGGAACCAGAGGTCGGCCACCTCGGCGACGAGCCGCTCGGACCCTTCCGCGAGAGCCGCGACCATCACCTCGGCGGCCTCCTCCCCGACCTTCTGGGCGATCCGGGCGTCGCCCCCGGCAAGGAGCCCGGACACGTACGAGCCCTCGCGCGGCATCGCGCGCCTCGACTGGATGACGCGTTCGACCGTGTCGAGGATTCCCGGGCCCGCCGAGGACGTCACCATCTCACTCCCCTCGGCCGCGGCCGGCCTGTCGAGCCGGGTGAAGAAGCAGGTGCGGCTCCCCGTGTGGCAGGCGACCCCTTCCTGGTGCGCCAGGATCAGGAGCGTGTCCCCGTCGCAGTCCCTGTATACGGCCTCGACGTGCTGGCGATGGCCCGACGTCTCGCCCTTCTGCCAGAGCGCCCGCCGTGACCGGGACCAGAAGTGGGTCAGCCGGGTGGCGAGCGTGCGCTCCAGAGCCTCCCGGTTCATCCACGCGACCATGAGGACCTCGCCCGTCCCCGCGTCCTGGACCACGGCCGGGACGAGGCCGCTCGCGTCGAAGCGGATTCCCTCCGGGGCGACGGTCACGCCGGGATCTCCTCCAGGCGGACGGGGACGCCGCGCGCCCGGAGGTAGCGCTTGGCCTCCGGTACGCTGTGCTCGCCGAAGTGGAAGATCGAGGCCGCCAGCACCGCGTCGGCCTTGCCCCGCACGAGGCCGTCGTGCAGGTGGGCGAGCGTCCCGACCCCGCCCGAGGCGATCACCGGCACCGGAACGGCCTGGGCGATCGCCCGCGTCAGCTCGAGGTCGTACCCGTCCCGCGTCCCGTCCCGGTCCATGCTGGTCACCAGGATCTCGCCCGCGCCGAGCGCCGCCGCCTCGCGGGCCCACGCGACCGCGTCCCGGCCGGTGGGCCGCCGGCCGCCGTGCGTGTAGACCTCGAACGCCGCGCCCGGCCTCGCGGCGCGGCGCTTGGCGTCGATCGCGACCACGATGCACTGGCTGCCGAAGCGCACCGCGGCGTCCCGGATCAGCTCGGGCCGCGCGACTGCCGCGGTGTTGAGGGACACCTTGTCGGCGCCGGCCCGGAGGAGCGCCCGCACGTCCTCCAGGCTCCCGATCCCGCCGCCGACCGTCAGCGGGAGGTACACGGCCTCCGCCGTGCGCCGCACGACTTCCAGCATCGTGGCACGCCCCTCGTGGGAGGCCGTGATGTCCAGGAACACGAGCTCGTCCGCGCCCTGCCGGTCGTACGCGATCGCGGCCCGGACCGGGTCGCCCGCGTCGGCGAGGTCGAGGAACCGCACGCCCTTGACGACCCGGCCGTCCTTCACGTCGAGGCACGGGATGACGCGCCGGGCTAGCATCGCCGTCAGGCCGCCACCGCGGCCATCGCCGCGCCCAGGTCGACGGCCCCCGTGTAGAGGGCCCGCCCCACGATCGCCCCGATCACGTTCGGGATGGCGGCAAGCCGGACGAGGTCGTCGACCCCGGCGATCCCCCCCGACGCGATGACGGGCACGGGCGCGCCCGCCGCCAGCGCCGCCGTGGCCTCGAGATTCGGGCCCTGGCCGGTTCCATCCCGGCGCACGTCGGTGTAGATCACGCCGGCGGCGCCGGCGGCCGCCGCCCGGCGCGCGAGCTCGTGCGCCGCGAGCGGGAGCACATCGGTCCACCCCCGCACGGCCACCCGGCCGCCGACCGCGTCCACCCCGACGAGGATCCGGCCCGGCCACCGCCCGCACGCCGCCTCGAGCACGGCAGGCTCGAGCGCCGGGGCCGTCCCGAGGACGGCCCAGCGGGCCCCGGTGGCGAGTGCGGCTTCGAGGGTGACGAGGTCGCGGAGACCGCCCCCGATCTCCACGGGCACCGCCGGCACGGCCTCCACCATCGCCCGGATCACGGCCGCATGCCGGGGCGCCCCGGCGAAGGCCCCGTCCAGGTCCACGACGTGGAGCCGGCGCGCCCCGGCGTCCGCCCAGCGGCGCACCATCGCCACCGGGTCGTCGCCGAAGACCGTGGCGCTGTCCGCCCGGCCCTCGACCAGCCGGACGCAGCGGCCTCCCTGGAGGTCGATCGCCGGGATGACGATCACGCGCGCCCGGCCTCCGCACCGCCCGCGAGCCGGGCGAAGTTCGCCAGGAGCCGGAGGCCCCAGCCCTGGCTCTTCTCGGGGTGGAACTGGGTGCCGTAGAGGTGCTCGCGCGCGATCAGCGCCGGGAAGCGGAGCCCGTACTCGCACTGCGCCGCCTGCACGCCCTCGGCCTGGAGCGCGCCCGACACCTCGGGGTAGTACGAGTGCACGAAGTAGAAGTACGCCCCCGCCGGGATCCCGGTAAGGATCGGCAGCGTCCCGTCGTGCCAGAGCCGGTTCCAGCCCATGTGGGGCACCTTGAGCCCCGCGGGGAACCGGCGCACGGTCCCGGGCAGGATGTCGAGGCCCTTGGCGTGGCCGAACTCCTCGCTCTCGGTGAAAAGCAGCTGGTAGCCGAGGCAGATGCCGAGATAGGGCCGGCCGGCCGCGATGTGGGCGCGGATCGGCTCGGTGAGCCCCAGGCGCTCGAGGCTCCCCATGGCGTCCGCGAAGGCGCCGTCCCCGGGGACGACCATCGCGCGGGCCCGCCCGACCGTTCGGGGGTCGTCGGTGACGACGACCTCCGGCGCGAGCTCGGCCAGCGCCTTCCGGACGCTGCCGAGGTTGCCCCGGCCGTAGTCGACGATCGCGATCACAGGGCGCCTTTGGTGGAGAGCACGCCCTCGATGCGCGGGTTCATCCGCGAGGCCTCGGCGAGGGCGCGGCCGAACGCCTTGAACAAGGCCTCCGCAATGTGGTGGAGGTTCTCGCCGTAGTGGAGGTTGACGTGCAGGTTCAGCATCGCGTTCATCGCGAACGCGCGGAAGAAGTCCTTCAGGAGGTCGAGGTCGAAGTTCCCCACGCGCGTCTTGGCGAACGGCACGTTGTAGGAGAAGTAAGGCCTCCCCGAGATGTCGACGTGGACGGAGGCCAGCGCCTCGTCCATCGGCACGTAGGCCGTCCCGAACCGGACGATCCCCCGCTTGTCCCCGAGCGCCTCGTGGAGCGCCTTCCCGAGACAGATCCCTACGTCCTCCACCGTGTGGTGGAGGTCGACCTCGGTGTCGCCCCGGGCGCTCACCCGGAGGTCGAGCAGCCCGTGCTTCCCGGCCGCCTCCAGCATGTGGTTGAAGAATGGGATCGTGGTGTCGATCGCCGTCTCGCCACGACCGTCGACGTTCAGCTGGAGCAGGATCTCGGTCTCCCGCGTCCGCCGCTCGATCCGCGCCACGCGGCCCGTCGCCGGTCCGCCGCCGTTGCCGGTCGGCGCGGGCCCGGCAGCCCCCGCAATCCCGGCCGCGGCGAGGCTCGCGCCCGCCGCCGCCCCTTCCGGTCTCGGTCCCCGTCCGTGTCGCCGACGTCGTCGTGCCATCCCTAGTGCTCTCCTCGCGTCCGGCAGTCGTCCAGGCGGATCCGCGCCGCCTCGCGGTGTCCGTGGAACCCCTCCGTCTCCGCCAGCGCGGCGAGGTGGGGCCACGCCGCCCGGAGCCCGGCCGGCGTGTAGTGGATGAGGCTCGAGCGCTTGATGAAATCCTCCACCGAGAGGCCCGACGCGAAGCGCGCGGTCGCGCCGGTCGGCAGGACGTGGTTCGGGCCGGCCACGTAGTCCCCGACCACCTCGGGCGTGTGGACGCCGAGGAAGATCGCGCCCGCGTGCCGGACGGCAGGAAGCCAGGCGAAGGGATCGGCGACCGCGAGCTCGAGGTGCTCCGGCGCCAGGTGGTTCGCGATCCGGAGCGCCTCGTCGAGATCCCGCGTCACCACCACGGCCCCGTGGCTCCGGATGGCGGCTTCCGCGATGGCCGCCCGGGGCAGCGCCGGGCACTGGCGGCCGACCGCCGCCGCGACGCGCGCGGCGAGCGCAGCGTCGTCCGTCAGGCACACGGCCCGCGCCATCGGGTCGTGCTCGGCCTGGGCGAGGAGATCCGCCGCCACGTGATCCGCAGCCGCGGTGCGGTCCGCGACGACGACGACCTCGCTCGGGCCGGCGACCAGGTCGATGCCGACGTCGCCGAAGACGAGGCGCTTCGCGAGGGCGACGTAGAGGTTCCCCGGCCCGACGATCTTGTCGACCGCCCGGAGGGTCGCCGTCCCGTACGCGAGCGCCGCGACGGCCTGCGCGCCGCCCACCCGGTAGACCTCCGTCGCCCCCGCCAGGCGCGCCGCGGCCAGTACTGCCGCCGGCACGCGCCCGTCGCCGCCCGGCGGGGAGACCACGACGAGCTCCCGCACGCCCGCGACGCGCGCGGGAATCAGGTTCATCAGCACCGTGGACGGATAGGCCGCCGTTCCGCCGGGCACGTAGCACCCGACGCGGTCGAGCGGCGTCACCTGCTGGCCCAGCAAGGAGCCATGCTCGTCGCGCACCCACCAGGAGCGCGGCAGTTGGTGGCGGTGGAACGCCTCGATCCGGCGCGCCGCTTCGGCGAGGGCCGCCTGAAGCCGGGGGGCCGGCGGCGCGGCCGCCCACTCGGCCTCGGACACCCGGAGCTCCCCGGGGCGCAGCTCCACCCCGTCGAATCGCTTGGTGAAGTCGAGCAGCGCCGCGTCCCCGCGGCGCCGGACCTCGTCGACGATCGCGGCGACGCGCGCCACGGCGTCGGGGTCGATCGCCGCGTGCGGCCGGGCGAGGGCCGCCACGACGCCGTCGGGCGACAGCTCCGCGGTCTGGAGGATACGGATCACGGGCGGGCCCCGGCGCGGAGCTCGTCGAGGAGCTGGCCGACCGCCTGGTGCGCCGTCTTCTGCGCGGCGCGGTTCACGATGAGCCGCGCCGTCGACTGCAGGATCTCGGCGACCTCGACCAGGCCGTTGGCCCGGAGTGTCTCCCCCGACTGGACGAGGTCGACGATGCGCTCGGCCAGCCCCACCAGGGGCGCCAGCTCGATCGAGCCGTCCAGCCTGACCACCTCGACCTGGATGCCCCGCTCGGCGAAGTACCGGCGCGTCAGATTGGGGTACTTGGTCGCGACGCGGACCGAGGACCACTTCGCCGGATCGTCGCGCTCCCAGAGCTCCCGGGGCTCGGCGACCACCAGCCGGCACACGCCGAACCCGAGGTCGAGCGGCTCGTAGACGTCCGGCTCCTGCTCGAGCAGCACGTCCTTGCCGACGATCCCGACGTCGGCCGCCCCGTGCTCGACGTAGGTCGGCACGTCGAGGGGCTTCAGGATCAGGAGCCGGAGCCGGCCGGTCGGGTCGGTGAACAGGAGCCGGCGGCTCTCGTCCCCGGGCAGCCCCTGGAAGCCGGCCCGGCGGAGGAGGTCGAGTGCCGGCCGGAGAAGGCGGCCCTTCGGGAGGGCGAGGGTGAGCGGGCGCCCGTTCCCGGTCGCGGCGGCCGTCTGCCACGCCACGCGTCAGCCTTCCCGGCGGATCCGCGCCCCGAGCGCGGCGAGCTTCCGCTCCATCCCCTCGTAGCCGCGGTCGAGATGGTAGACGCGGGACACCTCGGTCCGGCCCGTAGCCGCGAGCCCTCCCAGGACGAGCGACGCGGACGCGCGAAGGTCCGTGGCCATGACCGGCGCGCCCTGGTAACCCGGCACCCCGCGGATGAGGGCGCGGCTCCCCTCGATCTCGATCGCGGCCCCGAGGCGCCGGAGCTCGGCCGCGTGCTGGAAGCGGTTCTCGAAGATCGTCTCCGTGATCACGCTCGAGCCCTCGGCGAGTCCGAGGAGCGCCATCATCTGGGCCTGCATGTCGGTCGCGAACCCCGGGAACGGGTTGGTCACGACGTCGGTCGCCCGGGGCCGGCCCTCCGCGCGGATGCGGACGCGATCGGCGCCGACCTCCAGCCACGCGCCCGCCGCCTCGAGCTTGTCGACGACGGCGCTCAGGTGGGCCGGCACCACGTCGCGGACGGTGACATCCCCCCCGGTGATGGCGCCGGCCACCAGGAAGGTCCCCGCTTCCACGCGATCCGGGATGATCCGGTGCCGCGCGCCGCCGAGCTCGGGCACGCCCTCGATCTCGATCCGCTCGGTTCCCGCCCCGTGGATGCGTGCTCCCATGGCCGTGAGGAGGCAGGCCAGGTCCGGGATCTCGGGCTCCCGCGCCGCGTTCTCGAGGATCGTGGTGCCCTCCGCCAGCGCGGCGGCCATCATGAGGTTCTCCGTGCCGGTCACCGTCACGAGGTCGAAGACGATGCGCGCGCCCTTGAGCCGCGCGGCGCGCGCCTCCACATAGCCCTGGGCGAGCGTGACCTCGGCGCCGAGACGCTCGAGCCCCTTCAGATGGAGATCGATCGGTCGAGCGCCGATCGCGCAGCCCCCCGGCAGCGAGACGCGGGCTCGGCCGGCGCGGGCCAGGAGCGGCCCGAGCACCAGGACGGACGCCCGCATGGTCGAGACGAGCTCGTACGGCGCCTCGACGGACCGGAGCGCCCGCGTCCGCGCGACGGTGTGACCGTCACGCTCCTCGAACTCCGTGCCGAGCCCCTCGAGCAGCGCCCGGATGGTGGCGATGTCCGCCAGACGGGGGACGTTCTCCAGCGTGACGGGCTCCGCAGAGAGCAGCGACGCCGCCAGAAGCGGCAGGGCGGCGTTCTTCGCTGCGCCGACCCGCACCTCTCCCTGAAGCGCGACGCCGCCCTCGATGACAAGCCGGGCCGCCACCTAGCGCCTCCGCGCCTCGAGCACACGCTCGCATCCGCGGAAATCCCGGTGCACGAGCGCCGCCGCGTACCGCGCCTCCGCCGCGACGATCGCGCGCACCGCCGGCCCCTGCTCCTCGCCGATCTCCACGAGCAGTTCGCCCCCGGGATGCAGCCACTCGGGGGCCTGGGCGAGCAGCCGGCGGATCACGTCGAGCCCGTCCGCGCCGCCATCGAGCGCCTCCCAGGGCTCCCACTCGCGGACCTCCACGGGCAGCGTCGGCAGGATGGGCGCGGCGAGATACGGCGGGTTGGCCACGACGAGGTCGACGGCGCCCGCCGCAACGGCATCCCGGAGCGGCCCGAAGAGGTCGCCCTCGCGGACCCGGACGCGCGCCTCGAGGCCGAGCCGCCGCACGTTGGCTCGGGCGCAGTCTGCCGCGGTCCGGGCGCGCTCGACACCCCAGATCGTCCAGCCCGGACGTCGCGTCGCGAGGGCGCACGCGATCGCGCCCGAGCCGGTGCAGAGGTCGAGGACCGTGGCGACGCCGGGGGGACCCAAGGTGACCGCCCGGTCGACGAGCGCCTCGGTCTCGGGGCGCGGGATGAACACGCCCGGACCCAGCTCGAGCACGACCCCGGACAGCTCCGCCTCGCCCAGGAGGTACTGGAGAGGCTCGTGCGCCGCGCGCCGCGCCACGAGTGTCTCGAACGCCGCGCCGGCCGCGCGGGGAACCCGCGCCCGGCCGGTGGTGTACAGGCCGAGCCTCGTCGTGCCGAGCGCCCGGGCCAGCAGCACCTCGGCGTCCTGCCGGGCGGTCACGAGCCCCGCCGCGGCGAGGCGCCGGCCAGCGTCGCTGAGCGCGATGGCCACCGTGGCCGGAGCGACGGCGGCGGGCGTCATGCCTCGAGCGACTCGAGCTGCTCGGCCCGCTCGGCCGCGAGCAGCGCCTCGGCCAGCTCGTCGAGGTCCCCCTCGAGGACGTCGGGGAGCTGGTGGACCGTGAGCCCGATCCGATGGTCCGTCACGCGGCCCTGGGGAAAGTTGTACGTCCGGATCCGCTCGCTGCGCTCACCCGTCCCGACCTGGCTCTTCCGCGCCGCGGCGATCTGGGAGCGCTGCTCTTCCTGGGCCTGCTCGAGGAGCCGCGCGCGCAGCACGCGGAGCGCCTTGGCCCGGTTCTTGATCTGCGACCGCTCGTCCTGGCAGGTGACGACCAGCCCCGTGGGCAGGTGCGTGAGGCGCACCGCCGAGTCGGTCGTGTTGACGCCCTGCCCGCCCGGGCCGGACGAGCGATACACATCCACCTTGATGTCCTTCTCGTCGACCTTCACGTCGACGTCCTCCGCCTCCGGGAGGACCGCGACCGTCACCGTCGAGGTGTGGATGCGGCCCGCGGACTCCGTGGCGGGGACCCGCTGGACCCGATGCACGCCCCGCTCGAACTTAAGGCGGCTCCAAGCCCCCTTGCCCTGAACGGACAGGATGACCTCCTTGAACCCGCCCTGCCCCGTCGGGTGGCTGTCGAGAACCTCGAGCTTGAGCCCGTGGCGCTCGGCGTACTTGGTGTACATGCGCGCGAGGTCGGCCGCGAACAGCGCCGCCTCGTCCCCGCCGGCGCCCGCGCGAATCTCGACGAGGACGTTCTTGTCGTCCCGGGCATCCCGGGGCAGGAGCATCGTCCGCAGCCGCTCCTCGAGATCCCGCTCTCGCGCGCGCAGGTCCTCGAGCTCGAGGCTCGCCAACTCGTGAAGCTCGGGGTCGCCCCCCTCGCCCAGGATGTGGTTGGCCTCCTCGATGCGGGCGAGGACACCCTTGTACTGCCCGAAGGCGGTCACGACGGGCTCGATCTCCGCCGCCGCCTTGGCGAGCCGCGCGTACTCCGACCGTCCGCCGGGCGCGTTAGCGGCCTCCGCGAGGCGGACGGAGAGCTCCCCGTAGCGACTTTCGATCTGCCGGAGCTTATCGAACACGATCCGCGCTCAGGCCCTCGGGGCTCGCATGCCCGGGCCCGGCCCCGCGCCGAGGGCGGCGGCTAGCGCTTCCGGTTGGCGTACTTCTTCTGGAAGCGCTCGACGCGCCCGGCCGTGTCCACCAGCTTCTGCTTGCCGGTGAAGAACGGATGGCACTTCGAGCAGATCTCCACCCGGATGTTCGCGCTGGTGGAGCGGGTGTGGATGACCTCGCCGCAGGCGCAGGTGATGGTGGTCTCGACGTACTCGGGATGAATGCCGGCCTTCACGGAAAGTCCTCCCCACACAGGCGAAAATGAGAGCCTGATCAGGGTACCACAGGCCGTCGCCCCCCGGCAAGGCGCGAGCCTCCCCCGATGGGACGCCGGGGCCCCCCGGCCGGCCGGGGACCGGAGCAAGCGGGGGACCGGCCGGCTCAGCCGAGCGACTGCATCGAGGCCAGGAACTCCTTGTTCGACTTGGTCATCCGGAGCTTGTCCACCAGGAGCTCCATCGCCTCGACGGGGTTCAGCTGCGACAGCGCCTTCCGGAGAAGCCACAGGCGCTGGAGCTCGTCCCGCTCGATCAGGAGCTCCTCCTTGCGGGTCCCCGACTGCTCGATGTTGATCGTCGGGAAGATGCGCTTGTCCATGAGGCGGCGGTCCAGGTGGACCTCCATGTTGCCGGTCCCCTTGAACTCCTCGAAGATCACGTCGTCCATCCGGCTGCCGGTGTCGACGATGGCGGTGGCCATGATGGTCAGGGACCCGCCCTCCTCGATGTTGCGGGCGGCCGCGAAGAACCGCCGGGGCCGCTGCAGCGCGTTCGCATCGAGGCCGCCAGACAGGACCTTTCCCGACGACGGGATGACGGCGTTGTGGGCGCGCGCGAAGCGGGTGATCGAGTCGAGGAGGATGACGACGTCCCGCTTGTGCTCGACCAGGCGCTTGGCCTTCTCAATCACCATGTCCGCGACCTGGATGTGCCGCTGCGGCGGCTCGTCGAACGTCGAGGAGATGACCTCCCCGCGGACGCTCCGTTGCATGTCGGTGACCTCTTCCGGGCGCTCGTCGATCAGGAGGACGATCAGGTAGACCTCTGGGTGGTTCTTCGCGATCGCGTTGGCGATCGCCTGGAGGAGCATCGTCTTCCCGGTCCGGGGGGCGGCGACGATGAGACCGCGCTGCCCCTTCCCAATCGGCGTGAGAAGGTCCATGACTCGCGTCGACAGGTCCTCCGGGGTGTGCTCCAGCCGGATCCGCTCCATCGGGTAGAGCGGCGTGAGGTTGTCGAAGAGGATCTTGTCCTTCGCCTGCTCGGGCGTCTCGTAGTTGATCGCCTCGACCTTCAGCAGGGCGAAGTAGCGCTCCGAGTCCTTCGGCGGCCGCACCTGGCCCGAGATCGTGTCGCCGGTCCGGAGGTCGAAGCGCCGGATCTGCGACGGCGACACGTAGATGTCGTCTGGCCCCGGGAGGTAGTTGTAATCCGGGGCGCGCAGGAATCCGAAGCCGTCGGGCAGGACCTCCAGCACACCTTCCGCGTAGATGAGCCCGTCGCGTTCGGCCTGCGCCTGCAGGATCTTGAAGATCAGCTCCTGCTTGCGGAGCCCCGAAAAGCCCTGGACGCCGAGATCGCGCGCGAGCGTGTTGAGGTCCGGGATCGCCTTTTCCTTGAGCTCCGTCAGGATCAGCCCGCCGGTGCGGCCCGCGGTCGCGAGCTCGCTCGGGTTCGGGTCGGCGGGGATGTCGGGCATCACGACGCGCTCGCGCTCCGGGCCGGGATTCTGGCCGGCGCCGGGCCGACGGGGGAAGCGGTGGCGTGGATGGCGGGGCGGTGGAGGTGTGCTCACGTCTGTGAATCGCTCCTTTGAGGTGCGCTGTGGCGAGGACCGTCAGGGGATCGCGCGCGCGGCGGCGTCACGCTCAGATATCTATAGCACCGGCGGCAAGGCCCTGTCAACCAACGGGCCCGTCGGGTAGTGGGTCGGCCGCCTCACAGGCGGATCGCGATCAGCGCGCGCCGCCGGAGGGTCTCCAGCCACTCGTCGAAGCGCTCCTGCGCCTTCTTCTGGAGGAGCAGGTCGCGCGCCTGCTGCCGCGCGTCCGCGAGCCGCTCCGCCGTCAGCTCCTCGCGGTCCTCGAGCTTGAACAGGTGGTAGGCGGAGCCCGACCGGATCGGCCCGGTCACCTGGCCCTTCTGGAGCGCCAGGAGCGGTCCCTCGAAGGTCGCGTCCAGCTCGCCTCGGGCGAGCCACCCGAGGTCCCCCCCCGCCGGGTCCTTCGCCCGGGTCCGCGCCAGCTCGGCGAAGTCGGCCCCGCCCGCGAGCGCCGTCGCGATGCCGTCGATCTCCTGCTTCGCCTGCTCCCAGGCCGCGGGCGAGGTCGTCGCCTCGACCGTGATGGCCATGTGGAGCGCGTGGTACTTGAGCCCCGCCTCGAACTTGTCCCGATTCTGGGCGAGGTACTGGTCGACCTCGGACTCCGTGACCCGGGAGCGCCCCACCACGCGGCGGCTCCGCACCTTCTGGGCGAGCAGCTGCTCCCGCATCTCGCGGCGCAGGGCGTCCCAGGTGACGCCCTGCGCGCGGAGCTGCACCTCGAACTTCTCCCGGTCGCCGCCGTTCCGCTTGACGATCTCCTCGACGGCGCCGCGCAGGTCGTCGTCCGACACCTCGACCTTGTCGCGCTTGGCTTCCTGGACCTGGAGGCGGTGGTCGACCAGCCGGTTGAGCATCGTCCGCTCGAACTCGGCCCCGTCGGGCAGGCCACGGCCGTCGCGCCGGGAGATGACGATCGCCTCCTGCAGGTCGGACATCATGACGACGTCGTCGTTGACCACGGCCACGACCCGATCGATCACGACCTGGTTGTCCCGGACCGGAGGCGGCTCGCCGACGCCCACCAGGACGCCGCCGCTGCCAGATGGCACCGGCGGCAAGGGCCCCGCTGGCGTGCGGCAGGCGCCGAGCGCCCCCGCCACGACGAGCCCTGCGAGCGCGAGCCGCGCCCTCGTCATCGGCGAGCCTCCGTCGGCCCGCGGAACTCGCCGAGGAGCCGGGTGAGGACCTGGAAGGTTTCCGGCCACGGCCCGCGGGGGACCGTGGCCTCGAGCACGAACTCCCGCACGGTACGGAGCCGCCGCCCGTGGGCCCGCAGCAGGTCGACGATCCGCTGGGGCGGCACCGGCGTGCTCGGCGCGAACGTGACGAGCGCGTGGCCCCCGCGCACCTCGAGCCGCTCGAGGCGAAGGGCCTTGGCGTCGAGGCGCAGCGCGACGACGTCGAGGAGCCGCGCCGCCGCCTCGGGCAGCGGGCCGAACCGGTCCCGGAGCTCCCGCCGGGCGTCCTCGATCTCGGCCGGGGTGCCGACGCCCGCGAGCCGCTTGTAGAGCGCCAGCCGCTGGGCGGCCTCCGCGACGTAGTCCTCGGGCAGGTAAGCGGCCGAGTCCACCGTGACAACGGGATCGACCTCGACCTCGACGGGCTCGCCCCGCAGCTCCCGCACGGCCTCGTCCAGGAGCTTCAGGTAGAGGTCGAAGCCGACCATCTCGATCTGCCCGTGCTGCTGAGCCCCGAGCAGGTTTCCGGCCCCCCGGATCTCCATGTCCCGGAGCGCGATCTTGAGCCCGGAGCCCAGCGCGGTGAGCTCCTGCAGCACGCGGAGCCGCTTGGCCGCCGTCTCGTCGACGCGCCCGTCGGCGGGGATGAGGAGATAAGCATAGGCCTGGAGGCGGTCGCGGCCCACGCGGCCGCGCAGCTGGTAGAGCTGAGCGAGACCGAGCCGATCCGCGCGATTGATGACGATCGTGTTCGACGCCGGGATGTCGAGCCCCGACTCGATGATGGCGGTGGCCACTAGGACATCGTACGCGCCTCCCACGTAATCCAGCATGGTTCGTTCGAGCGTCGTCTCCCGCAGCTGGCCGTGGGCCATCGCCACCCGCGCCCGGGGCACGAGCCGCTGGATGAAGCGCACGAGGGCCGGCAAGGACTGGATCCGGTTGTGGACCACGAAGACCTGCCCCCCCCGGCCCAGCTCGCGCTCGATCGCCTCCTTGATCACCCGCGCGTCGAACCGGCAGACGACCGTCTCGACCGCGCGGCGGTCGGCGGGGGGCGACTCGATCACCGACAGGTCGCGGATCCCCGCCATCGCCATGGAGAGCGTCCGGGGGATGGGGGTCGCCGTCAGCGTGAGGACGTGCACCGCCTTCCGGAGCTGCTTCAGGCGCTCCTTGTGCGCCACGCCGAACCGGTGCTCCTCGTCCACGATCAGGAGCCCGAGGTCCTTGAAAGCGACGTCCTTCGAGAGCAACCGGTGGGTGCCGATGACGACGTCCACGGTCCCCGCCGCTAGCCCGGCGAGGACCGCCTTCTGCTGGGCCGGCGACCGGAAGCGGGAGAGCATCTCCACGCGCACCGGGTAGGGCGCGAAGCGCTCGCGGAACGTGTTCCAGTGCTGCTCGGCGAGGATGGTCGTGGGCACGAGGACCGCCACCTGGTGCCCATCCAGCGCGACCTTGAGGGCCGCGCGCATCGCGACCTCGGTCTTGCCGTAGCCCACGTCCCCGCAGACGAGCCGGTCCATCGGCTGCCGACGCTCGAGGTCCGCCTTGACCTGGCGGATCGACTCCAGCTGATCCGGGGTCTCCTCGAACGGGAAGGCCGCCTCGAACTCGTGCTGCCAGGGTGTGTCGGCGGCGACCGCGAGGCCCTCGACCACCTGCCGCTCAGCGTAGAGGCGCAGGAGCTCCTGCGCCATCTCCCGGAGGGAGGCCCGGACGGACTCCTTCGTCCGCTGCCAGGTCGTGGCCCCCAGCTTGTCGAGCCGCGGCGTCTCGTCGCCGGACCCCGCGTACTTGGTCACCGCGGCCATCCGCTGGACGGGCAGATAGAGGCGCGCGCCCTCGGCGTACTCGAGGAGGAGGTAGTCGGCAGGCTCCCCGTCGACCGCCAGCGTCACGAGGCCTGCATACCGGCCGATCCCGTGCTCGACGTGGACGACCAGGTCCCCTGGCGCGAGGTCGGTGAACGCGGCGATCGCGGCGCCGCGCTGGTAGGTCGGCCGGCGGCGCATCGTCCGCCGGTGCCCGAACAGCTCGGTCTCGGTGAGACACACGAGCCCGAGCCCCGGGCACTCGAACCCGACGTGCGCGCCGCCCACCAGGACCGCGAGGGCCTCCGGTCCGAGCAGCGCCGAGACGAGCGGCGCCTCGTGCTCGAGGTCCCGGAGGATCTCCTGGAGCCGGCCCGCGGTCTGCGGGTCGGGAGCCAGGAGCCGCACCCGGAAGCCCTCCGCCCGCCACGCGGCGAGTGCCGGCTCGAGCCGTCGGAACTGGCCGCGCACGCCCTCGATCGAGCGGGTCTCGAGGCGGAACGCGGCCGGCGCGTCGGTCAGCAGCACGCCGCAGTCCACCCGCGGGCGGGCGCCGAGCGTCTCGAGGAGGGCGACCTCCGGCGCCCCGGGCGCGAGGAGGGCGACGTCGGCCACCGCCACGGGCGCGTCGGCCGGCAGGTAGTCTCCGAAGCGCGCCCCGGCCGCCGAGTCGGAGGCCAGCATCGGGAGCACGAGCAGCGCCGCGACCGCGCCCGTCGAGCGCTGGGTCGTCGGGTCGAACGTCCGGAGGGACTCGACGTCGTCCCCGGTCAGCTCGACCCGCACCGGCAGCGCCCCGGCCGGCGAGAAGACGTCGACGATCCCGCCCCGAAGGGCCCACTGCCCGACCTCCGTCACGGTCTCCGCGCGCTCGTAGCCGGCCCCCTGGAGGTGCTCGATCAGCGCCTCCCGATCGATCGCGTCGCCCAGGGCGAGCGTCAGGGCCTGGCGCCGGAACGCGGCCGGGACCGGGAGCGGCGCCTCCAGGCCTCGCGCGGGCACGATCACCCACAGAGGCTCGCCCCGCAGGAGGCGGCCCAGGATCCCCGCGCGCCCCGCGTCCTCCTCGCGCGCGCCCGCATCGCGCCAGAGGGCGGCGTGGGGGACCGGCATCAGCACGACCTCGCCCGGCGATTTCCGGCCCAGCGCCCCGGCGAAGGCGCGGAGGTCGTCGAGGGCGCGGAGCGCGGTCGGCTCGTCCGCCACGACCACGACCGCCGGGCGGTCCGGCGGGAGAAGCGCCGCCAGGGCGAGAGACGCGGAGGAGCCCCACAGGCCCTCGAGCGGGATCCGTGGCGCCCCCCGCCCGAGCGCCGCTCGCGCCCGGGCGAGGTCTCCCCAGGCGTCGAGCGCCGGTGGGCGCGCCGTGACGAGCTCCGCGGCGGCGCTGCCGCTCACCGCGACCCCTGCCCCAGGTGGAAGGAGAGGTTCTCCAGCTCGATCGACAGGTCGACGTTCTGGAGGCGCACGTCCTTCGGCACCTTGACCCGGCTCGGCGCGAAGTTGAGGATCGCCCGGACGCCGGCCGCGACCAGCCGGTCGGCGACGGTCTGGGCCGCCTCGGCGGGTACGGCGACGACGCCGATCTGGATCCCTTCTCCCTTCACGGTGCGGGGCAGCTCGGCGAGCGCCTGGATCGTGAGCCCGTTCACCGTGCGCCCGACCTTGGCAGGGTCGTCGTCGACGATGGCCGCGATCCGGAAGCCCTGGCGGGCGAACCCGCGGTAGTGGAAGAGCGCGGAGCCGAGGTTGCCGAAGCCGACCAGCACGACCCGCCACTCCCGATCGAGCCCCAGGATCCGCTGGATCTCGAGCCGGAGGTTGGTCGTGTCGTAGCCGATCCCCCGGATGCCGAACTCGCCGAAGTAAGCGAGGTCCTTCCGGACCTGGGCCGAGTTCAGATGGAAGCGCGCGGCCAGCTCCTGCGAGGAGATGGTCTTGACGCCGTCCTCCTCGAGCTGGGCCAGGCAACGGAAGTAGACGGACAGGCGCCGCACGGTCATCTCGGGGATGCGCGGCAGGCGACCTCCAGAACGCGGCATGCCGTAAGCCACGACGGGCCGGGCGGCCGGCGCGGCGCCGGCCGCCCGCCCCATCGCCTTTACTTGAACGGGTTCGCGAAGAGCAGGATGATCGCGATGACCAGCGTGTAGATCGCCAGCGACTCGATGAGCGCCAGACCGATGATCATCGCGGTCTGGATGCGAGCCGCCGCACCGGGCTGGCGCGCCATGCCTTCCAGCGCCGCGGCGATCGCGCGCCCCTGGCCGAGCCCGCACAGACCGGCCGCCAGGGCCATCCCGATGCCCGCCGCGATGACGGTGAACGGCCCGACCCACGATCCCGTCGCCGCGGCGTCCGCCGCGTCGGCGACACCCTCGGCGAGGCTCAGCGACAGCCCCAGCAGTATCAGAGCGATACGCACCTTCTCTCCTCCTTCCCCGTCCCGCCCGGGCCCCCGGGCCGTGTCGGCGGCGGGGGCGGTGTTAGTGATGGGCGGGCGCCGCGGCCGTCTGGCCGCCGGCGCCCGCGTGATCGCCGTGGTCCCCCGGGGCCCCGTGACCGGACTCCGAGCCGGGCTCAGCCTCGAGGGCACCCGCGATGTAGAGCATCGAGAGCATGCAGAAGATGAACGCCTGCAGGAACGCCACCAGGAGCTTCAGCGGAAACAGGAAGCCGACGGTGAACAAGATCGTCGCGACCGTCCCGACGCCGCCGATCACGAGGCCGAGCGTCCCGGCCGCGCCCGAGAGCGCCCACGTCGAGAGCCCGACCGTCATGAAGAAGACGATCGAGAGCAGGATGTGGCCCCCGAGCATGTTGCCGAAGAGCCGGAGGGTGAGCGACAGCGGCCGGGCGAGATGGCTGATCAGCTCGATCGGCACCATGAGCGGCGCCAGTGCCGGCATGGGGCCGGCGAAGTGCTTCAGGTACGCCCCCAGCCCGTGCGCCCGGATCCCGATCCAGTGGTACGAGAAGAACACCACGAGCGCGCACGCCAGGTTCGTGTTGACGTTGTCGGTCGGCGGCGTGAAGCCGGGGACGAGCCCCAGGAGGTTCGACGTGAAGATGAAGAGGCCCAGCGTCGCGATCAGCGGAAGGAATCGCCGCCCCGCGCGCCCGATGACGTCGTCGATGAGCGTCAGCACGAACTCGAGGGCGGCCTCCGCGACGTTCTGGACCCCCCGCGGCACGAGCGCCGGCCGGCGCGGCACGAGGAACGCGACGACGATGAGGATCGCCATCACGAGCCACCCGAAGGCGACGTGATGGGGGAGGCCGAACGTGTTGAAGACGGGCGGCTCGATCGCGTGCACCGGCGCCTCTCAGGCGGTCCGCGCGGCCCGGAGGCCGGCCAGGACCACGGCGACGGGGACCAGCGTGAGGGACAGGAGGAGGCCCGCCAGGCCGACCCCGGTCTGGGTCACGGCGAGGCCCACCAGGCCGCCCAGCAGCCCCAGGCGCAGCCCGCTGGCTCCGATCCAGACCGGGCGCGAGATCCTCCCGCCGGCCAGGGCGCGATCGGCGGCCAAGGTGAGCCCGCCGAAGTTCAGCAGCATCAGGCCGCTCCCGAGGAGGGCCCCGAGGGCGTCCGCGGGGCCGCGCAGGAGCCCGCAGACCCCGGCGAGCCCGAGCGCCAGCGTCCCGGCGAGGAGCCAGACCCCTCGAGCCAGGTCAGTCGGAGCGGTCATCTTCTCCCTGCCTCCCCTCGCGGCCGAAGAGCCCCACCGCGCGGAAGAGATTGACGAAGCCCGACGCGATGCCGAGCAAGAGCCCCCCCAGCATGAGCCACGGGGCGGTCCCCAGCCACCGGTCCAGGGCGTACCCTCCCCAGAAGCCCAGGACGGTGGAGATCACCAGCGTGAGCCCCACCCCGCTGAGGACACCGAGCTGCCGGATCCAGCGTCGATCGGACTGACCCGGCTCGGCTGCGCTCACACCCGTGCTCCCCAAGGGGGGTGGTTGGAGACGCTTGTGAACACTAGCACACCGCCCCGCACGGGACAACCGGGGGATGCCGTCGGCGCGCGGGACGGACCCCCGGGAGGGGTTGCAGGAGCTCGACGACCCACCGCCCGCGACCGCCTCATCCCCGGCACTACCCGAACATCCCGCCAAGGCGGGCGCCCGCGATGCGGTTGATCAGCGCCACGCAGACCGCCGCCACGACGATCAGGACGACCCCGAGCGCCGCCGCTTCGCTCGTGCTCCCGGCAATGTAGAAGTTGAAGATCCCGACCGTGATCGTCTCCCAGCCACCGAGCGAGAGGAACAGGACCGCCGAGGCTTCCTGGAGCGACGTCACGAACGAGAACAGCCCACCGACCAGGACGCCCTTCCAGATGAGGGGCAGCGTCACGTCCCGGAACGAGCGGAGGCGGGACGCCCCGACGCTGCCCGCGGCTTCCTCAAGCGCGGGGTGGACCAGGAGCAGCGAGGCGTAGCTCCCGCGAACGGCGTAGGGCAGCCGGCGCACCGCCAGGACGAGCGGCAGGATGACCCAGAGGCTCGTCAGGGGGACCCCGACACCGGGAAGGTCCCCGTGGAACGCCCGCACGTAGGCGATGCCGATCGCCGTGCCGGGAATCGCCAGGATCAGCGTGTTCAGCGCATCGAGGGCGCCGCGGCCCGGTAGGCGCGTCCGCGCCAGGATCCAGGCGATCGCCAGGCCCACGACGATGCACAGGACGAGGGCGAGGCCAGCATAGAGGAGGCTGTTCGCGACGTACTTCGGCGTCTCCACCAGCACCCGCTCGAAGAACTGCAGCGTGTACTGGGTCGGGAAGGGCGTCAGCGACCAGCCGCGGCCGAAGGCCGCCAGCGCGATGCCGAGATAGGGCACGAAGGCCAGGAGCATGATCCCCGACAGGACGGCGACGGCGCCTGCCTGCAGGAGGGGTGGGAGCCGGCGGCGCTCCACCCGGGTGTACGCGAGCGAGGAGTAATCCTTGATCGCCACGTAGTGGCGCGCCAGGAGCAGGAAGGCGACCGCCAGGAGGACCAGCAGCGCCGAGATGACGATCCCCATCCGGAAGAGCCGCCGATCCACGAACTGCACGATGTTCAAATAGGCCTGCGACGCCAGGAGGTCGTGCACCCCGACGACGAGGGGCGTCACGAAGTCCGCGAGCGTCCAGATGAACACCAGCAGCGCGCCCGCCACGTAGCCCGGCGTCGTGAGCGGCAGCGTCACCGTCCAGAGCCGTCGCCACCCGCGCGCGCCCACGCTCTCCGCCGCCTCCTCGAGCGCCGGGTCGACCTTCCCGAGGGCGTCGACCACGTTGAGCGTGATCATCGGGAAGAGGTGCAGCGTCTCGACCAGGAGGACGCCGTGGAGGCCGTACATGAAGTTCACGGGCTGGACGAGGTCGAGGTAGTCCATGAGAACGACGTTGACGGTACCCCCCCGGCCCAGGATGAACACGAAGCCCAGGACCCCGACAAGCGGCGGCGAGATGATCGGGATCAGCGTCAGGTAGGAGAACAGGTGCCGGCCCCAGAACTCGTAGCGGACGAGCAGGAAGGCGATGCCGATCCCGAGCACCGAGGCCGCGGTGACGACACCGACGCCCAGGAGGAGCGAGTTCCAGAGAGACCGCAGGTAGAACCCGTCCGTGAAGAAGGCCTGGAAGTGCCCGAGCGTGAGCCGGCCCGCGTCATCCGTCACCGCGTCGTAGAAGATCCGGATCAGCGGATAGAGGAGGAAGATCCCGAGGAACCCCCAGATCAGGACGACGCCAACCGCCGGGGCCACGCGCCACGTCGCGGGGATCGCGGCGCGCGGGAGGGCGAGCGCGCGCCCGGGCGAGCCCATGAGCCTATCTCGGCTCCGCCCCGGCCGGGCGCGCGGGCTCGTCGTCCGGCAGGGCGAGCGTGACCGAGAGGGGAAAGGCGAGGGTGACCGGCGTCCCGCGCGGGAGCGGCTCGTGGTGCCAGGCGTCCCGGATGTCCGCCTTCAGCGTCAGCCCGCCGGCCGTCTCCACGTCGTACCGGAGGGTGTTCCCGAGGTAGGCGGCCAAGGCGATGCGCCCGGCGCAGCGGTTTCCGTCGCCGGACGCCGCGCCCGCTCCCGGCGCCCCGACCGTCACGTTCTCGGGCCGGATCGCCAGGACCGTCGCGCGCCCCACGGTGAGGCTGTCGCCGCCCTGCGGCGGCCGGCCCTGGAGGCGGCCGAGGGCGGTGTCGACCGTGACCCTCTCGCCCGCCGCCCCGACGACGGTCCCCGGCACGAGGTTGTTCGTCCCGACGAAGTCGGCGATGAAGCGCGTGCGGGGCCGCTCGTACAGGTCGCGCGGCGGGCCGAGCTGGAGGATGCGGCCGTCCCGCATCACCGCCACCCGGTCGGAGAGGGACAGCGCCTCCTCCTGGTCGTGCGTCACGTAGACGGTCGTGATCCCGAGCTCCTGCTGGAGGGTGCGGATCTCGCTTCGCACCTGCACCCGGATCTTCGCGTCGAGGTTCGAGAGCGGCTCGTCGAGGAGGAGGATGCCCGGGCTCAGCACGAGCGCGCGCGCCAGGGCCACCCGCTGCTGCTGGCCGCCGGAGAGCTGGCCAGGGTAGCGGCCTCCCAGGCCCGGGAGGTTGACCGTCCGGAGCCCCTCCGCGACGCGGGCCTCGAGCTCCGTCCCCCGCATCCCGCGGAGCCTGAGGCCGTAAGCGATGTTTTGGAACACGGTCATGTGCGGCCACAAGGCGTAGTTCTGGAAGACCATCCCGATGTTGCGAGCGTGCGCCGGGAGGTCGGTGACGTCGCGCCCATCGAACTCGATGCGACCGCCGTCGGGTCGGTGGAAACCGGCGATCAGCCGAAGGAGGGTCGTCTTCCCGCATCCCGACGGGCCGAGCAGCGTGAACAGCTCGCCGTCCCGGATGTCCAGGGAGACGCGGTCGACAGCCAGCACAGGCCCGAACCGCTTGCCGAGCTCGCGGACCGCGATCTTCACGGGATCCGCTCCGACTCCGGGTTCGGCCCGCGGCCGGCGGGGCCGGACCCGGCGGGGGTCACGGCTTCTTCGGCGGCTCGGGGGCGGGAACCTTGTTCCGGATTGGCGGGAGCGACCGGAGGTAGGCAATGATCGCGCGGAGGTCGCCCTCGGCGATCCCCTGGGAATAGTGCTGGGTGGGCATTGGCGGGAGCACCCGACCGCCCCCCCGGCGCGCGCCGTAGAGGGAGGCGATGATCTCGCCGTCCTTCACAGCCCCGAGCCCGGTCTCCACATCCGGCGTGAGGTTCGCGGCGTAGCTCACCCCCCACGGGCCGCGGAACTCGAGCCCACCCGCGCCGATCCGGCTCGTGTCAGGGCGCCCCTCCGGCAGGAACGGCGTGTGGCACTCCACGCAGTGCGCCACCGGCCCCGCCAGGTACTCGCCGTATTTCACGAGATCCTGCCACGGCGGATCGGGCACGGCGCCCACAGGTGGGCCGTAGGACGGCGGCAGGGGGATCTTGTACTGGCTCCGCGGCACGACGTTCTGGACGGACGGCACCGTCCGAAGGTAGGCCACCATCGCCTTCACGTCGCCGTCGGCCAGGCGGCGATACAGGTCGAACGGCATCGGCGGGCCCAGCGTCTTCCCGTCGCGACCGCGGCCCTCGCGAATCGCCCGGATCACCTCGTCGTCCGTCCACCGGCCGATCCCGGTCTCGGGATCCGGGGTGATGTTCGGGGTGACCCAGGTGCCGAAGCTGTCGTCGAGCCGGAAGCCCCCCGCGAGCTGCATGGCGGGCACGTCGCCCTCGGGGCCCTTCGGGGTATGGCAGTTCCCGCAGCCGGCCAGGACCTCGACCAGGTAGCGCCCGCGCTCGAGCGGGGTCTGGGCCGAGGCGGGCAGGGCGGTCACGACGACGAGGCCCAGGCCGATCAGGACAATCCGTTCGCGCACCTACGCCTCCTGTCTCGCGCTTCGACGGGTGAGATGGCTCGTGGCCGCCCTACTTCTTGAGCTGCTCCCAGACGGCCTCGATCTCCTTGTGGTACCGCTCGTTGACTTCCTGGTAGCGCTTCTGGGCGATGTCGTCGTCGTAGACGTTCGTCGTCTCGATCTCGAAGTAGGAGCGCACCCCGCCCGTGAACTCGACCGCCTTCTCGGCCACCGAGCCCGGCGGGCCCTGAACCTTGTACTTCGGCGTGATCGCGAAGAGGCCCCGCTCCATGAACACGCGCTGGCCCCGCTCGGTCAGCAGGAACTCGATGAAGGCCCGCGCGGCCCGCGGGTGCTTCGCGCCCGCGAGGACCGCCATCGGCTCGGGGGTCACGAAGGCGTTCTTCGGCGCCACGAACTTGATGTCGAAGCCCGCCAGCACCTCCTCGAACGCCATGTACGAGGGCACCGCGAAGCCCGCCGCGAATTCGCCCTTGGCCACGACCGACGGCACGTCGCGGCTCCGCGCCGTGAAGATCCCGGAGTTGCCGCCGAGCCGCTTCAGCCACTCCCAGCCGGCCTGGTCGCCCCGGCTCTGGAGGATGATCTCGTACGTGGCGTGACTCGAGGAGGACCGGGTCGGCGCGCACTGGGCGACGTTGCCCTTGAGCTTCGGGTGCAGGAGGTCCTCCCAGTCCTTCGGCTCGGGCACGCCGAGGCGCCGCAGCAACCGGGGGTGGTAGACGAGGCCGTAGGGCTCGAGCGCCGTGCCGATCCAGTAGCCCTGCGGGTCCTTCAGCGGGATCGGCTTGGGCTTCCCGAGTCCCGCCGGGACCGAATCCACCAGCGCCTTCGGCAGCTCGTGCTTGACCAGGAGCTTCTGCTCGGCGAGCTTGTCGAAGAGCGCCGACTCGCCGCCCCAGAAGATGTCCGCCTCGGGCTTGCCCTTCCACTCGACGATCCGCCCGTAGGAGACCGGCGTCCCCGCGAACTGGGCGTTCGTCCGGAGCGTCACGCCCCACTTCTCCTTCGCGTAGTCGGCGAACGCCTTGAGCGCCGCGTCGACGACGAACTTCGACACCGGCGTCTGGAGGACCAGCTCGTCCTCGATCGGCGGCGCCTGGCTCATCACGGGGGCGGGCACGAGGAGCGCCAGGAGCGTCAGCAGAGCGACGACGTAAGGCACGGGCGACCTCCCTCGGGATGGATCGAGCGTCACCAGACGGTAGCACCCCGGCGGGCCGGACGGAATCCCTGACGCCCGATGCGCGCGCGATGTCATCCGGCATCCCGGGCCCAGTCCCGGGCGCGGTCCACGGCGCGCCGCCAGCCCGCGTAGAGGGTCTCGCGCTGGTCGGCGGACATCGCCGGCTCGAAGGCCCGATCGAGCCGCCAGAGGTCGCGGAGCGCCTCCGGCTCCCGCCAGAGGCCCACGCCGAGGCCGGCGAGGTAGGCGGCGCCGAGCCCGGTGGTCTCGCGCACCCGCGGCCGCAGGATGGGGAGGCCGAGGATGTCCGCCTGGAACTGGCACAGGAAGTCGTTCTCGGTCGCGCCCCCGTCCACCCGGAGCTCCGGCGGGCGGCGGCCCGCCTCCGTGGCCATCACGTCGAGCACGTCGCGCGACTGGTACGCGATGGCCTCGAGCGTCGCGCGCGCGACGTGGGCCCGCGTCGTCCCGCGCGTCAGCCCGACCAGGGCGCCCCGCGCGTACATGTCCCAGTACGGGGCGCCCAGTCCCACGAAGGCGGGCACGAGATAGACCCCGCCCGTATCCGGCACCGAGCGCGCCAGGGGCTCGGTCTCGGCGGCGGTCCCGATCAGGCCCAGGCCGTCCCGGAGCCACTGGACCGCCGCGCCCGCGACGAAGACCGCGCCTTCGAGCGCGTACGCGACGGCGGCCGGGCTGTCGCCGAGCGCCGGGAGCGACCACGCCACGGTCGTGAGGAGGCCGGCCTCCGAGGCGACGCTGGCGGGGCCGGTGTTGAGGAGGAGGAAGCACCCCGTCCCGTACGTGTTCTTCGCGCCCCCCGGGGCCCATGCGCCCTGACCGAACAGGGCCGCCTGCTGGTCGCCGGCGATGCCCGCAACCGGAATGCCGGCCGGCAGGCCGTCGTGAGCGCGCGTCTCCCCGAAGACCCCCGCGGACGGCCGGACCGTCGGGAAGACCTCCCGCGGGACGCCGAGGCGGCCGCTCAACTCCGCGTCCCAGTCCAGGCGCCGGATGTCGAAGCAGAGCGTCCGCGAGGCATTCGACGGATCGGTCGCGTGGACGCGCCCGCCCGTGAGCTGCCAGAGGAGCCAGCTGTCCACCGTACCGAACGCGAGCTCGCCGCGGGCCGCCCGCTCCCGAAGCTCGGGGTGCGTCTCGAGGAGCCACGCGATCTTCGTCCCCGAGAAGTACGCGTCCAGGACGAGCCCGGTCCGCGCCCGGACCAGGGGCTCGAGGCCGGCCGCGCGCAGCCGCTCGCAGATAGGCGCCGAGCGGCGGCACTGCCAGACGATCGCCCGGTGGACGGGCACGCCGGTCCGCCGGTCCCAGAGGAGTGTCGTCTCGCGCTGGTTGGTGATCCCGATCGCGGCCAGGTCGCGCGGGGCGGCGCGCGCCGCGCCGAGCGCGGCGCGGGCGGCATCGAGCTGGGTCGCCCAGATCTCGGCGGGATCGTGCTCCACCCACCCGGGCCGGGGGTAGTACTGGGGGAGCTCCCGGTAGCCGCGGCCGAGGACCGCCCCGTCGTCACCCACGACCAGGGCGGTCGATCCGGTCGTTCCCTGGTCGAGCGCGAGGATCGCCCTCACGGCGCTTTGGGACCCGCGGCGGGCGGCGTCAGGGCCGGGCGGCGCGCAGCCGGAGGGCGAGGTCCGGCTGGTCCGTCGTCACGTAGTCCACGCCCGCCGCGAGGGCGCGGCGCAGCTCCTCCGGCTCGTTCACCGTCCACACCCCAATCGACAGCCCCGCGTCGTGCGCCGCGCGGACCGCCGCCGGGATGAGCAGCGCGTGCTCGATCCCGAGGTCGTTGACGCCGAGGGCGCGGAGCCGCGGGGCAACCCCTTCCACGCCGCCCACGCGCTCGGATCCCTTGCGGGCAAGGAGCCCGGTGAGGCGAACCCTGGGCGACAGCGCGCGGAGGCGCTCAAGGATGGTCCAGTCGAACGCCATCACCCGCGTCCGGTCGGTGAGCTCGGCCTCCTGGAGGAGGGTCAGGACGCGCTCCTCGATGCCGGGGTAGCGGCCGCCTCGCGGCGCCGACTTGATCTCCAGAAGAAGCCCGACCGGCGTCGGCCGGAGGAGCGCCAGCACCTCGGCAAGCCGAGGCAGCCGCTCGTCCGCCGTCCCGCGGATCGTGACCGCGCCGAGCTCCGACCAGGAGAAGTCGAGCACCACGCCATGCCCCGTGGTCGTCCGGTCGAGGGTGGGGTCGTGGACCACGACGACCTCGCCGTCCTTCGTCTGGTGGACGTCCAGCTCGACGAGGTCCACCCCGAGCCCGATCGCCCCCCGGAAGGCCGTGAGGCTGTTCTCGGGCCAGAGGCGCGCTCCGCCGCGGTGCGCCGCGATGGCGGGCCGACCGGCAGTCTCGGCCCCCGCCGCCCCCGCGACCGCCATCAGCAGGATGCCGGCCAGCAGCCCGCCCGCCGTGACCCGGCCCCGGCCGTCCCCCGGCCCCTCACGACCCGGACCACGATCGGACTTCCACCAACTCTTCTTGGTACCCACGCAGGTAATCCTCCAGCCGGACCCAGTACCGGATCCGGGGGTTGTACCAGTACGCCTCGAGCCGCCGGGACCCCCCCCACCGCTCGATCCGGAGCGTGTAGAACCGACCCGCAGCGGTATCGATCGGCTCGACCCCCGCACCGACCTTCCAGTTGTTCGCGTACCGGCCGTCGTTCCGTCCGTCGGTGTACTGGAACTCCTGCGCCCACGTGTCCCCGGGCTTGAACGGCCACGAGAAGAACAGCGCGGGGGGGTCGTAGCGGATGCGCGCGCCGTCCGCCCTCGCCTCCTCCACCAGGCGGAGATCGACGGTCCACTGGCGCGTGACCTCGGGGACGAGGCCGAGGATCCGGATCGTGTAGCCCTCCGCCGTCGCCGCGACGACCTGGTGTGTGACCACCGACTCGGCGCCCCCGAGAGCCGTGTGCTTGAAGATCCAACGGTCGCCCATGCGCCACTCGGGCAGCGGGAGCGACTCGGCCGCTACCTTCTCGGCGGCATCCTTGGGCATGTCGAGCGGGCACCCGGCCGTCACCAACAGGACCGTCGCCAGCAGCGCGCCCCGTCCCCACCTGCCCCTGCGCGTCCCGCTCATTTCTCGGTCTCGATCAGGCCCTTGACGAACCAGCGCTGCGCCAGGACGACGATCGCGACCGGCGGCAGAAGGGCGAGCGTCACCGTCGCCATCACCAGGTTCCACTCGGCCGCCGCGTCCCCGCTCGGCACCACCCGCTTGATGCCCATGACCACCGTCAGCATCGACTCGTCGGTCGTGACCATGAGCGGCCAGAGGTACTGGTTCCAGCCGAAGATGAACAGGATCACGAACAGGGCCGCGATGTTCGTCCGGGAGAGGGGCGCCAGGATCGACCAGAAGAACCGGAGCGCCCCCGCACCGTCGATCCGGGCCGCCTCCGCCAGCTCCTCGGGCACCGTCAGGAAGAACTGGCGGAACAGGAACGTCGCCGTGGCCGAGGCGATCAGTGGCACGCTGAGCCCCGCGTAGCTGTTCAGGAGCCCGAGGTCGGCGACGACCTTGAACGTCGGCATGATGCGCACCTCGACCGGCAGCATGAGCGTCAAAAAGATCGTCCAGAAGCACGCCATCCGGAACGGAAACCGGAAGTACACGATCGCATAGGCCGACAGGATGGAGATGGCGATCTTGCCGACCGCGACCGCCACGGCCATCACCAGGCTGTTGACGAGCATCCGCAGGACCGGGGCGCTCCCCGCGCCGCGCCCGCCCGCGCTGAGGACCCGCGCGTAGTTCTCGACCACGTGGCTTCCGAACCAGAGCGGGAAGTGCCCGAGGAGGTCCTGGGCCGTGTGGGTCGAGGCGACGAGCGTGACGTACAGCGGGAACCCCACGACGAGGATGCCCGCGCCGAGCACCGCGTGGGTCGTGAAGGTCCAGAGCGGCCGCCGCTCGACCATCAGTAGACGACCCGCCGCTCGATGTAGCGGAACTGGATCACGGTGAGCCCCATGACGATGGCCATCAGGATCGCCGACTGCGCGGCGGAGCCGCCGAAGTCGAGGCCGATGAACCCGTCGTTGAACACCCGGTAGACGAGGGTCTCGGTCGCCTTCGCCGGGCCGCCGCCGGTGACCGCGTGGATGATCCCGAACGTGTCGAAGAAGGCGTAGACCAGGTTCACCACGACCAGGAAGAAGGTCGTCGGCGAGAGCAGCGGGAAGACGATCCGCCAGAAGCGCCGGCCGGGTCCGGCGCCATCGATCGCCGCGGCCTCGATGACGGCCTTTGGGATCGCCTGGAGGCCGGCCAGGAAGAAGAGGAAGTTGTAGCTGATCTGCTTCCAGGCCGCCGCCAGGATCACGAGCACGAGCGCCTGGGCGCCGTTGAGCTGGTGGTTCCACGTGTACCCGAGGGCGCGCAGCCAGTGCGCCACGACCCCCACCGTCGGGTCGAACATGAAGAGCCAGAGCACGCCGGCGACGACGGGCGCGATCGCGTACGGCGTCATGAGGAGGGTCTTGTAGCCGACGGCGCCCCGGACGACCCGGTCGGCCATGACCGCCAGCAGGAGGCCGGCCCCGAGCGCGAGGCCCGCGGTGGCGGCGCTGAAGATCACCGTGACCCGGAAGTCTTGAAGATAGTAGGGGTCGGCGAAGAGGCGGGCGAAGTTCTCGAACCACACGAACTGCGTCGACAGCCCGAACGCGTCCTGGAGGAGCACCGACTGGACCAGCATCTGGCCGGCCGGCCAGATGAAGAAGACCAGGGTGATGATCATCTGCGGGGCCACCAAGAGATAGGGCAGCACCCGGTTCCGGAAGACGACGCGCTTGTGCACGGGGCTCGCGGGCCGCGGGGCCCGCCCGCCCGGCGCGGGCGGCCCCGTTTCCCGCTCAGGCGAGGGCTATCGGTTCGTGCGCTCGAACTGCCGCAGGAGCTCGTTCCCGCGCTTGACGATCGCGTCCAGCCCTTCCTTGGCGGTCTTCTTGCCCGCCCAGACCGCCTCCAGCTCCTCGTCCATCACGTCGCGGATCTGGACGTAGTTGCCGAGGCGGAGCCCCTTGGAGTTCTCGGTCGGGGGCTTGTTGTTCATCTGGCGGATGGAGGTGTCGGTCCCCGGGTGCTTCTCGTAGAAGCCTTGCTTCTTCGTCAGCTCGTAGGCGGCGAGCGTGATCGGCAGGTAGCCGGTCCGCTGGTGGGAGGCCGCCTGGACCTCGGCGGACGACAGGTACGTGAAGAACTTTGCCACGCCCTTGTACTCCTCGGGCTTGTGTCCGGACAGCACCCAGAGGGTCGCGCCGCCGATGATCGAGTTCTGCGGCGCACCCGCTACATCCGGCCAGTACGGCATCATGCCGATGCCGAACTCGAACTTCCCCTGCGTCGCCTTCACGATGTTCCCGTAGGCCGCAGACGACGCCAGGAAGATCCCGCATTCCCCGGTCGCGAACTTGGGGTTCGCGTCGCCCTTGCGGCCGCCGTAGTCGAACGTCTTCGTCTTCTGCCACTGGGCGAGCTGATCGATCAACCGGACGTGGAGCGGGGTGTTCAGCTGGAGCTCGGTGTCGAGGCCGGCGAACCCGTTCTGCTTGGTCGCGATCGGAACGTTGTGCCAGGCGGAGTAGTTCTCGAGGAGGGTCCACTGCTGCCACTCGGTGCTGAACCCGCAGGGGTAGCCGGCCGCCTGGAGCTTCTTCCCGTAGTCGCCCATCTCGGGCCAGGTCCGGGGCGGCTTGTTCGGGTCGAGCCCGGCCTTCTTGAAGGCATCCTTGTTGTAGTAGAGGACCGGCGTCGAGCTGTTGAGCGGGAACGACAGCATCCGGCCGTCCGGCGTCGTGTAGTAGCCGGTCACCGCCGGCAGGTACGCCTTCGGGTCGAACTTCTCGCCGGCATCGGCCATCAGCTCGTAAACCGGCTTGATCGCGCCCTTGGCCGCCATCATCGTGGCCGTGCCCACCTCGAAGACCTGGACGATGTGAGGCTGCTGCTTGGCGCGGAACGCGGCGATGGCGCCGGTCATGACCTCGGTGTAGTTGCCCTTGTAGATGGCGTTGACGTGATAGTCCGACTGGGTCTTGTTGAAGCCGTCCGCCAGGTCCTTGACCCACTCCTCGAGCGCGCCGCTCATCGCGTGCCACCACTGGATCTCGACGACCGCCTCCGCCGGCCGGGCCCCGGGCCCAACGAGGAGCCCGAGAACGGCGAGCGCGCCGAGCACGGAGAACCAGCGTCCCGATCGCGTCATGGTCTCCACCCTCCCACGTCTATGGGTCTCGTTCGAGTATCGTTCAGTCGATCTGACCGCCCATCATACCCGGCTTCGATGACGCCCGCGCGACGCCGGCGGGGCCTCACTCCTGTCGGAACCGGAGCCCCTGACGGACGGCGCCCTCGTAGGCGTCGAGCTCCGCCTCGACACGCCGGGGGCTCCAGCCGAGGAGCGCGCCCATCCGCTGCGCGATCGCCGGCGCGCAGTCGAGCCCGAGACACGGCCCGGTCCCCAGACCGGTCCGCCGGAGGAGCACGTCCTGGAGCGAGATCGCCAGCTCGCTCTCCACCGCCCAGTGGAGCTGGGCGACGATCTCCGGCGCGTTCTTGCACAGCCGCTCCGTGCCCCCCGGGAGCCGACGCGCGGTGTCGAGGACGGCGCCCGCGCGGCGCCCGTAGGTGGTCACGAGCATCTCGACCTGCTCGGGCTCGAGGCCGGAGCTCCGCACCGCCTCGGTGACGTCGAGCATCGCCCGGACCTCGAGAGCCCCCGCCTCGTCGTCCTGTCCGTCGAGGGTAATCCGCGCCGTGTCCGAGGGGCCGCCCCGCCCCAAGAGCCGCGCGACGGTTCGGCCGACCTCTTCCGCCAGGCTCCGGAAGCACGTCAGCTTGGTGCCGGTGATCGAGAGGAAGCGCCCGCCCGGCCCCTCCGCGACGACGCGGTGCTGGCGGGAGACGGTCGAGGCGCGGGTCCCCGTCGCGCCGTCGAAGGTGAGCGGCCGCACGCCCGCGTACGCGTACGCGATGTTGGACTCGGTGATCCGCGGATCCGCGAGCAGGCGGTGCGCGGCCTCGAGGAGGTACTGGACGTCGGCCTTGGTCGCCCAGACCCGGTCGGGACTGTCGGCATAGTCGGTGTCGGTGGTGCCGACCAGCGAGAACTCGCGCCACGGGATCACGAAGACCAGCCGATCGTCGTCGGTGGCGAGGTAGACCGCGCGCTCGGTCAGGCGCGGGAGGAGCACGTGCGCCCCCTTGGTGGTGCGGACGATCCGCTCCCCGCGGTCCTCGACGCCCGCCCGCGCACGCACCCGATCGACCCAGGGTCCCGCGGCGTTGACGAGGACCCGCCCGTGGAGGTCCACGACGTCGCCGCCGACGAGGTCTCGAACTCGCGCGATCCAGACACCGTCGGGCCGCCGCTGGAACTCCTCCGCCTGGGCGTAGTTCACCGCATGCGCGCCCGCCCGGCGGGCCGAGAGCACATTCTCCAGGCACAGGCGCTCCGGGGACAGCAGGAGGTCGTCGAAGTAGTAGCCCGCGCCCAGGAGGCCCTCCGGCCGAAGGGTGGGCTCGAGGGCGCGCGCCCGCGCGGCGTCCACCGTCCCGTAGCGGGGCGTGCGCTTACCCGGGGTGAGGAGATCGTAGAGCCGGAGCCCCAGGCGCACCTTGACGAGGCTCCGGGGGCCGCCGCGGTAGACGGGCATCAGGAAGGGCAGCGGGCGGATCAGGTGGGAGGCGAGCCGCGCGAGCGTCTCCCGCTCGCGGAGCGACTCCCGGACCAGCCGGAAATCGAAGAGCTCGAGGTACCGGAGCCCGCCGTGGATGAGCTTCGAGGAGCGGGACGTCGTGCCCGCGGCGAAGTCGACCTTCTCGACGAGGACACACGAGAGGTCGCGCTGGGCCAGGTCGCGCGCGACGCCCGCGCCGGCCATGCCGCCGCCGACGACGATGGCGTCGAAGATCTCCCGGTCCAGACCCGCCAGCCGGGTCGCGGGGGCCGGCGGGGCGGGCGCCCGGTCGCTCACCGCGCCCCGCTCCCGGAGGCGGCCCCCCCGTCCATGAGCTCGCCGAGCGACCCGACGACGTGGTCGGGATGCCAGCGCGTGATCTCCGGATCCCCGGCCCGCGTGATGCCGCTCAGGACCAGGATGGTGCCGAGGCCGGCGGCCCGGCCCATCGCGATGTCCGTCTCCAGCCGGTCGCCCACGATGGCGCAGTCGGCCGCCGGGAGACCGAGCCAGTCGAGGGCCACCCGGAGCGTGATCGGCGAGGGCTTCCCCACCACCGGCTCCACGCGCCGTCCCGTGACGCCCTCCACCGCGCCGATCATGCCCGCTGCATCGGGGATCTCCCCGCCCTCGACCGGGCACGTCCGGTCGGGGTTGGTGCCCACCAGCCGCGCCCCGTGGCGCTTGACCGCCTGGAGCGCGACGTCGAGCTTCGCGTAGTCGAACGTGCGATCGAAGGCCACCACGACGTAGTCTACCCTGGCGTCGTCGACCGGCGCGAGGCCGGCCGCCCGCAGCTCCTCGACGAGCGGCGGCTCCCCGATCACGAAGCAGCGCGCGCCGGGCGCCTCGCGGGCGAGGTAGCGCGCCAGGACATGCGAGGAGTTGATCACCTCGTCGACGGCGGCGGGCACGCCGAGCCGTGTGAGCTTCGCGGCGTAGTCCGCGCGGCTCTGGATCGGCTTATTCGACAGGAAGCACACTCGGCGGCCGGCGCCGCGGAGGCACGCGATCGCCGCCTGCGCCCCTGGCAGGAGCCGCTCCCCGAGGTACACCGTGCCGTCCAGGTCGAGGATGAACCCGCGATACGGGAAGCGGGGCGAGATCACGGCCCACTCTAGGCAGCGGCCCGAAAGGGTGTCAAGGAAGCGGCCGGGACGGCGATCGTCCGTGAGTGTACGGCCGTACAGCCGGGGCGATGGGAACCCGATGCTCCCCGCGTCAGGGGCGAGACGGGACGACCGCAACCGCCTCGATCTCGACCAGGAGTCCCGGGAGGGCGAGCCGGCTGACCTCGATCAGCGTGCTCGCCGGCCGGTTGGCGCCAAAGTAGGCCTGGCGCACCTCGTTGACCCGCGGCCGGTCGTCCACGTTCGCCAGATAGACCGTCACCTTGACGACGTCGTCGAGCGACGCGCCGCCCGCGGCGAGGACCCGCCGGATGTTGTCCAGGACCTGGCGGGTCTGGGCGACGACGTCGCCCGGGCCGACCAGGCGGCCGTCGCCGTCGAGGGCTACCTGGCCGGAGACGTAGACCGTGTCCCCGACCTTGACCCCGTTCGAGTAGTGGCTGATCGGAGCGGGGAGGCCCGCCGGGTTCAGGAGCGTGTGGGACGGCATCGGCCGGACCTCCTACTGGAGGAGCGGAGTGACCGCGCGCTGGGCCAGCGCCAGGACCGGGCCGGGCCAGAGCCCCAGCTGGAGCGTGACCCAGGCCGACACCGCGAGGGCGACCGCCGCCGCCGGGGTGACGAGCGCCGTGGTCGGCGCCCCCTCCGGCTCCCGCATGTACATGTACACGATCAGGCGGAGGTAGTAGTACGCCGCCACGACCGAGTTCAGAACGGCGATCACCGCGAGCCAGACCAGGCCCTTCTGGATCGCCGCGCTGAAGAGATAGAACTTCCCGACGAACCCCGCCGTCGGCGGCATCCCGATGAGCGCCAGCAGGAACACCGTGAGCCCGAGCGCCAGGATCGGATGCCGCCCGCCCAGGCCGCCGTAGGCGGCGAGGTCGACCGCTTCCTCCCCCTCGCGCTCAAGGAGCAGGATCGTGCCGAAGGCGCCCACGGACGCGACGGCGTAGACGCCCAGGTAGAAGAGCACCGCCGGCGCCCCGGGGCCGAGGCCCGCGGCGAGCCCGACGAGCATGTAGCCGACGTGGGCGATCGACGAGTAGGCCAGCAGGCGCTTGACGTTCGACTGGACGAGCGCCACCACGTTGCCGACCGTCATCGTCAGGGCGGCGAGCAGCCAGAGCGCCGCCGCCCAGTCCGCCTGAAGCGGGCGCATCACGGCCAGCACGCGGAGGAGCGCCCCGAAGGCGGCGGCCTTCGACCCCGTGGCGATGAAGGCGGCCACCGCGGTCGGCGCCCCCTGGTAGACGTCGGGCGCCCACTGGTGAAAGGGCACCGCGGAGGTCTTGAACCCGAATCCGACCAGGAGGAGCGCCAGGCCGGCGAGGACCATCGGGTCCCGCGCGGCGCCCGGCGCCGCCAGCGCCGCGCCGAGGCGCGCGAGGTTCGTCGTGCCCGTCGCCCCGTAGAGGAGCGCGATGCCGTACAGGAAGAAGCCGCTCGCGAAAGCACCGAGCAGGAAGTACTTCAGCGCCGCCTCGTTGCCCTCGGGCCGGGTCCGGAAGGTGCCGGCGAGGACGTAGAGGGACAGCGACATGAGCTCGAGGGCCAGGAAGATGACGAGCAGGTCCGTCCCGCCCGCCATCAGCATCATGCCGACGCAAGCGAACAGGACCAGCACGTAGTACTCGCCCGGAGCCACGCCGAGGCGCGGCACATAGCCGACGGACAGGAGCAGGACCGCGCCGGTGGCCCCGCCGATGACCACGTTGAGGAAGAGCGCGAAGCCATCCCCCACCAGCATCCCCTGGAAACTCGCCGCGGGGCCGCCCCAGAGGAGGAGCGACACCCCGGCCGCGCCCACCACCCCGAGGACCCCGGTGGCGGCGAGGACTCCCGGACGGGCGCCGCGGGGCGTCGCGTCGAGCAAGAGGCAGGCGACGCAGGCCACGGTCACGATGAGGGCCGGATAGAGGGCCGGCCACGCGAGGGTCGGCAGGCCCGCGGTCACCGCGCGACCGTCTCCGCGCCGGCGTGCCAGGCGATCGGCGTCGGCGCCGCCGCGCGCTTGTCCCGCACCACCTGGAGCAGGTCGGCCACCGCCCGCTCCGTCACCGCCGTGAACGGCTTCGGGTAGACCCCGATCCAGACGATCAGCGCCAGGACCGGGACCAGCGTCCAGACCTCCCGCGCGTTCAGGTCGCGCAGCCGGCGGTTCTCCTCGTGGCGCACCTCTCCGAAGATGACGCGCTGGTACATCCACAGGAGGTACACCGCCGCGAAGACGATGCCGGCCGTCCCCAGGACCGCCACCGGCCGGCTCCACTGGAACGCGCCGATCAGGATGAGGAACTCGCCCACGAATCCGTTGAGGCCGGGAAGCCCGATCGACGAGAAGGTCACGACCAGCAGGATCGCCGAGAAGACGGGCACGATCGCCCAGAGCCCGCCGAAGTCGGCGATCAGGCGTGAATGCCGCCGCTCGTAGATCATGCCGATCAGGAGGAAGAGCGCGCCGGTCGAGAGCCCGTGGTTGACCATCTGGATGATGCCGCCCGTGAGGCCCTGGGCCGTGAAGGTGAAGAGCCCGAGCATCACGAAGCCGAGGTGGCTCACCGACGAGTAGGCGACGAGCTTCTTCATGTCGGGCTGGACGGTCGACACCCAGGCGCCGTAGAGGATGCCCACCAGGGCCAGGCCCACGATCACGGGCGCCAGGCGCACCGACGCGTCCGGAAAGAGCGGCAGGCCGAAGCGGAGGAACCCGTAGGTGCCCATCTTCAGGAGCACGCCGGCGAGGATCACGCTGCCCGCGGTGGGCGCCTCGACGTGGGCGTCGGGAAGCCAGGTGTGGAACGGGACCATGGGCACCTTGATCGCGAAGGCGAGCGCGAAGGCCAGGAAGAGCGGCACCTGGAGCGGGGGGGCGATGCGGAGCTGCAGGACGGCGGCGTAGTCGAAGGACGCCGCGCCTCGGTCCTGCAGGAAGTAGAGGGTCAGGATCGCCAGGAGCATGAGGGCGGAGCCGGCCATCGTGTAGAGGATGAACTTCACGGCCGCGTACACGCGGCGCGGGCCGCCCCACACGCCGATGATCAGGTACATCGGGATCAGCATCGCCTCCCAGAAGACGAAGAAGAGGAACAGGTCGAGCGCCACGAAGACCCCGAGCATCCCCGTCTCGAGGAGGCACATCGCGACCAGGAACTCCTTCACGCGCGTCGTGATCTGGGTCCACGCGGACAGGAGGCAGAGCGGCGTGAGGAAGGTCGTGAGGAGGACGAGGAGGAGGCTGATCCCGTCCACCCCCAGGTGGTAGCTGATCCCGGCCCCGGGAATCCACGCCCGCTCCTCGACGAACTGCATGCCGGGCCGGGCGCGGTCGAAGCCGACCCAGAGAAGGCCGGAGACCGCGAACGTCACCGTCGTCACGGCGAGCGCGACCTGCCGCAGCCGGCGCGTGTCCCGGCGATCCAGGAGGACGAGCGCCGCCGCGCCGAGCGTCGGCAGCCAGACGAGCGTGCTCAGCAGCACGATGCCCTCATCGCGGCCAGAGGAACCAGCCGAGGAGCGCCACGACCCCCACCAGCATCGAGAGCGCGTAGTTCATGACGAACCCGGTCTGGTAGCGTCGGAGGCGCCCCGCCGTCCGCTCGACCACCGTCGCGACGCCGTTGACCGCACCGTCGATCACGCCCGCGTCGAACGCCTCGGCGCACCACCGCGAGAGCGCGAACAGGGGGCGGACGAACAGCCGGTCGTAGAGCTCGTCCACGTAGTACTTGTTGAGCAGCAGGCGGTGGAGCCCGTTCTGGGGCACGCCGATCTTCCCGAGATCCGCCCGCCCGCGGAGGTACATCTCCCAGGCGACCAGGAGGCCCGCCAGGGCGGCCCCGACCGACACCCCCATCAGCGCCCAGGCGGGCCCGTGATGCCCGCCCTCCGCGCCGTGGCCGCCGGCCAGCACGGGCGCGAGGAAGCGGCCGATCGCCGATCCGTGCTCGCCGGGCAGCCCCCACACGCCCGCGCCCGCGGCGAGCACCGCCAGGATGGCGAGGGGAATCGTCATGACCGGCGGCGACTCGTGCACGTGGTGGGCGACGTCGTGGTCGACCCGGGAGCGGCCCAGGAAGGTGAGGAAGACGAGCCGCCACATGTAGAAGGCGGTCAGCGCGGAGCCCACCAGCCCGAGGGCGAAGATCGCGGGCTTCCCGGCGAAGTACGCGCCCGCGAGGATCTCGTCCTTCGAGAAGAAGCCCGAGAACGGCGGGAGGCCCGAGATCGCCACCGTCGCGACGACCATCGTGTACCAGGTGGCCGGGAGCCGTCGGGCGAGGCCCCCCATCTTCCGGAGGTCCTGCTCGCCCGAGAGCGCGTGGATGACCGAGCCGGCCCCGAGGAACAGGAGGGCCTTGAAGAACGCGTGGGTGACCAGATGGTAGACGCCCGCCGCGTAGGCCCCCACGCCGACGCCGACGAACATGTAGCCCAGCTGGCTCACGGTCGAGTAGGCGAGGACGCGCTTGATGTCCGTCTGCACGAGGCCGATCGTGGCGGCGAAGACCGCCGTCAGGACCCCGACCCACGCCACCACGTCGAGAGCCACGCCAGACCGCTCGAAGAGGGCGTGGGCGCGAGCGACGAGATAGACGCCGGCGGTCACCATGGTCGCCGCGTGGATGAGCGCCGAGACCGGGGTCGGGCCCTCCATCGCGTCGGGGAGCCAGGTATGGAGCGGGAGTTGCGCCGATTTCCCGCACGCCCCCATGAAGAGGAGGAGGCTGATCGCCGTGGCGGTCCCGACCGCGAGGGCCGGCGCCTTCGCGAACACCTCCCCGTACTCGAGCGTCCCCACCGTGGTCCAGAGCAGCATGACGCCGAGGGCGAAGCCGCAGTCCCCCACCCGGTTGACGATGAACGCCTTCTTCCCCGCGTTCGCGGCCGACTCGCGCGTGTACCAGAACCCGATCAGGAGGTAGCTGCAGAGTCCGACCGCCTCCCAGAAGACGTAGAGGAGGAGGAAGTTCCCGGCGAGCACCAGCATGACCATCGAGAAGACGAAGAGGTTCAGATACGTGAAGAAGCGGGGGTAGTCGGGGTCCTCGTGCATGTAGCCGATCGAGTAGACGTGGATGAGAAACCCCACCCCGGTCACCACGAGGAGCATCACGGCCGAGAGCTGGTCGAGCTGGAGCGTCACCGGCGCGCGGAAGGTGCCGGCCACGATCCAGTCGAAGAGGGGGCCGGTGAAGGTCTCGCCCCCGCGCCAGACGCGGAGGAAGGCGAGGAGCGCCACCCCGAAGGCCAGGCCGACGACGGGGACCGCCACCCAGTGCGCCCGGCGCCCCAGGCGGCGCCCGAGGGCGAGGTTGACGAGGGCGCCCGCGAGCGGGAGCGCGGGGATCGGCCAGACGAGGTGGATCATCCGTGTGCGGCCATCGGTGCGGACGCAGCGCGGCCCGGGGCGCGCCCCGGGCCGTCGCGACGTGCCGACCTACCGTAGCGGAGCCCTCAGGGGGTGTCAAGGCGCGGCGGGCTTGGCCCGGCCCGACTTGACGGCGGCGCCCACGCGAGGCATATAGTTGGGCACATAGGCGATGGAGTTCGCCTCCTAACCGCCGTCTCCGAGGCGGCTGATGACTCCTACTGGGTGGGTCCCGGTAGGAGTTTTTTGTTCCAGGGAAGTTCTGGGCCGGACGGGCATCCCGTCGGTGCCGTCCGGTCGACCGGTCTCGCCCGAAAGGAGATCGCGCGACGTGCGACTGCTCCTCGTCTGCGTGGGTGGCGCTCTGGGCAGCGGATTCCGCTACGCCATCTCGGGGGTCATCGCCCACTGGCTGGGGCCGGGGTTCCCGTACGGCACCCTCGCCGTGAACCTCCTGGGCTCGTTCCTCATCGGTCTCATTCACGAGGTGGGGACGACCAGCCTGCTCATCCCCGACGCGACGCGGCTCTTCCTCACAGTCGGGGTCATGGGCGGATTGACGACGTACTCGACGTTCAGCTACGAGGCGGTCCGGCTCATGGAGGAGGGCGCCTGGCCTCAGGCGTGGCTCAACGTGGTCGTGACGCCGGCCACCTGTCTCACCGCCTGCGTCCTGGGCATCGCGCTGGGCCGGACGCTGGTCGGTCTCAAGGGGGGCCTGTGAGATGCGCAAGCTGGAGGGCGAGCAGGTTTTGATGCGGATTTTCCTCGGGGAGTCCGACCAATGGGAGCATCGGCCGCTCTACGTGGCCCTGGTCGAGCTGTTCCGGCGCAGGGGCCTCGCCGGCGCGACCGTGCTGAAGGGCGTCGCCGGCTTTGGGGCGCGCTCGCTCGTCCACACGGCGAGCCTCCTCCGGCTCTCCGCCGACCTGCCGCTCATCATCGAGGTCGTGGACTCCCAGGAGCACCTCGACCAGGTCCTGCCCGCCATCGATTCCATGATGGCCGGAGGACTGATCACCCTGGAGAAGGTCCGCGTCATCCGGTACGAGTCCACGCGCGCCTAGCGGGTCCGCGGCCACCGGAGGAAGAAGCGATGCGCGGGATCGAAGGCGAGCAGGTGCTGGTCCGCATCTACCTCGGGGAATCCAAGCGGGCGGGCTACCAGCCACTCTACCGGCAGATTCTCGAGCTCCTGCGCAAGGAGGGGTTGGCCGGGGCGACCATCATGAAGGGCTGCGCCGGCTACGGGCCCGACCGCGTCCTGCACATTGCGAGCATCGAGTCCCTCGCGATGGATCTCCCGGTCGTGATCGAGACGGTAGACACGCCGCAGCACGTCGACCAGCTTCTCGGGAAAATCGGCGCGCTGATGATGGGCGGCCTGGTGATGACCGAGCGGGCCCGCGTGATCCGCTACGGTCCAGGATCCTGACGTCCTAGCTGTCGCCACCGCCGGCCGTGAGCCCGAGCTGACGGAGCTTCTTGCGGAGGGTGTTGCGGTTGATCCCGAGCAGCGCGGCCGCGCGGAGCTGGTTCCCGCCGGTCTCGCGCAGGACCGCGCGCAGGAGCGGCCGCTCCACGAGCCCGATCAGGAGATCGTAGAGGTTCGCCGACTCCCGCCGCCCGAGCCCGCGCACGCACTCGGCGAGCTTCTGCTCGACGAGCTGCTCGAGGGTCCCGGCCGCGATCGGGGGCGAGGACGCGCCCGGCGCGATCGGCAGGTGCTCCGGCAGGATGACGCCGCCCCCGGCCATCACCATCGCGTGCTGGATCACGTTCTCCAGCTCACGGACGTTCCCCGGCCACCCGTACCCCATGAGGCGCTCGAGGGCCTCGGTGGCGATGGCCCGCTCGCCGAGCTCGGCCCCGTACTTCCCGAGGAAGTGGTCCACCAGGAACGGGACGTCCTCGATTCGCTCCCGGAGCGGCGGCAGGGTGAGCGCGACGACGTTGAGGCGGTAGTAGAGGTCCTCGCGGAAGCGTCCGTCCCGGATGAGAGCCTCCAGGTCGCGGTTCGTGGCGGCGACGACGCGCACGTCGACGGGAATCGCCTCGCCGCCCCCGACGCGCTCGAGCTGCCGCTCCTGGAGCACGCGGAGGAGCTTGGGCTGGAGCTCGGACCCGAGGTCCCCGACCTCGTCGAGGTACAGGGTGCCCTCCTGCGCCAGCTCGAAGCGGCCGAGGCGCCGCTGGTGGGCGTCGGTGAACGCCCCCCGCTCGTGGCCGAAGAGCTCGGACTCCAGGAGCGTCACCGGGATCGCCGCGCAGGAGACGGCCACGAAGGGCTTGCCGGCCCGCCGGCTGTAGTGATGGATCGCCCGGGCGACGACCTCCTTGCCCGTCCCCGACTCGCCGCGCAGGAGCACGGTCACGTCGGTGCCGGCGATCCGGCCGATGGTCTTGTAGACCTCCTGCATCCGGGCGGACTTGCCGACCAGCGCGCCGAACTCCCAGACCTCCTGGATCCCCGTCCGGAGCTCCACGACCTCGCGGGCGAGCGCGCGCGCGGAGAGCGCGCGCTCGGCCAGGAGCCGCACCTCGTCGTTGTCGAACGGCTTCGTCAGGTAGTCGTAGGCCCCGCGCTGCATCGCCTCGACCGCGGAGCGGACGCTGCCGTGAGCGGTCATGACGATCACCGCCGTGTCGGGCGCGGCGGTCTTGAGGCGCGAGAGCACCTCGAGCCCGTCGACGTCGGGCATCCGCACGTCGACGAACGCCAAGTCGTAGGGCTCGGCGCCCGCCCGCGCGAGCGCGCCGGCGCCGTCCTCCACGACGGTGACCGAATGGCCGGCCTGACGGAGCACCCGCTCGAGGAGCCATCGCATCGACGGCTCGTCGTCGGCGACGAGGATCCGGGCGGCGGTCATCGGGAGGCGGACGGCGCGGGGGCGCTCGGGGTCGGGGCGATCGGCAGGTAGGCGCTGAATACGGTCCCCTTGCCCGGTGTGCTCGCGACGCGGAGCGCGCCGCGGTGCTCCTCGACGATGCGATGCGCCAAGGCGAGGCCGAGGCCGAGGCCCCGCGGCTTCGTGGTCACGAAGGGATCGAACACGCGGTCCAGGAGCTCGGCGGGGATGCCTTCTCCCTCGTCCGTCACCTGCACCTCCACCAGGGGCCGCGGCCCGGCCCCGGCGTCGACGCGCCCGCCGAACACGGCGTCGAGCGACAGGCGCGTCGTGAGCGTGAGCCGGCCCCCGCCGGGCATGGCCTCGATCCCGTTCTGCACCAGGTTCTGGAACACTTGGATGAGCCGGTCGGCGTCCGCCCAGAGGGGCGGGAGACTCGGGTCGTAGCGGCGGACGAGCTGGACCTCGTGGGCCCGGGCCGCCGGCTCGCCGAGCAGGGTCACGCGATCGAGCAGCTCGTGGAGGTTCACGGGCCCGAAGGTGAACGTGAGCGGCCGCCCGAGATCCAGGAGGGCCTCCATCACGCGGTTGACGCGGTCGATCTCGGCGAGCATGACGCTCACGTGCTCCCGGAACGGCCCGGTGCCGCCGAGCTCGTCCCCCAGGAGCTGGGCGACGCCCCGGATCGCCGCGAGCGGGTTGCGGATCTCGTGCGCGAGCGCGAGCGCCATCTGCCCCAGCGCCGAGAGCCGCTCCCCTCGGCGGACCTCCGCCTCAAGCGCCCGGATCCGCGACAGGTCACGCAGGACGGCGACGGCGCCCCGGAGGCTCCCGCTCGGGCCGTGAATGGGCGCCGTCAAAACGCTCACCGGAATCGAGCGCCCGTCGGTCGTCGTGATTTCGGACTCCGGCTCGGCCCGCCCTTCGGCCAGCCGGACCGTTTCACCGAGGTGCCGGATCAGCCGCGCCTCCGGACCGAGGCACTCCGGCAGGAGCCGCTCGAGGGCTCGCGTCGCCGCGCGTCCGGTCAGCGCCTCGGCGGCGCCGTTCCAGAGGAACACCGTGAGGTCCGGCCGCACCCCGATGACCGCGTCCGGCAGGCTCGCCAGGAGCCGGTCGACCTCGGAGACGGGGTCGCCCGCGCTCGCCATGCGGTCACGCCAGCGGGAGGGTCGCGTGGGCGTTGAGCGTGAGGTCGGCCCGCTCGCCCGCCGCGAGGCGCGCGGCGCCGGCCGCCGCGATCATCGCGGCGTTGTCCGTGCAGAGCCGCCCGGGCGGCGCCGTCCAGGCGTAGCCCCGCTCCGCGCACTCCACCTCGAGCGCCTCGCGCAGAACCCCGTTGGCCGCGACGCCCCCGGTGAGCAGGATCCGCCGGATCCCGAGGCCGCGCGCCGCGCGGACCGTCTTCCGGACGAGCATCTTCACGGCCGTGGCCTGGAACGAGGCGCACACGTCGGCGACGCCGCCGCGAGCCAGGGGAGCGTGCTGGCGGACGTAGAGGCTCACGGCGGTCTTGAGCCCCGAGAACGAGAAGTCCGGCGCGCGGTCCTGGAACTGCGCCACGGGGAACCCGATGGCCTTCGGGTCCCCCTCCCGCGCCGTCCGCTCCACGACCGGGCCGCCCGGGTAGCCGAGCCCCAGAAGCTTCGCGACCTTGTCGAAGGCCTCGCCGGCGGCGTCGTCCCGTGTCTGCCCGACCAGGCGGTAGCGGAGCGGCGCCTCGCAGGCGTAGAGGGCCGTGTGGCCCCCGGACACGACGAGCGCCAGGAAGGGCGGCTCGAGGGTTGGGTCCGCGAGCCGGCCCGCGAAGATGTGCCCCTCCAGATGGTTCACCCCGACCAGGGGGAGCCGGTGGGCGTAGGCGAAGGCCTTCGCCACCGACAGCCCGACGAGAAGCGAGCCGACGAGGCCGGGGCCGTGGGTCACGGCGATGCCGTCCAGATCCGGGAGCCGCGCCCCCGCGTCGGCCAGGGCGCGGGCCACGACGGGCAGCACGACCTCGAGGTGCCGGCGCGAGGCGAGCTCGGGCACCACGCCGCCGTAGCGCGCGTGGATCGGATCCTGGGACTCGACGACGTTCGACCGCAGCGTCCCGTCGGCCAGGACGGCCGCGGCCGTCTCGTCACAGGAGCTCTCGATGCCGAGGACGAGCATTCGCGGAGACGCGGGACCGCCCGGCGGACCGGGGGTCCCGGCGTCCCGGCCGGCGGCGTCGCCGGCCGGGACGTGTCGCTCTAGCCGGCCTTCGCGGTCGGCTTGGTCTTGTCGAGGATCCGGGTCGCCTTCAGGATCTCGATCGCGCGCTGCAGCTGCACGTCGCGCTTCATCTGCTCCGCCTCGGACAGCGGCGGCGCGCCCGGCTTGGCGGCAGCGTCCTCCTTCGGCGGGTCGATCACGATGTCTGGGGTGATGCCCTTCCCGTGGATCGAGCGGCCCTTCGGCGTGTAGTAGCGCGCGGTCGTGAGCCGGAGCCCCGAGCCGTCCGAGAGCGGGATGATGGTCTGCACCGACCCCTTGCCGAAGGTCTGCTGGCCGATGACCACCCCGCGGCCGTGATCCTGGATCGCCCCCGCCACGATCTCCGACGCCGACGCCGAGCCTCCGTTGACGAGCACCACCAGCGGGACGTCCGTGATCGCGTGCTTCGCGTGCGCGGTGAACCGCATGTTCTGGTTCCGGACCCGTCCCTCGGTGTAGACGATCAGCTTGCCGTCACCGAGAAACTCCTCCGAGACCTCCACGGCCGCGGAGAGGAGCCCGCCCGGGTTGTACCGGACGTCCACGATGAGCCCCGCCAGCTGGCCACCCTTGTCGAACTTCTCGACGGCCGCGACGAGATCCGGCGCCGTCCGCTCCTGGAACTGCCGGATGCGGATGTAGCCGATCCCCGGCTCGAGCTCCATGGCCTTGATGCTCTGGACCTGGATGACCTCGCGCATGATGGCGACGTCGAACGGCTCCCGGGTGCCCTCCCGCGCGACCGAGATCGTGACCTTCGTCCCCTTCGGCCCGCGCATCTTCTTGACCGCGTCGGCCAGGCTCATGTCCTTCGTGGCGAGCCCCTCGATCTTCACGATGCGATCGCCCGGCTGAATCCCCGCCCGCCAGGCCGGCGTGCCGTCGATCGGCGCCACGACGGTCAGCACGTCGTCGCGGATCGTGATCTCGATGCCGAGGCCGCCGAAGGTCCCGGAGGTCTCAACCTGCATCTCGCGGTAGCTCTCCGGGTCCATGAACGAGGAGTGGGGATCGAGCGACCGCAGCATCCCCCGGACGGCGCCGTAGATGACCTCGCGCGGCTCGGTCTCGTCGACGTACTGGTTCTGGATGATCGACAGCACGTCGGTGAAGAGCTTGAGCTGCTCGTAGGTGGCGGTGCGGTCGACGCCCTTCGAGGCGCTGGTGCCGCCGAGCGACAGCGTCAGCACCAGGAGCACCGCCGCCGTCAGGAATGCCTTACCGACCGGCTTCCCCGCACGCATCATCGACTCCTTCTTCACGACGACCGGGTGGCGCCGATCCGGGCCGCTCAGGGGCGACGCCGGAGCCAGAGCTGGGGGTCCTCCGCCCGGCTCTGGTAACGCACCTCGAAGTGCAGCCGCGGTCCCTCGACCGACCCGGTCTCGCCGACTCGGCCGACCAACTCGCCGCCCTTCACCTGGTCTCCCTCATCGACCAGAAGCTGCGAGGCATGCGCGTAGAGGGTGTAGTAACCGTCCCCGTGATCCAGGACTAAGAGGTTACCATAACCTTTTAGCCACCCGCGATACGCGACGGTCCCGGCGGCCACCGCCCGGATCGGCGTCCCCTCGGGCGCCTCGATGTCGATGCCGGACCGCACGGTCTCGGTCCCGAAGCGCGGGTGGGTCTCGCGGCCGAAGCCCGTCACCACGCGCCCGTCGCTCGGCCACGGGAGCTGGCCACGGTCCCGCCCGAAGCCGACCGCGGGCCCCGGGGCCGGGGCGGGCGTGGCACGCGCCACCGCGCGCTGCGCCGGTGCCCGGCGCGCCAGGCTCCGCACCAGCGTCTCGAGGCGCCGCGCGGCCTCGGTCAGCTCCCCGGTGAGGCGCTCGTGCGTGGCGCGGTCCTCCCGGGTCTCGGCGAGGAGTGTGCGCCGCCGCTCTGCCTGCGCCGCAACCTGCGCCCGCTCGGTGTCCACTGCGCCTCGAAGCTCGACGAGTTCGCGGCGCGCGCGCCCCGCGGCCTCCTGGCGCGCCGTCAGGCGGTCGGCGGTCGCGTCGTAGCGCGTGAGCCGGTCCAGGTCGTCCCGCGCGATGCCGGCCAGGTCGGCGATGGCGCGCTGGCGCGTGAGCGCCGCCGCCCCGATGGCCCAGCCGGGCGCCCCGGGCGCCGCGGCCAGCCGGGCGAGCGTCACGAGCCGTGCGGAGAGCGCCGCCTGCTGGCCCACGAGGTCCTCCACCACGCGATCCTTCCGGCCCTCGAGCGCGTCGAGCTCCGCCTCGACCTGGACGATGCGGCGATCGAGCTGCTGGAGCGCACCGCGCTTCTGCGCCAGCGTGCGGTCGATTCTCTCGAGCTCGGCGAGGAGCGAGATCTCGCGCCGCCGCGCCGCCGAAGCCCGCTCGCGCGCCTCGTCGAGCTGGCGGCGGACCTCGCCGAGCGCGTCCTGCTTGGCCTTGAGGTTCTGACGGCCGGTCGGGGGAGGCCCGGCACGGGCGACGGAGCCGGAAAGGCCAGGGCCCAGCCCGAGCCAGAGCGCGACCAGGAGGCCAGGCGAGACGCGTCGGCCGGACGGCGTCACGTCCCGCCCGATCAGGCGCGGCCAGCCGCGAGGGCGCCGACCAGCCCGAGGGCCGCCCCCGCGCCGGTCAGGCTCGCCAGCCACGAGGACGGGAGGAGCGGTAGGGGATCGAGGCCCAGGACCGCCCGGAGCCAACTGCCGGCCCACGGCGCGCCGGGCTCGGAGGCGAGGAGCAGCAGCGAGAGGCCCAGGAGCGAGCCGAGCGTCGCCAGGGCGACAGCCTGGAGCACGGGGGGCACCGCCAGACGGAGCGGCGGCACACCAGCGAGGCGCAGCACGCTCGCCTCCTCGGCCCCCACCCGCCGCGCGGCGACGGTGGCGCCGGAGGCCGCGGCGAGCGCCGCGACGCCGAGGGCGCCGGCCAGGGCAAGGCCCCCGAGTCGAAGCCCGCGCCGAAGTCGTGCGAGCGGCTCGACCCAGTCGAAGGCCGTCTGCACCTCGGTGACGCCCGGCAGCCGATCGAGCGCCGCCGCGAGGGCCTGGAGGTCTTCGGCGCCCAGCGTCGCCGCCGGAGTGACCTCGAGCCGCGGCGGCAAGGGATTGGACGGGAGGCGGTCCAGCCCCTCGCCGCGCGGGCCGAGCAGCCGCCGGAGCTCGGCCAGCGCCACGGCCGGCCCGACGTAGCGAAGCTCCGCGACCCCCGGGAGGGCCCGCGCCCGCGCGACGAGGCCGTCCGCCGCCTCCGGCCGCGCGCCGGCCTCCCGGAGCACGACCACCAGGCGGAGATCCGCGCGCCACGCGGCCTCGGACAGGCCCAACGCGAGATCGCCGGCGAGCGTCGCGCCCGCCACGAGCACCGCGAGCGCCGAGAGCAGCACGGCGGCCGCGGCGGCCGCGCCACCTCGCCGGCACCCTCGGAGCGTCGCCCCGAGCAGGTAGCTAGACAGGATCGCCCTCGGGCCGGAGCCGCCCCGCCGCGAGCCGGAGCACGCGTCCGTCGAGCGCGCGCGCGAGCTCGGTCGTCTGGGTCGCCACGAGGCATGTGGTCCCGCGGAGGGGCAGGCTCCGCAGGAGCATCACCACCATTGCGGACGCCGGGGGGTCGAGCAGCGCCGTGGGCTCGTCGGCGAGCAAGAGCCGCGGACGGGTCACCAGCGCCCGCGCGAGCAGCACCCGCTGGCGCTCGCCGACGGCGAGCTCGTGGGGGAGCGCGTTTCGCGCCGGGCCGAGCCCGACCTCGACCAACGCGGCGAGGGCGCGCTCGCGCGCCTCCGCCCGCCCGCTGCCGAGGGCGCGCAGGACGAAGGTCAGGTTGCCGAGGGCCGTGCGGTCCGGGAGGAGACGCCCGTCCGGGCTCAGGATGCCGAGGCCCCGACGGAGGCGCGCCAGGCCGCGCGCGCCGAGCGTGCCGACCTCGGTCCCGTCGACGAGGACGCTGCCTCGCGTCGGGCGTTCCTCTCCGGTGACCAGGCGGAGCAGGGTCGACTTGCCGGCCCCGCTCGGACCGGCCAGGACGGCCAGCTCGGCGGGCTTGACCTCGAACGAGAGGTCCGTCAGCGCCTCGACGCGTCCGCCCGCCGCGCGCCCGTAGATCTTGGAGACGCCGCGGAGCTCGAGCATGGGCCCACGGTCATTATAGGAACCGGGGTCCGCCGGCCCGCCGGCTTTTCTGGGGGGTCCGGCGCGGGGAGGCCCGCGCGGGCGCGGCCCGGGCGGCTCGGCTCAGCGGGCCCCGAGGCGCTCCGCCAGCAGCCGGTTGACGACCTGGGGATTGGCCTTTCCCTGGGTGGCCTTCATGACCTGGCCGACCAGGAAGCCCGCCGCCTGCTTCTTGCCTCGGCGGTAGTCCTCGACGACGCTCGCATGGGCGGCCACGACCTCGTCGATCACCCGGCCGATCGCGCCCTCGTCGGCCACCTGCCGCAAGCCCTCCCGCCGCACGATCGCGTCGGGGTCCTCGCCGCTGCGGGCCATCCGCTCGAAGATTTCCTTGGCCATCTTCCCGCTGATGGTGCCCGCGTCGACCAGCGCCACCAGCCGCGCGAGTGCCGCGGGACGGACGAGGGAGGCTGTGACGGCCGCCGGGTCGCCCTTGAGCTCGCGCAGGAGCTCGGATCCGATCCAGTTCGCCAGCGCCTTCGGATTCGCGTGGACCCGCACGGCCTCCTCGAAATAGTCGGCCAGCGCGCGGTCGCCCGTCAGGAGCTCCGCGTCGTGGGGCGGGAGGCCGTACACTGCCACGAGGCGCTGGCGACGCGGGCGCGGGAGCTCCGGGAGCTCCCCCTCGATGGCGGCGACCCACGCCGGCGCGGGCTCGACCGGGACCAGGTCGGGATCGGGGAAGTACCGGTAGTCGTGCGCGTACTCCTTCGAGCGCATCGACACGGTGACAGCCCGCTCCGGGTTCCAAAGGCGCGTCTCCTGGACGACCCGCTCGCCCCGCTCGAGCGCCCGGGCCTGGCGGGCCGCCTCGTGCTCGAGCGCGTCCCGCACGTGGCGGAAGGAGTTCATGTTCTTGATCTCGACCTTCGTCCCGAGCTCGTTCGCGCCGACCCGCCGGACCGACACGTTGGCGTCGCAGCGGAGCGAGCCCGCCTCCATGTTCCCGTCGCAGACCCCGAGGTACTGGACGATGGCCCGCAGGCTCTTGAGGTACTCGGCCGCCTCCACCGGGGAGCGGAGATCCGGCCGCGAGACGATCTCCATGAGGGGGACGCCCGCCCGGTTGAAGTCGACCAGGCTCGTGCTCGCCGTCTCGAACACCCCGCCCTCGTGCGTGAGCTTGCCGACATCCTCCTCGAGGTGCAGGCGCTCGATCCCGATGCGCCGCGCGGCGCCCTCGACCTCGACCTCCAGCCAGCCGTCCTCGGCCAGCGGCGCCTCGTACTGGCTGATCTGGTAGTTCTTGGGCATGTCGGGGTAGAAGTAGTGCTTCCGGGCGAAGCGGCACGCCCCGTTGATCCGGCAGTGGAGCGCGCGGGCCGTCCGGATCCCGAACTCGATGGCGCGCCGGTTGATGACCGGGAGGACGCCCGGCATCCCCTGGCAGACGGGGCACGTCTGGGAGTTCGGCGGGGCGCCGAAGGCCGTGGCGCAGCCGCAGAACATCTTCGAGCGCGTCAGGAGTTGCGCGTGGACCTCGAGGCCGATGACGGTCTCCCAGGTGGGAGTCATGCGGGGTCCCCGCCGGGGACGGGCTGGAGCGCCGGTCGGCGCCGCGTCGCTCCCCGCGCCCCTTCGTAGGCGCCCGCCACGCGGAAGAGGGTCGCCTCGTCGAAGGGCTTGCCGATCACCTGGAGGCCCATCGGCAGCCCGGCGAGCGAGAAGCCGCACGGGACCGAGATCGCCGGCACGCCGGCCAGCGGCGCCGGGATCGTGAAGACGTCGTTCAGGTACATCGCGATCGGATCGTCGGTCTTCTCGCCGATCTTGAAGGCCGGGGTGGGCGCCGTCGGCGACACGATCGCGTCGACCGTGGCGAAGGCCCGCTCGAAGTCCCGGCGGATCAGCGTCCGCACGCGCTGCGCCTTCGCGTAGTAGGCGTCGTAGTACCCGGCCGACAGCACGTAGGCGCCCAGCATGATCCGGCGCCGCACCTCGGGGCCGAAGCCCGTCGCGCGCGTGCGCGCGGTCATCGAGACCAGGTCCCGTCCGTCGGCCGCCCGGAGCCCGTACTTGACCCCGTCGTAGCGCGCGAGGTTCGATGAGGCCTCCGCCGGCGCCACGATGTAGTAGGTGGCCACGCCCGCGTCGGTGTGGGGCAAGGACACGCGCCGGGTCCGCGCGCCGCACCGCTCCAGGACTCGGATGGCCTCGCGCACCGCGTGTTCGACCTCCGGGTCGAGCCCGGCCACGAAGTACTCGTCCGGGATGCCGAGCGTGAGGCCCCCGACACCCCGGGTCACGGCGCCCTGGTAGTCGCCGACCGGCTCGCCCGCCGCGGTGGAGTCCAGCGGATCGGGGCCCGCGATGGTCTCCAGCAAGAGCGCGGCGTCCCGCACGTCCTTGGCCAGCGGCCCGATCTGGTCGAGCGACGAGGCGAAGGCGATCAGCCCGTAGCGGGACACCCGGCCCCAGGTGGGTTTGAGCCCGACCACCCCGCAGAGGGCGGCCGGCTGCCGCACCGAGCCGCCGGTGTCGGTGCCGAGGCCGCCGGCCGCGAGATCGGCGGCGACGGCCGCCGCGGATCCGCCGGACGAGCCGCCGGGGACCCGGTCGAGGCCCCACGGGTTGCGGGTGACGCGGTATCCCGAGTTTTCCGTCGAGGAGCCCATCGCGAACTCGTCGCAGTTGGTCTTGCCGAGCAGGATGGCGCCGTCGCCGCTGAGGCGCACGATCGCGGTCGCGTCGTACGGCGGCACGAAGGCGTCGAGGATGCGGGAGCCGCAGGTGGTGCGAATCCCGCGGGTACAGAGCACGTCCTTGATCGCGAGCGGCACGCCCTCCAGCGGCCGCACGGGGTCGCCGCGCCGGAGGCGCTCGTCCACCACCTCGGCCTGGGCACGCGCCGACTCCGCCACGACCGTCAGGTAGGCGCCCAGCGTCTCGTTGAGCGCCACGATCCGTCCGAGGTAGGCGTCGACCAGGGCCCGCGCGGTGAAGCGCCCCTCGCGGAGCGCCGCCACCGTCTCGTGGATGGTGAGCCCGGTCCCGTCCTCCACCGTATCACTCCTCCAGGATGCGCGGCACCCGGAACTGTCCCGCGTCCGCGTCGGGCGCGTTCGCGAGCATGGCCTCCGCCGGGTAGGACGGCCGCACCTCGTCCTCGCGCATGACGTTCACGAGGGGGAGGACGTGCGCGGTGGGCTCGACGCCGGTCGTGTCGACGCGACGGAGCTGCTCGACGTAGCCGAGGATCGCGTCGAGCTGGCTCCGCATCCGGTCCTTCTCGTCGGCGCCGAGGGCCAGGCGCGCCAGGCGCGCGACGTGCTCCACCTCGGCCAGCGTGATCTTCACGTCGCTCATGTGACCCTCGTGGCGGACCCACCGGTCGGTGTGAGGCCCGGGAGCCCGGTACGGCGGACCGGGCACGGGACCGGCCCGATCGGGCGCCCGGAAACGGTCGCGCCCGCGAGGGCGGGCGCTCCCCGAGTCTACACCTCTTCGAGCGGGGCGTACCGGAGGAGGAGGCGCTTCCGGCCGACCGACGCGAAGTTCACGGTGACCACGACGTCCCCGCCGTCCTTCTGGATGCCGGTGAGAATCCCGTCGCCCCAGCCCGCGTGCCGGACGCGCGCCCCCACGCGGAGCGGGTACTCGTCGGCCGGATCGGGACCCGGATCCGGGCCGGGCTCCGACACGCGTCCCGGCCACGCCGCCGGCCGACCGGAGCCGGGCTCCGCGCGCCGGCTACCGATCGGAACCACGGCCTCGGCCGGCATCTCCAGGAGGAAGCGCGAGGGCTCGCGCAGGCCCGCGTAGCCGCCGAGCCGGCGCTCCGCGGCGTAGGACAGGAAGAGCCGCTCCTTCGCGCGGGTGAGGCCCACGTAGGCCAGCCGCCGCTCCTCCTCGACCCCCTCCTCGTCCTCGAGCGCGCGCCCGTGCGGGAAGACGCCTTCCTCCAGTCCGGTGAGGAACACCGCGGGAAACTCGAGCCCCTTGGCCGAGTGCAGCGTCATGAGCGTGACGGCGGGACGCGCCTCCTGGAGCTCGTCGACGTCCGCGATCAAGGCGACGGAGTCGAGGAACTCGCCGAGGTCGCCGCCCTCCGGCCGCGCGGCGAACTCCTCGGCGGCGACGACCAGCTCGTCCAGGTTCTCGAGCCGGCTCTCGGACTCGGCCGTGCCCTCCCGGCGGAGGGCGGCGCGAAGCCCGCTCCCCTCGACGACCTCCGCCACGCGCTCGCCCAGCGGCCCCGGCGCGGCCGCCGTCGCCGTGAGCTCGGCGACGAGCCGCACGAGCTCGCCCAGCGCCCGGCCCGCCCGGCCCCCGAGCTCCGTCGCTGCGCGCGCCGCCGTGGCCAGGAGCGGCGCGCCAGCGGCCGCCGCGAGATCCTCGAGACGGCCGAGCGTGGCCCGCCCGATCCCGCGCGGGGGGGCGCCCAGCGCGCGCCGGAACGCGAGGTCGTCCGCGGGGTTCGTAACGAGCCGGAGGTACGCGAGGGCGTCCTTGATCTCCCGCCGCTCGTAGAAGCGGACGCTGCCGACGATGTGATAAGGCAGCCCCGCCACCCGGAAAACGTCCTCCAGCACGCGCGACTGGGCGTTCGTGCGGTAGAGGACGGCGACGCCGTCGAGAGGCTGGCCGTCCCCGCGGAGCTCGGCCACGGTCCGCGCCACCCAGAGCGCTTCCTCGGCCTCGTCCCGGGCCCTGAAGAGCCGCGCCGGCTCGCCCTGGGCGTTCTCGGTCCAGAGGCCCTTGTCCTTGCGCGCCTGGTTGTGCGCGATCACCCCCGCGGCGATCTCCAGGATCCGGCCGGTCGAGCGGTAGTTCTGCTCGAGGCGCACCACGCGGCATCCCGGGAAGTCCCGCTCGAAATCCAGGATGTTCCGGAGGTCCGCGCCTCGGAACCGGTAGATGGACTGGTCGGGGTCCCCGACGACGCAGAGGTTCCGGTGAACGGTTGTGAGCTGACGCAGCAGCCGGTACTGGGCGGCGTTGGTGTCCTGGTACTCGTCGACCAGGACGTAGCGCCAGCGGTCGCGATAGTACTCGAGGATCTCTGGGTGCCGGGCGAAGAGCTCGACCGTCAGTCCGAGAAGGTCGTCGAAGTCGACCGCCCCCAGGGCCCGGAGCCGGTCCGCGTACCGGGCGTAGAGCCGGGCCACGTCGGCGTCGCGCGGCCCTCGGGCCGCCTCCTCGACCGCCTCCGGCCCGAGGAGCTGGTTCTTGGCCCGCGAGATCCGGGCGATCGCCGCCGCCGGGGCGAGCGCCCGCTCGTCGAGCCCGAGCTCCTTGTAGCACTCCCGCACGAGCGCGAGCCGGTCATCCTCGTCGTAGATCACGAAGGACCGGGGATACCCGAGATGGTGGATCTCCGCGCGGAGCAGGCGCGCGCACGCGGCGTGGAAGGTGGCGACCAGCGGGGGGCGCCCCCCGCCGGGCCGGTCGGCGAGGATGGCCGCCACCCGCAGCGCCATCTCGCCCGCCGCCTTGTTCGTGAACGTGACGGCCAGGATGCGCCGCGGGTCCACGCCGCGGGCCACGAGGTACGCGATCCGGTGCGCGATGACACGGGTCTTGCCGCTGCCTGCCCCGGCCAGGATGAGGAGCGGGCCGTCCACGTGGACCACCGCTTCCCGCTGGACGGGATTGAGCCCGGCGAGGAGCCGCGCGACGCCGGGCTCGTCGAGCGAATCCCGCGGCTCCGCCATCAGGAACGACACCGGGCCGAGGGGAGCCCGTCGACCGAGCCCCTACCGAGCGGCGCACTGAGGCTCACGAGGAGCCAGAGTACACCGGAAGGGCGGCGGGCGGCCCGGCGCGCGCGGATTACTCGACCGTCACGCTCTTGGCGAGATTCCGCGGCTGGTCGACGTCACAGCCTCGGCGCACCGCGACGTGGTAGGCGAGGAGCTGGAGCGGAACCGCCATGACGACCGGATTCAGGAGCTCGCCCGCGGGGGGCACGCGGAGCACGTGCCGCGCCTTGGTCGCGATCAGCGCGTCATCGGGATGCGCGAGCGCGATCAGGAGACCGTCGCGCGCCCGCACCTCCTCGATGTTCGCCAGCATGCGGTCGTAGCTGCCGTCCCGGGGCATCAGGGCCACAACAGGCATGTCCGCGTCGATGAGAGCGATCGGGCCGTGCTTCATCTCCCCGCCCGGATAGCCTTCGGCGTGGACGTACGAGAGCTCCTTCATCTTGAGCGCGCCCTCGAGGGCGAGCGGGTAGTGGAGCCCCCGCCCCAGGTAGAGGAAGTCGCGGTAGTGCCCGAGCGACCGCGCCAGGTCGGCGATCGCTTCCTCGGTGCCGAGCGCCGCCTCGACCAGGCGCGGCAATTCGAGGAGTTCGGCCAGGTAGCGGCGGCCCGCCTCCGGCGACACCCGTTCGCGGACGCGACCGAGGTGCAGCGCCAGCAGGTGGAGCGCAGTCACGGTCGCGGTGAAGGTCTTCGTCGAGGCGACGCTGATCTCGGGCCCGGCGTGGACGTACAGGACCCCGTGCGCCTCGCGCGCCAGCGCGCTCCCCACCACGTTGCAGACGGCGACGACCGTCGCGCCCTTGGCCTTGGCGGCCTGCACCGCCCCGAGCGTATCCGCCGTCTCCCCCGACTGCGAGAGGGCGACCACCAGCGTGTCGGGGCCCACCTGCGGGTCCCGGTACCGGAACTCGGACCCGATGTCCGCCTCCGCCGGGATCCCCGCCAGGCGCTCGATCATCTGGCGCCCCACGAGCGCGGCGTGGTACGAGGTGCCGCACGCGACCAGGACGACGCGCGCGACCCCCCGGAGGTCCTCCCGGGTGAGGTTCAGATCCGGCAGGAAGCAGTCGCCGGTCTCTGGGGAGATCCGGCCCCGGAAGGTGTCGGTGATCGCCCGGGGCTGCTCGTAGATCTCCTTGAGCATGAAGTGGCGATACCCGCCCTTCTCGGCCATGATCGGGTCCCACGTGATGTGCGTCACCGGCCGCTCGACCGGCCGGCCGGCGAGCGTCTGGAGTCGCACGCCGTCCCGGGTCACGACCGCCATCTCACCGTCCTCGAGAATCAGCACGTCGCGCGTGTGGGCCAGGATGGCGGGGACGTCCGACGCCACGAAGTACTCGCCCTCGCCCAGCCCCACCACCACACCGCCGGCCCCGGTCTTGGCCGCCACCAACGCCCCGGGCTCCCGGTCGGAGACCACGCCGACCGCGTACGCGCCATGGACCTCCTGGAGCGCGCGGCGCGCCGCCTCGGCGAGCCCGCCGGCCTCGGCCCAGTGCTGTTCGACCAAGTGCGCCAGGACTTCGGTATCGGTCTCCGACTTGAACGTGTGGCCTTCTGCCTGGAGCCGGGTCTTGATGGGGAGGTAGTTCTCCAGGATCCCGTTGTGGACGACGACGATGGAGCCGGTGCAGTCGGTATGGGGGTGGGCGTTTTCCTCGGACGGCCGGCCGTGGGTCGCCCACCGCGTGTGGCCGATCCCGAGGGGGCCGTCGAGCGGGCGCTCCCGGAGCACGGCCTCCAGGTTGCGGAGCCGGCCGGCGCTCCGCCGAACCTGGAGCACACCATCGGTCACGACCGCAATGCCCGCGGAGTCGTACCCGCGGTACTCGAGCCGCTTGAGCCCGTCCAGGATGATGCCGGTGGCCCCGGCCGAACCGATGTAGCCGACGATCCCACACATCGCCTCGTCACCTCACTGGGGATGTAAGTCTGGCCAGGATAAGAGCAACCGGCGTGCCAGTCCAGGGGGGCGGCAGCTCCCGGCCAGCCGGCAGGGAGACTCAGAGCCGACGATCGCGGTGCCGCCGGCTAGGTCTCGTCCTTCGCTGTCGTTTGGCTACCTAGGGGGTCAACACCTGCTGTCAACCGGCGCGTTGACCGAGGTGAGGGTGGCGAACTGTTGCCGCCACGCAACCTCCCGACTGCGGCCGCGTTTCACCCAGGGGGACCCTGGCTGACCTGGGACCGCCCCTGGGGCGATCAGGAGGCCGAGCCCTCCGGGGGGGTCTCCGCCTTCGGGCGTCCCCGGCGCCGCTCCCGCCAGCCCTCCTTGACGACCTGTGTCGCCCGCTCGATCGCCAGGGCGCCGGGCGGGACGTCCCGGGTGACCACGGACCCGGCGCCCACGTACGCGTCGTCGCCGATCGCCAGCGGGGCCACCAGGCTCGCGTTCGTCCCCACGAACGCGCGCGCGCCGATGCGGGTCTCGTGCTTCCGCTCGCCGTCGTAGTTGCACGTGATAACGCCGGCGCCGATGTTGGCGCCCTCCCCCACCGTGGCGTCGCCGATGTACCCGACATGGTGCGCCTTCACGCGCCGGCCGATGGTGGCCTGCTTGAGCTCGATGAAGTTGCCGATCTCGGCCTCGGGCCCGACGACCGTGCCGCGGCGCAGGCGGGCAAACGGGCCCAGCGTCGCGTCCGCCTCCACCCGGGACCCGTCGAGCACGCAGTAGGGACGGAGGGTCACGCGATCCCCGAGGACCGTGTCGGTGAGCTGGGAGCCCGTCCCGATCACGCACTCCGCCCCGATCGCCGTGCGACCGGCGAGGCGCACGCCGGGCTGCAGCACCGTGTCGCGGCCGATCGTGACGGTCGTGTCGACGTAGGTCACCGCCGGATCGACCACCGTGACTCCCGCGGCCATGAGCCCCGCGAGGGTGCGCGAGCGAAGGAGCTCTTCGAGGGCGGCGAGCTGCCGGCGATCGTTGACCCCGGCGACCTCGAGCGGGTCCGTCACGCGCACGGCCTCGATCCGGCCCCCGCGCTGCGCCAGGTGGCCGATCACGTCCGTCAGGTACACCTCGCCCTGCGCGTTGTCGGGCGCCCGGCGGGCAACGGCCTCGAGCGCCGGCCACAGCCGACGAGGATCGAAACAGTAGATCCCCGAGTTGCACTCGCGGACCCGCCGCTCGACCGGCGTCGCGTCGCGCTCCTCCACGATCGCGCGGACGCGCCCGTCCCGGCCTCGGCGGACGCGCCCGTAGCCGGTCGGATCGGCCGGGACGAACGTCAGGAGGGTGGCGACCGCGCGGCGCACCCGGTGGCGGGCGAGGAGGGCATCGAGGGTCTCCCCTCGGAGGAGCGGCACGTCCCCGTACAGGAGCAGGAGCTCGGTCGCGGCCTCCGGCACCGCCGACCGCGCCCGGCGGAGGGCGTCGCCCGTGCCTCGGGGCTCCGGCTGTTCCACGAAGCTCACCTGGAGGTCCGCGAGCGCCGCGCGGACGGCCGCGGCCGCGGGCGCGACCACGACGACCGCGCCCGAGATCCCGAACTGCCGCACGAGCCCCACCGGATAGCGGATCAGCGGCTGGCCTCCCAGCAGGTGGAGGATCTTCGGCCGGCCCGACCGCATGCGCTTGCCCTCGCCCGCGGCCAGGACCACGGCCCAGGTCGCGCGCGGGACGGGACGCGCCCGCGAGGGGCCGCTCGGGCCTCGCCTAGCCACGGACCGTCACCGGCCGTCGAAGAGGGCCACCGTGCCCGATGAGCCGCGCAAGGACCCGGCCGAGCTTCTCGGGATGATGGCGGGCCAGCTCGGTCGGCCCCGCCAGGTCGGCCTCGGTGAGCCAGACCCCGAGCGCGCGCACGCGCTCCCGGTCGGTCCGGACCGGGCTCGCGCCCGCCCGCGCGTAGCGGGCCACCACGTCCGGCGGAAACGGGCGTCCGTGCACCACGATGCCGTCGATCACCCCGCGGCCGCCGTGCGCGTACACGGCCTCCAGGTGGTCCCCGAGCGACATGCCCTCCGTCTCTCCGGGCTCCGTCATGAGGTTCGCCACGCAGATCTTGAGCGCCGCCGCGGCTCGCAGCGCGTCGGCGACCCCTCCGACCAGAAGGTTCGGGATCAGGCTCGTGTAGAGCGAGCCCGGGGCCAGAACGACCACGTGGGCGTGGGCGATGGCCTCGAACACTTCCGGCAGGGCCCGGACGTCACCCGGCTCGAGGAAGACGCGCCGGATGGGCACGCCCTGGCGCGCGATGTTGGACTCCCCCAAGACGCGGCGGCCATCGGCCAGCTCGGCGCCGAGTCGCACGACGTCGAGCGTCGAGGGCAGGATCGTTCCCCGCACGGCCAGCACCTTGCCAGAGATGCGGATCGCGTGGAGAAAGTTCCCCGTGACCTGGGTGAGGGCCGCGAGGAAGAGGTTCCCGAAGCTGTGGCCCGCGAGCTGCCCGTCGCCCGGGAACCGGAACTGGAAGAGTTCCGCCATCAGCGGCTCGACCTCCGCCAGGGCGACGAGGCAGTTCCGGATGTCTCCCGGGGGAAGCACCTGGAACTCCTCCCGGAGGCGACCGGAGCTGCCGCCGTCGTCGGTGACCGTGACGACCGCCGTCAACGACGTGACGTGACCGCCGAGGTAGCGCTTGAGCGCCGTCAGGATCACGGGGAGGCCGGTGCCGCCCCCGATCGCGACGACCCGGCGCCCACCGTTCTGTCGTCCGCGCGCAGCCATGGCCTCGATCTTAACGCACGCGGGGAGGCGGGCCGGCGGTCCCCGGCAGCGCGCGCAGCCAGGTCAGGAGCGCGGCAAACGCCGGCGGGGGCGGGACCTCGAAGCGGTGCCAGGCGCCGCTGGCCGGGTGGCTGAACCCGAGCACCGCGGCGTGGAGCGCCTGACCGCCGAGCGCGGCCACGTAGCCGGCAAGCTCCCGGTCGGGCGGCGGCGTGCCGCGCCGCCGGTAGGTCCGGTCGCCGACGACGGGCACCCCCAGATGCGCCAGGTGGACGCGGATCTGGTGCGTCCGCCCGGTCCCGAGGGTGGCCTCGAGGAGCGCCAGGGGCGTGGGGCGGCCGAACGCCTCAAGGACGCGGTAGCGCGTGAGCGCCGGCCGGCCCGCCCCGGCCGGCCGCACCGCCATCCGGAGCCGGTCGCGCGGGTCCCGGCCGATCGCCGTTTCGACCACTCCCGCCCCGGACGAGAGCCGGCCGTGCACGAGCGCCAGGTAGCGCCGCTCGACGCTCCGCGCCTTGAGCTGGCGCGCGAGCCCGAGGTGCGCCTGGTCGTTCTTGGCCACGACGAGAAGCCCGGAGGTCCCCCGGTCGAGCCGGTGGACGATCCCGGGCCGCCGGGTCCCCCCGACGCCGGAGAGCTCCGGGCCGCAGTGCGCCAGGAGCGCGTGCACCAGCGTTCCCGTCCGATGCCCGGCGCCCGGGTGCACCACGAGTCCCACGGGCTTGTTCACCACCAGGAGGTCCGCGTCCTCGTAGACGACATCGAGCGGGATGGGCTCGGGCGCGAGCGCCATCGGCTCGGGGGGCGGAACCTCGACCGTGACGCGCGCGCCGGCGCGCAGCCGGTGACTCGCCTTGGCACGCTCGCCGGCCACCCGGACCCGTCCCGTCGCGATCAGCGCCTGGAGCCGCGTGCGCGAGAGGTCGGCCGCGCGCGCCTGCAGGAAGCGATCGAGCCGGGTCCCCGCGGCCGCGGGCTCGACCACGAAGCTCCGGGGCGCCGGCGCGCCGGGAGCCTCGCCCGCCTCAGGCGTCGGCGGGGCCTCGCCGCGGGACATCGTCCCGCCCGAAGGCCAGCTCGGCGGCCAGGAGCGACACGCCCACGGTGATCGCCGAGTCGGCCACGTTGAACGCCGGCCAGTGGTAGCTGCGCCAGAAGACGTCGATGAAGTCCACGACCGCGCCGAACCGCCAGCGGTCGAGGAGGTTGCCGGCGGCGCCGCCGAACACGAGCCCGATGGCCACGCGGGCCAGAACGCTGCCCCGCGGCAGGATCCGGAAGGCCAGGGATGCGAGCAGCGCCAGGGCCGTCAGCGAGAACAGGGTCACGATCCAGCGCCAGCGGGGGGGGACGCCCGCAAAGATGCCGAAGGCGACCCCCGGGTTCATGACCAGCACGAGGTGGAAGAGGTCCGGGATCACCACCACGGGGTGGACGGCGTCCAGGCGCGCGAGCACCCACTTCTTGGTGAGCTGGTCGGCAACGAACACCAGCGCCGCCAGCCCGAGGACGAGGGGCATCAGGCCGTGTCCGCGCGAATGATCGGCAGGCAGCGCTCGCAGAGGTCCGGGTGCTCCGGATCCCGGCCAACCGCGAGGCTCCACGTCCAGCACCGCCCGCACTTCTTGCCGTCCGCGTGCCGGACCTCGACCGCGAGGCCCGCGAGCCCCGTCTGCGTCAGGACGATGCGGTCCCGTCCCGTCGTCAGCTCCGACGGCGGCGCGCCTCGCACGATCGAGGCCTGCGACACGATGAGGAGCTCCCGGAGGAGGGGCTCGTCCGCCACGACCCGCTGGAGATCCGGGTCGCTGACGTAGAGGGTGACGTGGGCATCGAGCGCCGCCCCGATCAGCTTCGCCGCGCGGGCCTGCTCGAGCGCTTTCCCCGCCTCCCCGCGGACCCGCAATAGCGTGTCCCAGGTGCGCTCCAGGCTTTCGTCGAGCCATGCGCCATCGACTGCGGGGAAGTCGGTCAGGTGGACGCTCGGCGCCTTGTCGGCCACGCGGAAGTGGTCCCAGACCTCCTCGGCCGCGAACGTGAGGATGGGCGCCATGAGACGGACAAGCGCGTCGAGGATGCGGTAGCACGCGGTCTGGGCGGCCCGGCGCCCGGGGGCGTTCGCCGCCGAGGTGTAGAGCCGATCCTTCAGAACGTCGAGGTAGAGGGCCGACAGGTCCACCGCGCAGAAGTTGTGGAGGCTCTGGAAGGCGAGGTGGAACTCGTACGCCTCGTACGCCTGGCGCACGCGGTCGATCGTCCGGTGGAGGCGGAGCATCGCCCAGCCGTCCAGGCCCGTGAGCGCGCGATCCGGTATCGCGTCCCGCGCCGGATCGAAGTCGGCCAGGTTTCCGAGCAGGAACCGGCACGTGTTCCGGACGCGCCGATAGGCCTCCGCCAGCTGGCCGAGAATCTCGTCGGAGACCCGGATGTCCTCGGTGTAGTCCGCGGCGGCCGTCCACAGGCGGAGTACCTCGGCGCCGTACTTCGCGATCACCTCGGCGGGATCGACACCGTTGCCGAGGGACTTCGACATCTTCCGCCCCGCACCGTCGACCACGAACCCGTGCGTGAGGACGGCGCGATACGGCGGCCGCCCGCGCGTGCCCACTGCCTCGAGCAGGGAGGAATGGAACCACCCGCGATGCTGGTCCGAGCCCTCGAGGTAAAGGTCCGCCGGCCACCGGAGCTGGGGGTGCCGCTCGAGGACCGCGGCATGGCTGCACCCGGAGTCGAACCAGACGTCCAGGATATCGGTCTCCTTCCGAAACGCCCGGCCCCCGCACTTCCCGCAGGCCGTCCCGGCGGGAAGCAGCTCCGACGCGGCGCGCAGGTACCACTCGTCGGCCCCCTCGCCGGCTTCCATCCGCGCCGCGACGTGCTCGACGATCCGCTCCTCGAGGAGCACCGTCCCGCACGCCTCGCAGTAGAACGCGACGATCGGGACCCCCCAGACGCGCTGGCGCGAGATCGTCCAGTCGGGGCGGTGCGCGATCATGTTGGTGAGGCGCTCCTCGCCCCACGCCGGGATCCAGCGCACGGTCGGGATCGCGGCCAGCGCTTGCTCGCGCAGGGTCCCGGCGGCGCCCCCGCGCAGCGCCTGGTCGAGCGTGATGAACCACTGCTCGGTGGCCCGGAAGAGCGTCGGGTTCTTGCAGCGCCAGCAGTGCGGGTAGGTGTGGGTGAGCGGCACCTCGGCGACCAGCGCCCCGCGCTCCTTGAGGAGCGCGACGATCTTCGGATTCGCGTCCCACACCGTGAGGCCGGCGAAGTGCGCGACCTCCGGGATGAAGCGCCCGTCGTCGTCGACCGGGTTGTAGATCGGGAGCCCCAGCGACCGGCCGAGCTCGTAGTCCTCCTCGCCGTGGCCCGGCGCGATGTGGACCAGGCCGGTGCCCGCGTCCATCGCGACGAACGGGGCGGCCGCGATGCGGCCGGTCCGCTCGATCCAGGGGTGGCGGTATTCGAGCCCGGCCAGCTCCGCCCCCTCGAAGGTCCGGAGGCGGCGCGCGGACGTGAGCCGGGCCACCCGGACGAACTGGTCTGCCAAGCCCGCGGCCACGAGGAGCGTCTCGTCGCCCGTGTCGAGGGCCACGTACTTCTCGCTCGGGTTCACGGCGACCGCCAGGTTGGCGGGCAGCGTCCAGGGAGTCGTCGTCCAGATCACGACCGACTGGCGCGGGGCGCCGACGAGCCCGGGCGCGGGCGCCACGAGCGGGAACTTCACGTAGACCGACGGGGTCAACTGCTCCTCGTACTCGACCTCCGCCTGGGCGAGCGCCGTCTTGCAGTGCATGCACCAGTGGACGGGCTTGAGGCCCTTGTAGACGAGCCCGTTGCCGACGAACCGCCCGAACTCGCGGACGATCGTCGCCTGATACGCGGGCACCATCGTGAGATAGGGGTGCGACCAGTCCCCGAAGATCCCGAGCCGCCGGAACTCCTCGCGCTGGATGTCGATGAACCGGAGCGCGTAGGCGCGGCAGCGGCGGCGTTTCTCCACCGGGTCCATGGCCTGGCGCACGTCGCTTCCGGGCTTGTCGAGCCCGAGCTCCTTGTCGACCTGGTGCTCGATGGGCAGTCCGTGACAATCCCAGCCGGGCACGTAGACGGCATCGTGGCCCAGCATGGTGCGCGACTTCACCACGATGTCCTTGAGAACCTTGTTGAGTGCGGTGCCGATGTGGATGTTCCCGTTGGCGTAGGGCGGGCCATCGTGAAGGATCCACAGCGGACGACCCCGGCCGCGCGCACGGAGCTCGGCGTAGAGGTCGAGAGCCTCCCAGCGACGCAGGAACTCCGGCTCCCGCTGGGGCAGGTTCGCCCGCATGGGAAAGTCGGTCCGCGGGAGATGGAGGGTCGCCTTGTAGTCCATGCGAGTGAAAACTGCGCGGCAGCCGCCCGCCGCGCAGTCCTCGAAAGCGTAGCATCCACGCGTATTTGTGTCAAGGAACGCGCCGTCGGCCGAGGGGCGCGCGACGCCCGGCGACGCGCGCCGCCGGGCCGACCGCTCAGCCGCCCGCGGCGGCCGGGCAGGGGAGCGGCGCGGGCCGATGATCGCGGTGCCAGGCCGTCTCGTACACCGTCATCGTCGCGGCGCCGGCGACCACGTTGTGGGCGAGGGTGACCTCCGTCACCGGCCGGAACAGATCCGCGCGAGCGGTCAGCTCGGGGAACCAGGCCGGAAAGACGACCAGATACTCCGGGCACCGACGGCCGAGGTAGCGGAGCAGGCCCGCCTCGCCCTGTCGGCGATAGGGCAGGATCTCGGGCGTGGCGAGCCCGACGAGGTCGATCACCCGGCGCCGGCCGTAGTACGAGAGCGCGCCGACGTCGTTGAGGGCGACGAGCGTGTCCGACGGCGTCCGGGCGGCGACCCAGCGGCCGAGCTCCACCTGCATGGCGTTGATGTTCTGCACGCCCCACGCGTAGGCCTCGGCCCCCGCCGGCAATCGCCACGCGAGCCCCACGAGCAGGAAGGCCACGAGCAGGCGACGCATGCCCGGGCCTGGGAGCCACCCGAGGACGCGATCGAGGCCGAGCAGCGCCACGACGGCCGCGAGGGGGAGCAGGTGCGAGGAGTAGCGCCCGCTCTGAAAGCCGGGGCCCCGATACGGCGCGACGAGGGCCGCGGCGATCGGGTGGACGAGCAACGCCGCCACCATCCAGCGGAGGCGACCCGCGCGGCCCGCGACGAGGCCGACGCCGACGAGCGCCGGCAGCGCGAGGTGATCCCGGAAGAGGACGCCGCTCCACTCGACGAGGAACGCCGGGCTCTGGCGCGCGGCCACGGCCCACGCGTCCCGGAGTCCCTCGGTCTGCCCGAGGAGCCCGCCCTCGACCTTCGCGGCGGCGGACGCCGGCACGAGCCGACCCCCCGTGGCGAGGTTGAACGCGATCGCCGGGGCGAGGATCGCGAGCGCGATGGCCCCCCGGCGGAGCGCCTCCCGTCCGCGGCCGGCGCTCAGGACATGCAGGCCGACCAGGAGGCCAGCCTCGGGCCGCGCCAGCGTCGCGAGCCCGAGCCCCGCGGCCCCGAGCCCGGGCCGATCGACAGCGACGGCCCACGCGCCGGTCGCCACGCAGAGGGCGGCGAGGGGAACCTCCATGCCCGAGAGCGCGCCCCAGACCAGACGACCGAGCGTCGCGACGGCGAGGCCCGCGCCCCAGGCGAGGCCCGGGCGGAGGCCGGCGGCGCCCGCGAGGCGCCGGGTCGCGAGCGCCGTGGCGGCTCCGCAGGCGAGCCCGAGCGCCTTCGCGGCCGCCAGGCCCGGCACCCCGACCACGAGGAGGCTCGCGAGGGCCACGCTCCAGAGCGGCGCCGTCGAGGCCGGGACCGGCTCGCCCGGGTTGATGGCGAACCCGCCGCCCGTCGCCAAGTTCCGCGCGAGCTGGAGGTGGATCCAGCCGTCGTCGAGCGGCAGGCCCGCGGCGCCGGCGATCCGGCCCTCCGCGCGGAGGAACAGGACGACGGCCAGCGCGCCCGCGACGAGGAGCAGGACGTCCCATCGGTCGAGGCCGGCGGGGGACGACCGCGCGGCCACGCGGCGTCTTAGCGGAGGCGCGCGACCGCCGTCACGGGAACCAGCTGATAGCCGGCATGCTCGACCCCGCCTCGGCGAATCCGCAGCACGTAGAGCGAGCGGCCGTGGGGCAGCGCCCGCACCTCGAGCCCGGCCGGCCTCGGCAGGGCCGGGTGCCACTCGTCGACGACCCAGACGAGCCGGCGGGTCGTGACGGGCAGCGGCACGCGCCGCTCGGGCACCGCCGCCATGCTGTCGAGCTCGCGCGAGGCAAGGTAGCCGGGCACCGCCTCGCCGAGCCGGAGATGGTAGACCGCGTACTCGGGCAGGTAGTACATGACGTGACGGAACCAGGGATACGAGCGCGGGTTGCCGAGCTCCGTCACGAGCACGGTGTCGCGGGGATCGAACCGGCGCCGGATGGCCGCCACGTAGTCGCCGATCACGGCTTCCTGCTCGGCGAGCCCGGCGGCCGTGTGGCTCCAGAGCCGGAACCGGTAGAGCGCCCGGAGCTCCGCCGCCGCGCGCGTGCCCCACGACGCATCGGCCGTCACGGTCGGCGCGTCCACGGGACCCGCGGCGGTGAAGAAGGCCACGTGCGCGCCGAGCGCGCCGGCGAGGATCAGGCCCGCCACGGCGCCGCGCCAGCCGCCGGGCGCGCGGACGCCCCGACCCGACGGCGCCAGCTCCGTCAGCGTCCGGCCCACCAGGAGGTAGCCGGCCGGGAGGACCGTCAGGAGATACCCGGATTGGCCCAGATGCACCAGGGCGTAGACGGCGAGCGCCGGCAGCGTCCAGAGGGCGAAGAGGAGCGCGCGGTCGCCGCCACACATGAGGCGGCCCGGCGCCCGGCGCAGCCCCCACGCCAGAACGGGCAGGAAGAGGCCGACCCCGACGAGGCCCGCCTCGCCCAGCCCTGTCACGTTCCGCGTCCAGCCCTCGCCGGGAAAGGCGGTGGCCCGGACCGTCGACTCGTAGAGCTCGACGGTGGCGGCCCAGTAGCGTTCGACGCCGGTCAGCCACAGCATCGGCGCGAGCCAGGCCGCGGTCGTGAGGAGCACGAGGCCCAGGCCGCCGAGGACGGGGCGGGGTCGGCGGAACCCGCGCCACGCCATGCCGAGCCAGAGCGGGCTCATGATCAGCAGCAGCGACTGGCGCATCCCTCCCGCCACGCCGAGCAGCACGGCCGAGCCGACGAGCGCCCCCGCGCTCCCCCGCCGCATCTGCCAGGCGCCGAGGGCGATCCCGGTAGCGAGCGCGGCCTCGGTGGTGTAGGAGAGGCCGACCACGCCGTATGCCCAGAACAGCGGGCTCGCGACGAGCCCGAGCGCGGCCACCGCGGCCGCGGCGCGCCCGTAGAGGTGCCACCCGAGCTGGTAGACCAGGAGCACCGCGATCGCGCTCGCGACGACGGCGAGATCCGCGAGCGTCGCGGCGGGATCCCCGATCCGCCCGTCGAGGAGTCGGGCGAGCGCCACGTAGAGGATGTAGCCGGGAGGATGCGGCTGGTGCCGCACCACGTCGTACCGCTCCAGCGCGAGCGCGAACTGGACCGCGTCCCAGGTCGGGAGCAGGCGCCCCCGGTAGGGCCACCGGGTCGCGAACGTCAAGGCCGCGAGGCCCAGCGCCAGCGCCCAGTCCGCCAGCGGCATCCACGGTCGCGGAAGGGATCGAGGCCTGGCGGACGCGACCAAGCCCGTCATGGTCGGCGCTCGGAAGGCACGGCGGAGCGGGTGGGGTGGGGAGGGACCGTCAGGCGGGGGTCAGGCGCCCTTCTTCTCCTCGTGGGACTTCTCGGCCTTGGCCGTCGGCTCGTCCTCGCTCTGCCCCTTCTTGAACTCGGAGACGCTCTTCCCCAGGCCCCGGGCCAGCTCGGGGAGCTTCTGCGCCCCGAACAGGAGCAGGACGATGACGAGGATGATCATCAGTTCCTGGTAGCCCAGACCGAACATGCGCGCCCTCCGCCGTGAAGTGGTCCATACGTTACGCCGTTTCGGCGGCCTGTCAATCAGCGCCAACCCCGACGGCCAGGCGGCGCGTCGGTATCGCGACCCGCTAGCCCGCCCCCTCGCCAGCCGCCCCGTTCCGAAGGACCCGCTTGTCGCCCACCCGGACCGTCAGCCGCTGAGCATCGAGCCACTCGAGCAGGGGAATCGCGTACTTCCGAGAGATGCCGAGGAGATCCTTAATCTGCTGGGGGGTAATCTCCCGGTGCGCGCGGAGAAAGGCCACGACCCGGTCGACCGCCCCCTGGAGGGGCTCGACGTGAAAGTAGAGCCCCTCCCGGATGCGCACGAGCCGCCGGCTGTCGACCAGGAGCTGCGCCATGGCCTGGGCCGCGGACCCCGTGAGCCCGAGCTTCGCGAACGCCTCGTCCAGGGTCGGCGGCGCCACGCCGGCCTCCCGGAACTCCGCTTCGAGCCGGTCGGACGCCGCCTGCTGGGCCGACGTCAGCCGCACCGCGTGTCCCGCGCCCCGGACCTTGTCCTTGTCGACGACGAGGACGCCGGCCGTGGCGAACCGCTCGAGCAGCGCGAGGAAGACCCGCTCCTCGAGGCTCCCGAGTCGGGTGCGGAGCTCCTCCTTCGACATCCCCGCCTTGAGCGGCTCGCGCGCGTGGAAGGCGGCGAGCGCCGTCTCGGCCTCGCGGCGGAGACGGTCCGCGGTCTCGGCGTGGACGTACCACTCGCGGTCGATCACGAAGACGCGCTCGCGCGCCACGAGATCGCGGAGATGCGCGCGGAGCGCCTCGGGACCGAATGGCGTTCGCGCCCGGAGCTCCGCCGTGCGCGCCCCGCCCCCGCCGACGCGCCGGATGTGGGCCTCGAGGACCGCGGCGGGCTCGCCCGTCTCGAGGACCCCGAGACGCCCGGCGAGGGCTGGGCTCCGCCGCGCCTTGGGCGGGACCACGTCGAGGAGCTCCCCGCCGCCGATCGTCACCATCGGCGAGTAGCTCCGGATGACGTAGCGGTCCCGCGGCAGTGCCACGACCGGCGCCTCCAGCCGCAGCTGGACGTAGCCGGCCTGTCCGGGCTCGATGGCGTCGCCGGTCACGGGATGCACGCGCGCCATGACCTCGCTCGTGCCGACGTGGAAGCGCACGCGCTGCCGCGTCCGGAGGGGCGCGGGCGCGTCGGCCAGGAGCTCGCACGTCGCGTCGAGCATGTAGGTCGGCCGGAGCAGGCCCGGCAGGGAGAGCACGTCGCCGCGCTCGATGGCCGCGCGCTCGACGCCCTGAAGGTTCACGGCCGCCCGCTGGCCGGCCACCGCCGCGGGGACCGGCTGCCCGTGCGTCTGGATGCCGCGCACCTTGGCCTGGAGCCCGTGGGGATATACCTCGACCCGCTCGTCCAGCGCGAGCTGGCCGGCCGCGACCGTGCCGGTGACCACCGTGCCGAATCCCCGGATCGTGAAAACGCGGTCGATCGGCAGGCGAAACGTGGCGTCGGTCCCCCGCGCGGGGACGGCGCGCGCGAGGCCGGCAAGGGTCTCCCGGAGCGCCGGCAGCCCCTCGCCCGTCTTGGCCGAGACGGCCAGGATCGGCGCGCCCTCGAGGAACGTCCCGTGGAGAAAGCTCCGGACGTCCTCCCGCACCAGCTCCAGCCACTCGGGCTCGGCCAGATCCGCCTTGGTCAGCACGACGAGGCCGGTCGGGATCCGGAGCAGCTGGCAGATCGCCAGGTGTTCCCGCGTCTGCGGCATCACTCCCTCGTCCGCCGCGATGATCAGCATGACGAGGTCGATCCCGCCGACGCCGGCCAGCATGTTCTTCACGAACCGCTCGTGCCCGGGGACGTCGACGATACCGAGCGTCAGCCCATCCCCGAGGTCGAGGTGGGCGAACCCGATGTCGATGGTGATGCCTCGCTCCTTCTCCTCCTTGAGCCGATCGGGATCGATGCCGGTCAGCGCCAGGACCAGGCTCGACTTGCCGTGGTCGATGTGACCCGCGGTCCCGGCGACGACGTGGCGCACGGGCTGGGCTAGACGAGCGCCGTCAGGGCGGCGGCGAGCAGCGGAACCTCGTCGTCCATGACCGTCCGGCAGTCCAGCAGCAGCCGGTCGTCGACGATGCGACCGATGACCGGCAGGCGCCCCGCCCGGAGCCGCGCCTCCAGCGCACCCGCCGGCTGTCCGGAGCCGCCCAGCGCGAGCACGGCGGTCGGGAGCTCCGCCACGGGCAGCGCGCCGCCGCCCACCTCCGACCGACCGGCCGCGATCGTCAGTCCGAGCGCGGCGCGGGCGGCCGGCTGCACGCGCCGGAAGACGCGGCTCGCGCGGCGCCGGACGGTGGCGGCGGACTCGCTCAGCATCCGGAGGGTCGGGATCTCGCGCGGGGCCGTCGCCGGATCCTCGTACGCCCGCAGCGTGGCCTCGAGCGCCGCCAGCGTGAGCTTGTCGATCCGGAGCGCCCGGTTGAGCGGGTTCTGCCGCAGGCGCTCCACGAGGGCGCGGCGGCCCACGACGATTCCGGACTGCGGGCCGCCGAGAAGCTTGTCGCCTGAGAAGGTCACCACGTCGGCGCCGGCGGCGACCGTCTCCGGCACGGTCGGCTCGCGCGGGAGCCCCCAGGGGCGGAGGTCGAGGAAGGAGCCGGAGCCGAGATCCTCGAGCACCGGGACCGCGTGCGCCCGGCCCAGCGCCGCCAGCTCCGCGGTGAGCACGCTCTCCGTGAAGCCCACCACCCGGTAGTTCGAGGGGTGTACCTTGAGGAGGAGCGCCGTGTCCGGCGTGATCGCGCTCGCGTAGTCGGCGAGGCGCGTCCGGTTCGTCGTCCCGACCTCGACCAAGCGCGCCCCGGACCGGGCCATGATGTCCGGAATCCGAAAGGCGCCGCCGATCTCGATCAGCTCGCCCCGGGACACCACGACCTCGCGGCCCCGCGCGAGCGACTCGAGGGCGAGCAGGACCGCCGCCGCGTTGTTGTTGACCACGAGCGAGGCCTCGGCGCCGGAGAGGCGGCAGAGCAGGCCGTCCACGTGACCGTAGCGCGAGCCGCGGGTCTTCGTGCGGACATCCAGCTCGAGGTTCGAGTAGCGCGCGGCGATCAGGGCGACCCGCGCCATCGCCGCCCGTCCGAGGGGCGCCCGGCCGAGGTTCGTGTGCAGCACGACGCCGGTCGCGTTGATCACGCGGTCGAGTCGCCAGGCGCCGGCCGCGTCGAGCGCCGCGCGCACCGGTGGCAGGAGCGCGGGGGTCTCGAGCGCCAACGCGTCGAGCTCGGCCAGCGAGACGGCCGTCAGCACCGCCCGGCGCCGCTCGGCGAGCACGGCCCGCACGGCCTCCACGACGCGGGCGCGCGACACCGTCGGGCGCCCGTCGAGGGCCCGCACCACCTCGTCGACCGACGGGAGGGCGCGGAGGCGGCCCCGGCGGCGGGCCGCGAGCCCGTCGGAGCCGCCGGGGCCCGGCCTCGCGCCGGCCGCCGGACGTCGCGGCGCGGGGCGCGCCATGTCAGGGCCTGAGCAGCGTCCGCACGGTATCGAGCAGGTTCGCCTCCCAGCGGCCGGTCGAGGCGCACGGCAGCCCCGCCCGGGGCCGGGGCGGCCCGCTGCCCCGCGTGTACGTGTCCGTGCGCATCCGCGTGTTGACCTGGACCGCCGTCTGCGTCGCCGAGACCGCCTCCACGAAGATGGTGAACGCGACCTGGGCGTCGCCCTCGACGCGCTCGTCGCCGAAGCGGCCGCAATCCGCGTAGAGGCCGATGGTCGTCGGCACGGCCTCGGACGCAATGACGCCCGAGTCCCGCGCGATGGTCCGGACCTGCACGTTCTCGCGCGCCAGCGCCCGCACGAGCGCCCGCCACACCGCGTCGTACGGCGCGTCGATCTGCTCCGTGTACGCGGTCGGCAGCACCGGGGCCACGTAGGCGCGGCTGCAGCCCGCGAGAGCCAGGAGCGCCGTCGCCCCGACGAGCGCGCGCGGGCCGCCGAGTCGCCTCATGCCGTCACCGGGGGTGGTGGTCGATGCCCCGGTACGCCTCGATGAAGCGCACCACCCGGCGCTCGTCCAGCTCGTCGAGCTTGTCGATGCGCGTCCACGCCGTCAGGGCGATGCACCGATCGAGCGTGGGATACGGCGCCAGGACCACGTGGTCCGCGTAGCGATCGACGATCGCGCGGAGCCCGGCCTGGACCGTGTCCGCGCATTGGGGCTTGTAGTTCACGACCACGCCGCCGTCCTCCAGGTTGTGCACCTGGAGCTCCTTGGTGATCGGCCGCGTGTGGACGCCCCAAGGCGCGATGTACGGGAGGTGCGGGCCCGAGGTGGGGGGATCCGAGTTGTAGGCCACGTGGGGCGTCTCGGCCGTCGGGATGTGCTCGTTGCCGAGGCTGGGGATGAACTCCCCCGGGCTCGGCCCGCGGGCGCGCGCGTAGAGCCACCCGCCCATGCCGACGACGACCAGGATCGCGACGGCCGCCGCCGCCCACCCGAGCCGTCGTCGCTGGCGGCGCGTCAGGCTGAAGCGCGACGGCGGCGCCGCGGCGGCCGGCCGGCCCCCGCCTCGCTTCGGCTGCCCCTTGCGCGCCTTGGTCATCTCGCTGGCATCCCTCCGCGATCCGCCACGCCTGCGCTCCCGACCCCGCCCGGCCATGGCGGAAGCGCGTGGGAGTCGAACCCACCTCGAGCTTGTCTAGAACCCGACACCGGATTTGAAGTCCGGGAGGCCCACCGGGATCCTATGCGCTTCCGGCCCGGAACATCGAGTCGATCGAGTTTATCATTCCGGATGGCGCCGGAGCACCGGCCCGCCGGCCCGGCCCGCGCGGCGCCCGGCTTCCGCCCCCCGGTCCCCCAAGAGCCCCTGGACTAGCCGCCGACCAGCGGCGGAAGCACGTCCACGACATCCCCGGGGTGGAGCCGCGCCGCGGGCTCGACGTCGCGGCCGTTCACGAGAAGGACACGCGGCATCTCGTCCGGGATCCGGAGCCGGCGGAGGAGGAGGCCGACGGTGGCCCCTTCCGGCAGCTCGACGCGGGCGGAGCCCCCGCGGGCCCCGGGCGGCCCGTAGTCGGCGAGATTCGCGAAGAGGTGGACCTCGACCTCCACGGTGCCGTGCGCGCCCGCGCCGTCAGACCCCGTGAAGCCGGCGCCGCTCCGGCTCCACGGAGCCCCGCCCGGGCCGATCGTCGCCCTTCATGGGTGCGTTCCTCGCTCCGGGATACTCAAGCGGGTCGGAGGCCTGCCGGGCCGTGGCGCCTTCATTCTGCGACGGACGAGAGCCCCGGGGACGCGAGGAGCCGGAGGCGGCGGGCCCGCCGAGAGCGCGCGCCTAGGGCGTGGACAGCCGGAGCCGCGCGCCGACGGTCAGCGGGTCGTCCAGGTCCATCCCGTTCAACCGGGCCAGGGCCTGGGGCGTGACGCGATGACGCGAGGCGATGGCCGAGAGCGTGTCTCCCTTGCGGACGACGACTTCTCGGGGCCCGGCGGGGGCCGGCGCGGCCTGGGCGACCGCCGGCACGACCAGCTCCCGGATGCCTCGCAGCCGGCCCCCCGGCAAATGGTTCAGCTCGCTCAAGCGCTGGGTCGTGACCCGGTACCGCCGCGCGATCTCGGCCAGCGACTGGTTCCGCCCGATCCGGTGGACGATCCACGTGGGGAGGCTCGACGGCGGGGCGGCCTCGAGCGCGGCGCCGAACCGCGGACCGGCGCCGGGCGGCAGCCGGAGCGTGTAGCTCCCGAACGGCGGCGTGATGCGGGCGAGGAGCGCCGGGTTCAGCTCGCGGATCTCCTCCGCGGAGACGCCCGCCAGCCGCGCGATCGTGTCGAGGTCGAGCGCGCGCCGGATAGTGACCTCGTCGTACGCAAGTGGGGAGTCGAGCGTGACGTCGAAGCCATAGCGCGCGGGGGCGCGCGTGATCACTGCCGCGGCGAGGATCTGCGGGACGAAGAGCTTGGTCTCGTCCGGCAGGTGGCGCGTCTGGGTGAGCGCCCAGAAATCGCTGGTCCGCGCGCGCTGGATCGCCCGCCCCACGCGGGCCTCCCCGGCGTTGTATCCCGCCTGGGCCAGGAACCAGTGTCCGAAGATGCCGTAGAGGTCGCCCAGGTACTCCGCCGCCGCCATCGTGGACTTCACCGGATCGAGGCGCTCGTCGAGCCAGCGGTTGATGACGAGGCCGTAGCGCCGCCCCGTGGCCTCCATGAACTGCCACATGCCCCGGGCGCCGACGCGCGAGACCGCCCGGGGCGAGAACCCCGACTCGATCATCGCCGTGTACGCGAGCTCCTCGGGCAGCCCCCGCTCCCGGAGGATCCGCTGGATCATGGGCAGGTAGCGTCCCGACCGCGAGATCCACATGCCGAACCGCTCGCGGTCCTTGGCGACGAAGTAGTCGATCAGCGCCTCGACGGGGGCGTTGACCACGACGGGATAGCTGGGGACGGGGAGGCCGGGCGGCACCCGCACGATCGGGTCGGACCGTCGCTCGTCCACCTCGTCGGCGGCGGCCTCCGTCGGAAAGGCGGGCCGGATCTCGACGGCGAGCCCGCCGTCGGGCTCCGGCTCGTCGACGGCCTCGTCCAGCGCCGCGACCGAGTCAGCGGGCGGCGCGAGGGTGGGGGGGCGAGGGGGCGTCGGGGGCTCGGGGACTGCCGCCAGCCGGTACCCGGTGCTATCCCCGGCGGGCGTGCCCGGGTACGACTGGGACTGGGCGAGCGCGACCGGAGGACAGACCCCGGCCAGCGCGGTGGCCAGCGCCACCCCGATAGACGACGACCTGCACCACCACCACGATTGCACCCTCATGTAGTCGGCGCGGACAACGGCAGGGCTACGAATTCGCGTCTTTGTAGCATGGCCTCGCCGCCGGTGTCAACCCGAAAACGCCGGGCGCGCGAGCTATAAGTAGGCGCGGATAAAGGCGAACGCGTCACAGCATTCCCAAGGCGGGCCGGCCCGCGCTCTAGCGGACCGGTCCGACGAGCCACCGTGCTCGGTCGGTGATCTCGAGCCCGACTCGCTCGCCCGTCACCACCCGGACGCGAGTCACCCAGAACTCCGCTTCCTTCGCCGGCCCGGCAGCGCGCGGGAGGAAATTCTGGGTACGGGAGGACTGCCGGGGTTTCGGGGCCGCCCGGAGCTTCTCCGCCGAGTACGCCGAGACCCGAACCGCCACGAGGAGCCAGTCACCCGACGGGACCGGGTCGAAGGCGAAGAGCCCGGCCGGGTCTGTCTTCTGGCGCCACGGATGGCTCGCCTCCGCGCCCTCCGCGCTCGCCCCGCTGGGCGCGGCGGCTCCGCCGGTCTTCCGGGTTCCCCCTTGGGCCCGGGCCGCGTCGGTCCCGGCGGGCGGGACCGCCTTGGCGAACCGGGGCTTCGCCACCAGGGGTGGCTCCGCGACGAGGCCCTCGCCCAGGGCCTGCGTCAGTCCATCGATTCGCCGCTGGTGGGCCGCGAGCGCGGCCTGGACGCGCCCCGCGGCCGACTCGTACTGCGCGGCCGAGCCCCGCGCGCTCTTCCGGATGCTCTCGAGCTCCGCGACGAGCCCGGCGGTGGCCGGGTAGATCGTGACCTCGATCCCGCCGAGCGGGGTCCACGCGCCGACGGGGGATTCCTCCTCGACCGCGAGGCGGCCCCACACGACGCCCGGCGAGCCGAGATTCCGGAGCGCCTCGCTCACCTCGGCCGCCGCGTCCTCGCCGACGGCCTCGGCGCGCCACAGCATGCCGACCACGCCGAGGGCGAGGAGGACGGCGGCCAGCGCGGCCGCGGCGCCCTGGCGGGTCACGCGGGCCGGCTCTTCCAGCGCCGGTGAACCCAGAACCACTGCTCGGGGTGAGCGCGCACGTGCCGGTCGATCGCCTCCGTGAAGCGCGCGGTGGCCACCTCGATATCGTGATCGAGGTCGCCCGTGATCGCCAGCGGAATCTCGGGATCGAGGACCAGCTCGTGTCCGCCGTCGGCCAGCCGGTGGATGAACGCGGGCACGACCGGCGCGCGGGTCTTGAGGGCCAGGATGGCGAGGGCCCGCGAGGTGGACGCCAGGTGCCCCAGGAAGGGCACGAACACTCCCTGTCGGCCCGCATCCTGGTCGAGCAGGATGCCGATGCACTCGCCGCGCGCCAGCGCCGCGCGGACGCCCTGCACCGCGTCGCGCTTGGAGATGGCCCGGAGGCCGCTCCGCTCCCGGGCCCGCGCGATCAGGGCGTCGAGGTACGGGTTGTCGAGCGGGCGCACGACGACGCTCAGCCCGAACCCCGCGTGTCCGTGGGTCGCGGCCAGGAGCTCCCAGTTGCCGAAGTGGCCGGTCAGGAAGAAGATGCCGCGCCCGTGGGCGAGCGCCTCTGCGATGTGCTCGGTCCCGTGACCGCGGATCCGACCGAACAGGCTCTCGGTGCGGCCAAAGAAGAGCCGGCAGCACTCGAGTGTCGTCATGCCGAGATGCTCGAAGCACTGGCGCGCGAGCGTCTCCCGGGCGGCCGGCGACAGCGTGTCCCCGTAGACCAAGGTCAGATTGTCCAGCGCGACACGGCGCCGGCCCGGCAGGATCCAGTACGCGACCCGGCCCAGACCCGCGCCGAGCCCCTGCGCCATACCGAGCGGGAGGCGCCCCGCCAGGCCGCCGACCAGGGCGACGAGCCTCGCCACGGTCCACTGGCCGAAGCGGCGCCACGGCGAGGCCGGTCGCCGCCGCCCCACCGCTACCTCAGCCAGCCGAGGACCGCCGAGCTCACCCCGGCGATGAGCGCCGCCGCCGGGATCGTGAGGATCCATGCCCAGACGATCCGCCCGGCGATGCCCCAGCGCACCGCGGAGAGGCGGGTCGTGGCCCCCACCCCCACGATGGCTCCGGTGATCGTGTGGGTGGTGCTGACCGGAATCCCGGCGACCGCGGTGCCGATCAGCATCAGCGCGCCGGCCGTCTCCGCGCAGAAGCCGCCGACCGGCCGGAGCCGGGTGATCCCCATGCCCATGGTCTTGACGATCCGCCAGCCGCCGGCGAGCGTCCCCAGCCCGATCGCGGCGTGCGCCGCGAGGATCACCCACACGGGGACGTAGAACTCCGCGCCGAGGTGGCCGGTGGCGAACAGGAGCCCCGCGATGATCCCCATCGTCTTCTGCGCGTCGTTGGTACCGTGCCCCAGGCTGTAGGAGGCGGCCGACACGAGCTGGAGCCGTCGGAAGAGCCGGTCGACCCGGCCGGGCGACGCGCGCCGGAGGATCCGGATCACGGCCACCATGAGCAGGTAGGCGAGTGCGAGGCCGAGGAGCGGCGACAGGACGATGAACAGGGCGACCTTGATCAAGCCGGCCGGGACGAGACTGCCGACGCCGGCCCGGGCCACCGCCGCGCCGGCCAGCCCCCCGATCAGCGCGTGGGAGGAGCTGGACGGGATCCCGCCGTACCAGGTGATCAGATTCCAGGCGATGGCGCCGATCAGGGCGGCCAGGATCACCAGGGAGTCCACGCTGTCGGGGTGGACGATGCCCTTGCCGATCGTCCGCGCCACGCTCACGCCGAACCCGAACGCCGCGACGAAGTTGAAGAACGCCGCCCAGACCACGGCCTGCGTGGGGCTGAGCACCCGGGTGGACACCACGGTCGCGATGGAGTTGGCCGCATCGTGGAAGCCGTTGATGAAATCGAAGACGAGCGCGACGGCGATGATGAAGACGACGAGGGTGACGGGCTCCATGCCGGGGGGGCCTAGCCCATCTTCAACATGATGCCCTCGATCACGTTCACGACGTCCTCACACCGGTCGGTGACCTCCTCGAGGGTCTCGTAGATCTCCTTCCACTTGATCACCTCGATCGGGTCGGTCACGTCCGCGAACAGGGCGGCGATCAGCTCCTTCAGCAGTCGGTCAGCCTCGTTCTCGAGCCGGTTCACCTCGACGCAGTGCGCGTGATAGCCCCTGCTCGACGTCCGCAGGCACCCCACCGCCGCCCGGACGGAGTCCGCCGTCTTCACGATCACGTCCGCGAAGGCCCGGGCCCCTGAGGTGGGCTCCTTGATCCGGTAGAGCACCAGCCGGTCGGCGGCCGCCTCGATGAGGTCCAGCACGTCGTCGAGCCGCGAGGCCAGCGCGTACACGTCCTCCCGGTCGAAGGGCGTGATGAACGTCGTGTTGATCTTCCGAATGAGGTCGTGCGTCAGGACATCGGCGGCGTGCTCAAGCTCCTTGATGGCCATCGCCTTCGCGGGCGCGTCGGAGAAGTCGAAGATCATCTCCTGGAGCCGCCCCGCGCCCGCCACGATGTTCCGGCCCTGCTCCTCGAAGAGGTCGAAGAAGCGCTCCTCGCGCGGGATCAGCCGGAACATGGCGCTCACCGAGGCCGGGCCACGGCGTCATCGCGCCGGGCGCGGGCGCGCCACCATTCCACGCCGATCGGGATCACCGACAGCACGATGACGACGGCGATCACGACGTGGATGTAGCGCCCGATGTCGGGGATCGTCTGACCCAGGAGGTAGCCCGCCCACGTCAGGCCGACGACCCAGCCGATGCCCCCGAAGACGTTGTACGCGAGGAAGCGCCGGTACTCCATCCGCCCCACGCCGGCGACCACCGGTGCGAATGTCCGGACGATCGGGATGAACCGCGCGAGGACGATGGTCTTTCCCCCGTGGCGCTCGTAGAACTCGCGCGTGCGCACGAGATGCGTCCGGCTGAACCACCGAGAGTCCTCGCGCGTGAAGATGCGCGGCCCGGTGCGGTAGCCGATCGCGTACCCCACGCTGTCTCCCGCGATCGCCGCCACGCTCAGGAGCCCGTTCAGGAGCCAGATGTCGAGGCCCCCCGCGGCGGCGACGAGGCCGGCGGTGATCAGGAGCGAGTCGCCCGGCAGGAAGAAGCCGATCAGGAGCCCGGTCTCGGTGAACACGATCACGGCCAGCGCGACGTAGCCGCCCCAGCGCACCAGCTCGTAGAGCGCCGCCGGATCGGTGAGGGCCTGGACGAGCTGCTCGAGCACCGGGGCGCCTCGTCCGCCCCTCAGCGCGCCAGCGTGCCGATCCGCATGCGGTAGAAGGACCGCCAGACGAACACGAGCGACACGGCGAAGAACAGCGCCGCCAGGGTCCGGCTCAGCGCGGCGCCGCCCTCCGCGGTGAGCGTCACCGCCAGCTCCACCGCGAGCAGGCCGAACAGCGTCGTGAACTTGATCACCGGGTTCATGGCCACGGACGAGGTGTCCTTGAACGGGTCGCCCACCGTATCGCCGATCACGGTCGCCGCGTGGAGCGGCGTGCCCTTCTCCTTGAGATCCACCTCCACCACCTTCTTGGCGTTGTCCCACGCCCCGCCGGCGTTCGCCATGAAGATGGCCTGGTACAGCCCGAACAGCGCGATCGAGATCAGGTACCCGATGAAGAAGTACGGCTCGAGGAAGGCGAAGGCCAGTGTCGAGAAGAACACCGTCAGGAAGATGTTGAACATCCCCTTCTGCGCGTACTGCGTGCAGATCTCGACCACCCGTTTGCTGTCCTCGACCGAGGCTCTCGTCGCGCCCTCGAGCCGGATGTTCGCCTTGATGAACTCCACCGCTCGGTAGGCGCCCGTGGACACCGCCTGGGTGGACGCGCCCGTGAACCAGTAGATCACCGCGCCGCCGCTGATCAGGCCCAGCAGGAACGGTGGGTGGAGCAGCGACAGCTTGTCGAGGTTCTCGGAGAGCCCATGGGTGAGCAGCACTATGATCGAGAAGATCATCGTGGTCGCGCCGACGACCGCGGTGCCGATCAGGACCGGCTTCGCGGTCGCCTTGAACGTGTTGCCGGCGCCGTCGTTCTCCTCGAGGAGCGTCTTGGCCCGCTCGAAGTCGACGTCGAACCCGTGCTCCTTCCGGATCTGCTGTCGGACGCCGGGGACCTGCTCGATCAGGGACAGCTCGAACACCGACTGGGCGTTGTCGGTCACGGGGCCGTACGAGTCGACGGCGATGGTGACCGGGCCCATGCCGAGGAAGCCGAACGCCACCAGGCCGAACGCGAAGACGGCCGGCGCCACCATGAGGCCGCCCAGGCCCGTCGTGCTGACCGCGTACGCGATCCCCATGAGCGCGGTGATCGCCATGCCGAGCCAGTACGCGCTGAAGTTCCCCGCCACCAGTCCGGACAGGATGTTCAGGGAGGCGCCGCCCTCGCGCGCCGACGTGACGACCTCGCGGACGTGGCCCGACTCGGTCGACGTGAAGATCTTGACGAACTCCGGGATGATCGCGCCGGCCACCGTCCCGCACGTGATGACGGTCGAGAGCTTCCACCAGAGGGTCCCGTCCCCGAGGCCCGGGATCAGGAGGTACGAGGCGACGTACGTGACCACGACCGACACGCCCGACGTCAGCCACACCAGCGAGGTGAGCGGCGCCTCGAAGTTCATCTCCCGGGCGGCGCCGTAGCGGCCGCGGGCGATCGCCTCGTTGAGCAGGTAGGACGCGCCGCTGGTCACGATCATCAGCACGCGCATCGCGAAGATCCAGACGAGGAGCTGGATCTGTACCGTCGGGTCCTTGACCGCGAGGAGAATGAAGGAGATCAGCGCGACGCCGGTCACGCCGTAGGTCTCGAAGCCGTCGGCGGTGGGACCCACGGAGTCGCCGGCATTGTCGCCGGTGCAGTCGGCGATGACCCCGGGGTTGCGCGCGTCGTCCTCCTTGATGTTGAACACGATCTTCATGAGATCCGAGCCGATGTCCGCGATCTTCGTGAAGATGCCGCCCGCGATCCGGAGGGCCGCCGCGCCGAGGGACTCCCCGATGGCGAAGCCGATGAAGCACGGCCCCGCGTACTCGCCGG
>DATBGA010000034.1:0-37777 GCA_036558225.1 Candidatus Methylomirabilota bacterium | reverse complement strand
GGTTCGAGAGCACGAAGCGCGCGGCGTTCCAGAGCTTGTTAGCGAAGTTCCGGTAGCCCTCAATGCGCTCGCTCGAGAGCCGGATGTCCCGGCCCTGGGCAGCGAGGGCCGCCAGGGTGAACCGGAGCGCGTCGGTGCCATAGCGCTCCATGACCTCGAGGGGATCGACGACGTTGCCCTTCGACTTGGACATCTTCTGGCCCTCGGCGTCCCGCACGAGGGCGTGGATATACACGTCCCGGAAAGGGACCTCGCCGATGAAGTGGAGGCCCATCATCATCATCCGGGCGACCCAGAAGAACAGGATGTCGAAGCCCGTCACGAGGCAGGAAGTGGGGTAGAAGGTCTTGAGCTCCGGCGTCTCGCGCGGCCAGCCGAGGGTCGAGAAGGGCCACAGGGCGGACGAGAACCACGTGTCGAGGACGTCCTCGTCCCGGCGGAGTGGGCCGTGGCAGCCCGCGCACTCGGTCAGGTCCTCGCGCGACACGTGAATCGATCCCTCCGCGTCGCAGTACCAGACCGGCAGCCGGTGTCCCCACCAGAGCTGGCGGGAGATGCACCAGTCGCGGATGTTGTCGAGCCACCAGTGGTAGGTCTTCAGCCAGGTCCGCGGCGCGATCCGCGTGCGGCCATCGCGGACGGCCTTGGCGGCGCGCTCGGCGAGCGGCTTCATGCGAACGTACCACTGCTTGGAGACCAGCGGCTCGACCACCGTCTTACAGCGGTAGCAGGTCCCGACCCGGTGCTGGTAGGGCTCGACCTTCTCGATCAGGCCGAGGGCCTTCATGTCCTCGACGATGCGCTGCCGCGCGTCGAAGCGGTCGAGCCCCGCGTACTTCCCGGCGCGCTCGTTCATCCTTCCGTCGAAGCCGATCACCTGCCGGACCTCGAGGCCGTGGCGCCGGCCGATCTCGAAGTCCGTCGGGTCGTGGGCGGGCGTGACCTTGATGACGCCGGTGCCGAACTTCGGGTCCACCGCGGCGTCGGCGACGACCTGCATCCGGATGGTCCCCTCGACCGACGGGATCTCGAGCTCCTGGCCCACGTACTTCGCGAACCGGCGGTCCTTGGGATTGACGGCCAGGGCGGTGTCGCCGAGCTTCGTCTCCGGGCGCACGGTCGCCAGGGAGAGCGGCCCGTACTTGATGTAGTAGAGCTCGGCGGCCCGCTCCTCGTACTCCACCTCGAGGTCGGACAGGACCGTCTGGCATCGGAGGCACCAGTTGACGATGTACTCGCCCTGGTAGATCAGCCCCTCCTCCCAGAGGCGCACGAACACCTCCCGGACGGCCGCCGAGAGGCCGGGATCCATGGTGAAGCGCTCGCGCTCCCAGTCGCAGGAGGCACCCAGGCGCTTCAGCTGGCGGATGATGGTCCCGCCCGACTCCTCCTTCCACTTCCAGACGCGCTGGATGAACGCCTCCCGCCCCAGCGCCTGGCGGGTGGTTCCCTCGGCCGCCAGCTGCCGCTCCACCACGACCTGGGTCGCGATGCCCGCGTGGTCCATGCCCGGCTGCCACAGGACGTTGAATCCCTCCATGCGCTTCCACCGCACCAGGACGTCCTGGAGGGTGTTGTTGAGCGCGTGGCCGATGTGCAGCGAGCCGGTGACGTTCGGCGGCGGGATGACAATGCAGTACGGCTTCGCCTTGGAGAAGGGGTCCGCCCGGAAGTAGCCGCGCTCCTCCCAGGCGCCGTACCACGTGTCCTCGGCCTGGCGGGGATCGTAGCGGTCCGGAAGCGGCGCCGGCGGGCGCGCGGAGGGCTTCGGATCGTCCGGCACAGCGGTCATCTTAGCATCCGCCCCCGTCGTTTACACCCCGCGAGGCGTCCCGTAGAATGACGGCAAAGGCAGGGGCCGTGAGAATCCTCGACCGCTACGTGTGGAAGGAGCTCGTGACCCCATTCGGCCTTGGGCTGCTGATCTTCACCTTCCTGCTGCTGATCGACCGCATCTTCGACCTCACCGACCTGATCATCAACAAGGGCGTTCCCGTCCACCTCGTCCTCCTGATGCTCGTCTACATCGCCCCCGCCATCCTGGTGCTCACGATTCCCATCGGCTTCCTGCTCGCGATCCTGGTCGCGTTCGGCCGCCTCTCCGCCGACATGGAGGTCGTGGCGCTGAAGGCGTGCGGGGTGAGCCCGGTCCGGCTCCTCTGGCCCGTGGTGGTCTTCGGGCTCGGCGTGACAGGCCTGACCGCGTACCTGATGATCGACGCCGTTCCCAAGAGCAACTACGCCTTCAAGTCGCTCGTCTTCGAGATCGTCCGCACGCAGGCGACGATCGGCCTGAAGGAGCGCGTGTTCAACGACACCTTCGGAAACTTCGTCATCTACGTCGACGAGATCGGCACCGACCAGGTGGCGCTCCGGAACGTGTTCGTGTCGGATGAGCGGAAGCCCGAGGAGCAGCGCTTCATCACGGCACGGGAGGGGCGGCTCCTCTCCGACGAGGTGAACCGGCGGATCACGCTGCGGCTCCTGAACGGCTCGATCCACGAGACCAGCCCCAATGCGCTCCAGAAGTACCGGGAGCTGAGCTTCCGCCTCTACGACATCACGCTCGTGCTGGAGAATCCCCTGACCAAGCAGGGCGGCGCGCCGAAGGGCGACCGCGAGATGAGCCTCGCGGAGCTCCGGCAGGCGTCGGTGAAGGCGATCGAGCTCAAGGGGAATCCGAATCCCTACCTGGTCGAGATCCACAAGAAGTTCGCGATCCCCACCGCGTGTCTCGTTTTCAGCTTCCTCGGCGTGCCCCTGGGCATCCGCGCCCACCGGGGGGGGCGGATGGGCTCCTTCGTGGCGCTCCTGCCGATCGTGCTCTTCTACTACTTCGGCCTGACCCTCGGCGAGAACATCGGCGACTACGGGCGGATCCCGCCCTGGCTCGCGATGTGGGCGCCGAACATCATCGTGGGCACCATCGCCCTCTACCTGCTTCGCGCGAACCTCAAGGAGCGGCCGATTCCGCTGGTGGCCCTGATCCAGCGGGGGTTCTGGGCGAGCCTCGCGGGTGTCAAGGCGGTCCGCCGAGGCTTCAGCGAGGGCACGCGGCGCGCGACGACCGCGCCGCCGGGCCGGCCGGGGGCTGCCCGCCGACGCCGCGCGGCGGCCACGCGCACCCTCACCCCTGACCTCGGGTCCGGCGAGTCGCGGGCCGCGCTCGTCTACGGGTTCATCGTCTACGCGACCGTGGCCATCATCGTGGGATTCCTGCTGCAGGACCGCATGGACATGTCGACGCCGGGCCTAGTGCTCACGCTGTCGATCGCGCTCCTGATGTACTGGATGGTGGCGTGGCTGTGCCTGGGGGTGGTGAATCGGTACCTGAGCCGCCAGTTCCTGGTCCTGTTCTTCTACGGGATCGCGCTCGCGAGCGTGGTGGTGATCGTCGGTGACCTGATGACCACGCTGGAGCGCTACATTCGCCTGAAGCCCGGCCTGCGGCTGATCCTCATGCACTTCGTGTACCGGACGCCGCCGTTCGTGTACCAGGGGCTCCACCTCGTGATGCTGATGTCGACGATTCTCCTGTTCGTGGGCCTCTCGCGGAGCAACGAGCTCACGGCGCTAAAGGCCGGCGGCGTGAGCCTCTTCCGAACCAGCCTGCCGATCCTGGGGCTGGCGATGGTGATCTCGGTGTGCTCCCTGGGGTTCCAGGAGTACGTGATGCCCTGGATGAACCGGCGCGCCGTGGAGATCGACGAGGCGAAGATCAAGCGCCGGACCATGCCGGAGCTGCGGAAGCGCACGGAGATCTGGTACCGCGGTCGCGAGGACGGGGCGGCCGAGAGCCGGATCTACCACATCGGGCTGCTGGACCCCGCCAACCAGCAGATGAACAACGTCACCGTGCTGTCGCTCGGGTCCGATTTCAACATGCGCCGGCGCTGGGACGCCCGGGACATGCGCTGGGTAGACGCGGACGAGGCCTGGCGGCTCGGCAAGGGCGTCCGCCGGGAGTTCCGGGCCGGCCAGCCCGACCGCGCGGAGACGTTCCAGGAGCAGATCGTGAAGCTTCCCGAGCGATACCAGGACTTCGCCCAGGTGCCGCGGGCACCCGACGTGATGAGCTACAAGGAGCTCCGGGACTACATCGACCGCCTCCAGGACGCCGGGCACAAGGTCGCGAAGTACATCGTCGACCTCCAGTCGAAGATCTCCTTCCCTCTGGCGCACCCGATCATGGTGCTGGTGGGCATTCCCTTCGCTCTCACCTCCCCCCGCGGCGGGCGAGTGATCGGGATCGCGCTGTGCCTCGCGCTCGGTCTCACGTACTTCATCGTCCACTCGGCGGCGGTGGCCCTGGCCCGGACCGAGATCCTCCCGCCCCTCGTCGCGGCCTGGGCCGCGAACGCGCTGTTCGCGTCGCTCGGGCTATTCCTCTACCTGCGCGCGCGGACCTGAGCGCCGGCGCGGGGCCGGGGCGCGCGCCGCGGCTCGCGGAGTCCCGGCGCGATTCCGGATGCCTTCGCGCGGACGGCGCGTCAGGGAGACGCGCCCCCGCGCAGGCCCCGCAGGGCCTCCTCGAGTCGCTGCTGGGCCTCCCCGTAGGCGCCCCAGTCGCCGCGCCGGAGCGCGTCCTGACCGCGGCTCCACGCCTCCCAGGCGCGGCCGACCAAGCTCGTGACGCTCTCGCCGGCGGCCGCCGGCTCCGTTCCGGCCGGCCGGCTCGGCGGCCCCCCCACCCGTCCCCCGAAGATCGGCTGGAGGGCGGCCTCCAGCGTCTCGCCCATGGCGATTTGACTGCCGTGGGCGACGATCACGCGCTTCAGCTCCGGGATCGAGCCCTTCTCCGCCGCGAGGTAGAGGGGCTGGACGTAGAGCAGCGACTCCTCCACGGGGATCGCCAGGAGGCTGCCGCGGATCACCGTCGAGCCCCGCTGGCTCCAGAGGGTGAGCTGCTGGGAGATGACGGCATCCTGGTCGATCCGCGCGCCGATCTGCCGCGGCCCGAAGATCAGGCGCTGCTTGGGAAAGAGGAACGCCACCAGGCGGCCGTAAGCCGCGCCGTCGGAGCGGGCGGCGAGCCAGGCGATCATGTTGTCGCGGCGGAGGGGCGTGAACGGCATCAGCAGGACGAACTCCTCGCGCGACTCGCCGGGGATCCGCATGATCGTGTAGTAGGGCTCCAGCTCGTGCTCGCGCCCCCCTTCGGTCGTGCGGGGCACCGACCAGAGGTCCTCCTTGTTGTAGAAGACCCGCGGATCCTGCATGTGGTATGTGGCGTACATGCGCGCCTGCACGGCGAAGAACCCCGCGGGGTACCGGACGTGCGCTCGAAGGTCGGCCGGCATCGCCTCGATCGGCTGGAGGAGGCCCGGGAACGTGGCCGCGTAGGCGCGCACGAGGGGATCCTGCGTGTCGGCCACGTAGAACTGCACGGTTCCGTCGTACGCGTCGATCGCCACCTTGACCGAGTTGCGGACGTAGTTGCCCAGCCCGGGCACGCGCTCGGCGTACGGATAGCGATCGGTCGCGGTGTAGCCGTCGAGCAGCCAGGCCAGGTGTCCGTCCGCGCGGATCACGAAGTAGGGGTCGGAGTCGAACCGGAAGAAGGGCGCGATGCGGCGAACGCGCTCGCCGATCTGGCGGTGGAATAGCACCCGGCTCTCGGACGTGATCTCGGGACTCAGGAGGATGCGGTAGGAGCCGAACCGGATGGAGAGCAGGAGCCGCCGCCACAGCGACCCCACCCGGACCCCGCCCCGGCCCTGGTAGGTCGTGTAGACGTTCTCGTCGCCGGACGGGTAGTCGATCTCCTGGGACCGCGTCCGGACGAACACGTACTCGTTCGACACCTCGCCGTAGTAGATCTCGGGCCGGGTGATGCGGAGCGCGGCCTTGGTCGGCACCGGCGGAATGTCCTTGACGTAGAGCTCCGGCAGCCCCTCCGAGGTGATGCGGTTCACGGGGCCCACCACCGCGCCGTACCCGTGCGTGTACTGGAGATGCTCGTTGATCCACTGGAGGTCGGCGTCCCGGCCCTGAACGTCCCGGGGCAGGCTCTGGTACGAGAGCTCGCGCGCGGACAGCATCACCTGCCGGTACTCGCCGTCCAGGACGTAGCGGTCGTTGTCGACGTCGACGAACCGGTAGTACGTCCGGATCTCCTGCAGCTGCGCGAAGGTGAGGAGGAGCGGCGCATGGTCCCAGAGTCGGACGTTCCTGAGCGTCGGCGCGTTGCGGCTGAGGTCGGCGGCGGTCAGAGTCTCCCGGGCCGGAAAGTCGCGCTCCTCGATGCGGTCGAGCGCGAAGGCCTTCCGTGTGAGCTGGATGTGGTGGGCGATGTACGGGCTCTCCGCCACCAGCGCGTTCGGGGCGACGTGCAGGCGCTGCACCAGCGTCGGGAACGCCCAGATGCCGCCGATCCACCCGACGGCCAGCACGACCAGGCCGGCGAGGACCGGGCGGGCGCTGCGGCGGAAGACGTGGACGAGCGCCGTCAGCCCGCAGAGCACCGTGAGGACGGCGAGCCACCTGAGCGCCGGCAGGGTCGCGTGCACGTCCGTGTACGTGGCGCCGAGGACCGCCCCGCGCTGCGAGTACAGGAGGTCGTAGCGGTCGAGCCAGAAATCCGCCGCCTTCGTGAAGAGCAGCAGCGCGAGCAGGACGAGGAGGTGCGCGCGGCCCCGGGCGGTGATCACCGGGCCGCGCGCGGTGAGGACGAGGACGCGGCCCAGGAAGTAGACGAGCGCCGTCGCGACCAGGGCGAGCAGCAGCAGCCCGGAGAGCCAGGTGACCGCGCGCTGCCACAGCGGCAGCCGGAACACGTAGAAGGCCACGTCCTGCCGGAACAGCGGGTCCACCACCCCGAACGGCTGGGCGTGCTGGTAGAGGAGAACCGACTGCCACTCGGCGCTGGCGGACAGCCCCACGAGGACGGAGAGGATCGCGGTCACCGGCTTGATCAGCCGCTGGAGGAGCGGCTCCAGCACCACGCGACTGGGCAGCCCGAGGGGCTCCTCGAGCTCCCAGAACACGTCGGGCGGGCGGGCGCGGACGGCGATCCGCAGGTTCAGGGTGAGGAACAGGAAGGTCACGAGCCCGACGGCGATCAGGATGCCGCCGCGCGTGGCGGCGATCCGGAGGAAGACGTCCAGGTAGCCGATCTCCTCGAACCACAGCCAGTCCGTGTAGAACGGCACGGCCTCCAGGGCGAGCAGCACCGCCAGCCCGGCCAGGACCAGGAGCGCCGCGCGCCGGGTCACCGCCGATCCTCCTCGACCTCGTAGTCCAGGCGTCGTCGCGCCATCCAGCGCACCGCGAAGAGGTCGGCGAGTCCCGCCCACAGGCGACCCCAGTTCCCGTACTTGGAGGTCCCGGCCCGGCGGGGCCGGTGGGAGACGGGCACCTCGGTCACCCGCCTGCCCTCCATCTGGAGGAGCGCGGGCAGGAACCGGTGCATTCCGCGGTACAGATGCAGGCCCTGGACGACCTCGCGCCGGAACGCTTTCAGCGTGCAGCCCGTGTCGTGCACCCCGTCGCGCGTGAACCGGTCCCGCACCCGGTTGGCGACGCGCGATGCCATGCGCTTGGTCCACGGGTCGCGCCGGTCGACGCGCCAGCCGCAGACGGCGTCCTGGCCGGGCAGGGCCGCCAGGAGCTTCGGGATGTCGTGCGGGTCGTTCTGGAGGTCGGCGTCCATCGTGACGACCACCGTGCCGCGGGCATGCTGGAAGCCCGCATGGAGGGCCGCCGTCTGGCCCGCGTTCCGGCGGAAGCGGAGCACGCGAACCCGGAGGTCCGCGCCCGCCAGCCGGCGGAGGACGTCGCCCGTGCCGTCGGTGGAGCCGTCGTCCACGAAGAGTATCTCGAAGGGTTCGCCCTGGCCCTCGAGGACCTGGGCGAGCTCGCGATAGCAGGGCTCGACGTTGGCCTGCTCGTTGTACGCCGGGATGACCACGGTGAGCGCGGGCGATGCCCGGGACGGCGCCTCCGCCATGCCTGGTCTTCCCCTCCCGCTCAGTACCGAGTCCGGCCGGGCGGCTTCGGCGCTTCGAGGAACTCGTACACGCGGTAGAGACTGAACACGCGGATCACGCGGCCCTTTCGGGTGATCTGCAGCACGATCGGCGGGTCGACCCGTGCGAACGCGGCGCGCACGCGCGGGTCGAGCCGATGGGCGCCTTCCTCCACGTAGACCGCGTCCCAGCCCAGCCGGGAGTCCGGGCCCTCCCAGAAGTCGTACTGGTTCAGGCGGCGGCCGAGGTTCAAATTATACGCGGGAGGATGCCCCGGCACGTAGAAGGCGAGCTCGCTGGTGACCTGGTAGCGGTCGGAGGCCAGGAAGGTGCGGGCAGGATCCGGCATCTGCGCGACGGTCGCCCCGACCGCGTGCCCGAGCTCGGCCCACCCGCGGAGCCGCGTCGTGGGGTCGAGCCGGCGCGGCAGGTCCAGCCGGTCGAGGACGTGTCCCAGCGCGCTCAGGGTGAGGGCCAGCGCGCCTGCGGCGACCAGGAGCCGAGTCTGGGTGCGGCGGGGCCCTGCCGCCAGGCCGGCCCGACGCTCGAGCAGCAGGCCGGCGGTCGCGAGCGCGAGCGGCGGGTACGCGGCGGCCGCCCAGTTCGCCTGCACCTTCCCCTGGAGCCCGACCGCCAGATAGGTGCCCAGCACCGGCGCCACGAAGGCGAGCAGGAAGCGATAGGGCTCCCGGCGGCGCACGAGCCCCTCGCGCACACCCACCCAGAGCCCCCACCCGAGGAGCGCCGCGACGAGTGGCGTGAGCACCAGGAGCTGGGATCCCAGGAACTCCCCGAGGTGCTCCGGCGCGAAGCCTCCGCCCCGCCCCTGGCTGGCCACGTGTCGCGCCGAGACCCAGCCCACCCGCGCATTCCACACCAGCACCGGCGCGAGCGCGACGAGCGCGATGAGGAGCGCCAGGACCGGCCCCGGCGAGCGGAGCGAGGGCCGGCGCTCGGGCGCGAGCCAGAGATAGAGCGCCAGCCCCGGCACGGCGAACAGCATCGCGTACTTCGCGAGACTCCCGACCCCGACCGCGAGTCCCAGGAGGAACCAGGCCCCCGACCCTCCCCCGGCCAGGGCGCGATGGGCGGCCCACAGCCCGAGGGTCCAAGCCACGACGAACGGCGGGTCGATGGTCGTGAGGAGGCTTCCCGCCCAGACCAGTGGCGTGAGCTGGAGACCCACCACCGCCAGCGCCGCGGGCTCGGGTCGCCCGAACAGCTCACGGCCGAGCCGGTACAGCGTCCACGCCCCGAGGAGGCTCAGGCCCACCGCGCCGAGGCGGATGCCGAAGGCGGAGGTGCCGAACACACGGGTGAGCCCGGCGATGAGGTACGCCACCAGCGGGCCCTTCGAGTAGTACGAGAGGTCGAGCCGGCGCGACCACTCCCAGTAGTGCGCTTCGTCCGGCGAGAGGTCGAGCCCGCCCCACAGGAGGTAGGCGAGGCGGAGGCCCGTCAGGACGGCCAGGACACCGGCGACGATGAGCCCCGCGCGGCGCCACGAGGGCGCGGGGGCGGGCTCGTTCACGCGCGGACGTAGACGGGATTCGAGAAGATCCATGGCCGGTACGCCGTGCCGCCGAGGGGGAAGAGGTCGACGCGCAGGTCAACTTCGACGCGGTACACGCCGGGGCCCGGGAGCGGCACCCGGAGGAGCGTGCTCCCCGGCCCCTCGTGGAGGACCGCGCCGTCCCGGAGGAGCCGCACGAGCGCGTCGCCGACGGGGGGCACCCGGATCAGGGCGGTCTGCCCGGGCCTGAATGGCAGCGTCTCGCCCATGAGCGCCCGCGCGTCCCCGAGGCGGACCTCGAACCGGAATCCGTCGGCGGATGCGAAGCCGTCGAAGGCGTTGTAGAAGCTTCCCGCGCGCAGGGCGCCATAGACGCGGAGACGGTCGCCCGCGTCGTGCCGGAGCGGCTCGGAGGTGACGAAGTGCAGCCGCCCCACCTGGAACGCGGTCTCGTGCGACGGGAAGGCGATGTCGGTCTCCTCCGTCAGCGCGATGCCGCCGTGCGCGTCGAGGGCGAGGACGCCCAACGTCGGCCGCTCCTGGCTCATGCGGTCCCAGTGGGCGAGCACCGATCGCGGCCAGTGGACCCAGGACAGGATCGCCATGACCGGGTTGGCAGGATAGGCTGCGAGCCCCACGGCCTTCCGGCCGAGGGAGGCCGCCATCAGCTGGTCGTAGACGTCGACGACCTCGATGCCGTCGATCTCCGGCACGGCATCGCGCCACCCGAGCCGGGGATGGTCGGGATGCGCGAGGAGGACGATGGCCCCGGCCTCGCGATAGCGGCCGACCAGATCGTCGAGCATGAACCCACGCGCCCGGGTCGGCAGATCCGGCCGAGGATCCAGGGCCAGGAGGTAGCCGGAGCCCGTCGTGATCTCGGCGCCGACGAGGACCAGCACCTCCCCGTGCCAGCCCTCCTTGCCCTCCACGAGGGGCGCGAGAGTGTTGTGGTCGGTGAGGAACACCACCCGGACGCCGACCCGAGCCGCCGCGGCCGCCACCTCTTCGACGCTGCCCTGGCCGTCGTGCGAGTAGCTCGAGTGGACGTGGAGGACCGCGGTGTACTCGGACAGGTCCGATGCCGGCGGCCACCCAGCGCGGGCCGCCCGGGGCCCCAGCGAGGCGACGGCGTGATAGCCGGCGCCGAGCCCCAGGACGAGGAGGACGGCGAGCAGCCCCCAGAGGCGGCGGTGCCGTCGCCTCGGCCGCTCAGCGGGCGCCGGCATCCGGCGCGGCGGAAGGGGCCCGGCCTAGGTCCCGTGGGTCCAGGAGGCCAGGTACTCCCGCTGCTTCGGGGTGAGCTCGTCGATCCGGACACCCATGGACGCGAGCTTGGGCCGGGCGATCTCGCGATCGATCTGGACCGGAACCCGGTAGACCTTGTGCTCGAGGCGTCCCTTCTCCCGGACGAGATGCTCAACCGAGAGGGCCTGGTTCGCGAACGACATGTCCATGACGGCCGGCGGGTGACCCAAGCCTCTCGCTAGATCCCCGCGTCCTGGCGGAGGTCCTTCACGCGATTCGTGTGCTCCCAGGTGAACTCGGGCTCATTCCGCCCGAAATGGCCGAAGGCCGCGGTCTTCCGGTAGATCGGCCGGCGAAGGTTGAGGTACTTGATGATGCCGGCGGGCGTGAGGTCGAACTGGCGCTGGATCAGATGCCCTAGTTGGGCCTCGGGAAGCTTGCCCGTCCCGAACGTCTCGACCATGACCGACACGGGGTCGACGACGCCGATGGCGTAGGCCACCTGGACCATGCACCGGTCGGCGAGCCCGGCGGCCACGATGTTCTTGGCCACGTGGCGCGCCATGTAGGCGGCCGAGCGGTCGACCTTCGTCGGGTCCTTACCCGAGAAGGCGCCGCCCCCGTGCGGGCAGGAGCCGCCGTAGGTGTCGACGATGATCTTGCGTCCCGTCACGCCCGTGTCACCCATGGGTCCGCCCGTGACGAAACGCCCGGTCGGGTTGATGTGGTACGTGAGGTGCTTGCGATCCACCATGTGCGGCGGCAGGACGGGCATGACGACGTGCTCGATGATCTCCTCGCGCAGGCGCTCGTGGGGGACGTCCGGGGCGTGCTGGGCGGACACCACGACCGTCTCGACCCGCACCGGCTTGCCGTCGGCGTACCGGACGCTCACCTGGGACTTCCCGTCCGGCCGGAGGTACGGGAGCTTCCCTTCCCGGCGGACCTGGGAGAGCCGGCGCACGAGGCCGTGGGCCAGCGAGATGGGCGCGGGCATGAGCTCCGGCGTCTCGTTGCACGCGTACCCGAACATGAGGCCCTGGTCGCCCGCCCCGAGCTTGTCGCTTCCCTGGTCGACGCCCTGGGCGATGTCGGGCGACTGCTTGTGGACGGCTACCATCACGCCACACGTCTCGGAGTCGAATCCGAACTTCGCTCGCGTGTAGCCGACGTCCCTGACCGTCTGGCGCGCGACCTCCGCGATGTCGACGTTGGCTGTCGTGGTGATCTCGCCGGCAACGACGATGAGGCCAGTGGTGAGGAGCGACTCGCAGGCCACGCGGCCGCGCGGGTCCTTCTCGTAGATGGCGTCCAGCACGCCGTCCGAGATCTGGTCCGCGATCTTGTCGGGGTGGCCCTCGGTCACCGACTCCGAGGTGAAGATGTACTCGTCGTGCGCCATCTGGCCCTCCTGGGTGGCCTGCGTGCGGCGGGCATTGGTGGAACCGGCCCGCAACCGGGCCACTTTAGCACGGGCCGCAAGCCCTCTCAAGACGTGGAGGCGTCCGGGAGGCCCGGGAAAAGCCGGGGGCGCGGCCGGTTCCGGCGGCGTCCGCGTCCGCGGCGGCGGACGGTCAGGGGCGGCTCGTGCCCTCCCGGCCGTAGAGGTCCCGGAGCCGCACGACGTCGTCGAGCTCGGGCGTGGAGACCTCCAGGACGTCCGCGTCCTCCAGCGCCTCGATCGTGTGGATCTCGCCGGGGCGGTTGCGCCAGGCGTGTCCCTCCCCGATCTCGGTGACCATCAGCCGATCCTCGCTCGGGCCCTTGGTCAGGAGGAGCCGGCCGCGCAGGAGATAGCTCGCCTCGTCCTTCTCGCGGTGGTACTGGAGCGAGAGTCGATGCCCGCGCCGCACGTGCAGGATCTTCCCGACGTAGCGGTCCGTCCACGCGTACCAGATCTCGTAGCCCCAGGGCTTGTCGATCCGCGCCGGCAGGCGGTCGGGCGAGACATCCATGCGCGCCGTCCTCGAGCCGGGGCGATCAGCCCGCCCGGTCCACGTCCCGGTGCGTCACGTTGACCGGGATGCGGTGGCTCTCCACGAACTCACGCAGCTCCTCGACCAGCGCGACCGAGCGGTGACGGCCCCCGGTACACCCGACGGCCACCGTGAGGTACGCCTTGCCCTCCTTCTGGTAGAGAGGCAGGAGGTAGCCGAGGAACTCGCGGAGCCGGAGGATCAGCTCGCGGCCCTCCGGCTGGTTGACCACGAACTGCCGCACGGCGGCCGTGCGGCCGTCCTGCGTCTTCAGGTCCTCGACGAAGAAGGGATTGGGCAGGAACCGGCAGTCGAAGAGGAGATCCGCCTCGTACGGCACGCCGAACTTGTAGCCGAACGACAGGAGGTTGACGCTGAGGCCTGGTGGGGCCGCCTCGCCGTACAGGTCGATCAGACGCTGACGAAGCTCGTGGACGGTGATCTGGGACGTGTCGATCACCCGGTCGGCCAGCTCCCGCAGGTTGGCGAGGAGCTTGCGCTCTTCGCGGATCCCGTCCAGCAGCGATCCCGACGACACCGGATGGCGGCGCCGGGTCTCGTGGTACCGCCGCACCAGCGCTTCCTCGGAGGCCTCGAGGAACAGCACCTCGGTGAGGTACCCGGCGCTTCGCAGCTCCCCCAGCACCTCGACGACCGAGTGCAGGTACTCGCGCTCCCGGATGTCGACCCCGAGCGCGATGCGTCCGATCCGCCGGGTCGAGTGGGCGCAGAGCTCGGCGAACGTCGGGATCAGCGTGGTCGGCAAATTGTCCACGCAGTAGTACCCCATGTCCTCGAAGCACTTGATCGTCCAGCTCTTTCCGGCGCCGGACAGTCCCGTGATGATCATGAGGCGGAGCCGCTCGCCCGCCTCCTGCTCGGCGTGGGTGGTCCTAGCCGGCGGGCTCGACAAGCTCCACCGTGCCGTCGTGGCGTCGCCGCAGCACGTTCACGGTCCGCGTCCGCGCGTTCCGGAACACGAGCAGGCCGTCGGCCAGCAGGTGCAGCTGGTCGATGGCCTCCTCGATCGACATCGGCTTGGCGCTCGTCCGGCGCACTACCACCGGGGGCTCCGGGGGCGTCTCGGCGGCAGGCTCGGCGGGGCTGCCGGCCCCCGGCAACCGACGGCGGGCTCGCGCCGGGCGAGGCTTCTTGGCCGTGACCCGCTCCTTCTTCCGGCGGATCTGCGCGGACAGGGCGGCGAGCGCCTGGTCCACCGCCGCGTGGAAGTCGGACGCCTCGCCCCCGACGTGGAACGTCGCGCGCTTGGCCCGGAGCGTGACCTCGGCGAGGTGACGGTACCGCTCGGTGGCCAGGACGACCCGGGCCTCGATGAGCTTGGGCACGAGGCGCTGCATCTTGGCGATCTTCGCCTCGATGCGGCGCTGGAGTTCCGGGGAGACGCTCACGCCGCCGCGCCCGGCCAGGTGGAGGACCATGCCGCGTCAGGTGCGCTTGCGCACCGCGAGCCGGCGCTGGTGCGAAGGCAGGATGCCGAGCTCCTCGCGGTACTTGGCGACCGTCCGGCGGGCGATCGTCAGCCCCTCCTGCCGGAGCGCCCGGGTGATGTCCTGGTCGGACAGAGGTTTCACGAGGTCCTCCTTCGACACCAGATCCTCGATCATCTTCTTGACGCTGACCGAGGAGACCTCGTCACCCTGGGTCTTGGCGATCCCGCTGTGGAAGAAGAACTTCAGCGGGAGGACCCCCTGCGGCGTCTCCACGAACTTGCTCGTCGTCACGCGGCTGACCGTGGACTCGTGCATCCGGATGTCCTCGGCCACGTCGCGGAGGGACAGCGGCCGGAGGTACGGGAGACCCTTGTCCAGGAACGCCTTCTGGAACTGGACGATGGAGTTCGTGACCTTGTAGAGGGTCTTCTGCCGCTGCTGGATGCTCTTGATCAGCCACACGGCGGACCGCAGGCGGTCCTCGACGTAGCGGCGCGCCTCGTCACCCTGGCCGATGACCGACCGGTAGTACGAGTTGATCCGGAGCCGCGGCATGCCGTCCTCGTTGAGGATGATGGCGTAGTCGTCCCCGACTTTCTTCACCAGCACGTCCGGCACGACGTACCGCGTCTCGACCGATGCGAAGCGACGGCCGGGCTTCGGCTCGAGCGTCGCGATCTCGTGCACCGCCTCGATCACGCGCTCCTGGTCGACCTTGAGCGTCCGGGCGATCTCCGGGTACTTGCAGCGCTGCAGCGCCTCGAAGTGCTGGTCGAGGATCTCGATCGCCAGCTGGCTCGCGGCCGGCGAGCGGTTCGGGTCCCGGAGCTGGATGAGGAGGCACTCCCGTAGGTCCCGCGCCGCCACGCCGATGGGGTCGAATCCCTGCACGAGGGCGACGGCCCGCTCGACCACCGGCGGGGGCAGGTTCCGCTTCTCCGACATCTCCTCGATCGTCGCCCGCAGGTAGCCGTCCTCGTCGAGGTTGCCGATGATCTCCTCGGCCGCGACCCGGACGTCCTCCTCCACGACCGTCAAGCGGAGCTGCTCGTCGAGGTGGTCCGCCAGCGACGTTGGCGTCCCGACGAAGTTCTCGTACCGTGTCTCCTCGTGCTCCTCTTGCTGCACGAGGCTGCGCTCCTCGGGGGGCCCGAAGATCACCTCCGAGATGTCGAAGGGCAGGTCGGGGGCCGCCTCGCCGGCCTCGGGCGTCGTCCGGTCCGGCAGCGTCTCGGCACGCGGCGGCTCGGGCACGGCCTCGCCCTGCCCCTCCCCGTCCCCCTCGGGTCCGGGGGCGTCGTCCGGCGGAGCCTCCTCGAGGAGGGGGTTCTCCTGCAACTCCTTCTGCAGGAGCTCCTGGAGTTCCACCGTCGACAGCTGGAGCAGGTGGATCGCCTGCTGCAGCATGGGCGTCATGACGAGCCGCTGGGTCTGGCGGAGCGTCAGTCGGGCTTCCATCGCCATCGGCAGGCTTCCTAGCCGGTGGCCCCGAGGGTCCCGGGGGCGGCGCACGCAGCGCCGGCCTGCCCGATCCCCGCGACGCGGGAAGCCCTAGAGCGAGAACTTCTCACCGAGGTAGATCTCCCGAGCCTTCTCGTTGGTGGCCAGCTCGTGAGCCTTGCCGGACACGAGAATCTGGCCGCCGTAGAGGATGTAGGAACGGTCGGTGATCGAGAGGGTCTCGCGGACGTTGTGGTCCGTGATCAGGACCCCGATCCCCTTCTCCTTGAGACGCGCCACGATGCTCTGGATCTCGGCGATCGCGATGGGGTCGATGCCGGTGAAGGGCTCGTCCAGCAGGATGTAGTTGGGGGCCGTGATGAGGCACCGCGTGATCTCGAGCCGGCGCCGCTCGCCGCCGGACAGAGTGAAGGCGCGCTGCTTGGCCAGATGCTCGAGGCTGAGCTCCCGGAGGAGGCTGTGGAGCCGCTCTTGGCGCTCGCGCGGATTGAGGTCGATCGTCTCGAGGATCGCCAGGAGGTTCTCCTCGACCGTGAGCTTCCGGAAGACGGAGGACTCCTGGGGCAGGTAGCCGATGCCCTGCCGGCATCGCCGGTACATGGGGAGGTCGGTGATGTCGCGGCCGTCCAGGAGGATCCGCCCGCGGTCCGGCGTGAGCAGCCCAACCACCATGTAAAACGTCGTGGTCTTGCCCGCTCCGTTCGGGCCGAGCAGCCCCACGACCTCCCCGCGGTCGATGCTGACGTTCACGTCGTTCACGACTTTTCGGTGTCGAAAGGTTTTCACGAGGCCATGCGCCTCGAGCCCCATCCAGCCCGTGCCCTGCCTAGTCGCAGGCGCCCGGGCGCTTGTCGTCCTTCTTGGCCACCGGCGTCGAGGCCCCCGTCTTGTCCTCGTCGCGCTTCGGGTAGAACACCGACTTCACGCGGCCCTGCGGGCCGGCCTCGACCTCGCTCCGGTCGTCGGCGAGGTACATCACGATGCGCTCCCCGGTCACGACGTTGTCCTCCTGCCACACCTTCGCCTCGCCGATCAGCAGGAGCTTCTGGTCGTCGTCATAGTACTCGACGCGCTTGGCGGTCCCCGTGCGGCAGTCCTCGGTGACGATCTTCACGTTCCCCGTCGAGATGATCCGGAGGACCCGCTCGCTCTTGTCGTCGAGGTACACCTCCATCCGGTCCGCGTTCTGGACGGAGCTCTCCTGCTTCGCGACGACGTTGCCGGTGAACACGACGAGCCCTTCCTTCTTGAAGGCTTCCATCCGATCCGCGTCGATGACGATGGGAGCGTTCGACCGGGGCCCAGCGGCCTTGTCGCCCGACTTCGCGGGGGCGGGCTTGGCCGCGGCTGGCGGGGCGGGGGCGCCGCCGCTCCGGGGCGCGGGGGCCGGGGCTTTGGTCTGGGCGAGCAGAGGCGGCGCGCTCGCGCCCAGCGCTACCAGGACGATCAGCACCAGTCTTGCGCTCCTCATGACTTGCTCCTCGGGAAGATGGCGAGGTTCGACTTCGTCCGGTCCGTGATGACGACGCGGACGTTCTTGGCGATTTCGGCGCTCTCCTCCCGCATGTGGACGGCGAGGCCCAGCCCCGTGATGGTCGTCCCCTCCCGGTTGATGGTCACGGGGTCTTCCGTGGCGAGGACCCGGTGCTCGTTGTCCCAGCCGAGCGTGGTCGTCCGCATCTCCAGGCCATCGCTGGACTTGATCACCACGTCGCCGGTGAGGGTGACGTTCCGCTTGTTGTTGTCCAGCGTTCCCTCGTCGCTCGTGACGGTCCAGTCGCCCTCCTGGGAGAACAGCCGGATGACGACCTTGCGCATCACGGTGATGCCCTTCTGGTCGTAGACCTCCGCCTGGTCGGCGTTGAGTGTCCACCGGAGGTTTCCGTCCAGGGTCTCGTTGATGTGGACTTCCTTGATCTGATACTCGGCCTGCTGGGCGGGCTGCTGGACAGGCGTCGGCGCCCGCCGGGCAGCGATCTTCCAGGCAACGAGGCCTGAAAGGCCGGCCAGCACGGCCAGGAAGCACACCAGGAAGAGTGTCGAGAGGCGACGCATTTTCGACCCGTCTGCGTGCTGGCTACCCCAGCACGGCGCCACCCTAGCACGAATCGTGCCGGGAGTAAACGAGTAAGGCTGACCGTGGGTTCGAGGGCGTCGCCAGGCCGGCCCGATCAGCGATTCCGCGCCCTTAGGATCGCCTCCACGCCTCGCGCCCGCGCCGGTTCCCCTGGGCGCGCCGCCTCGTCACCGGGCCGGCGGCGCGGGGTGTGCGGCGTCACGCTGGGTCAGGCGATCTTGGCCCGGAGAAGGTCGTGAAGGTGGAGGATCCCGTCGGGGCGGCCGTCGTCGTCGACGATGAAGAGCTGCGTGATGCGGTGTCGCTCCATCAGCTCGAGGGCCGTCACGGCCAACTCGGCCCGCCCGACGGTCTTCGGGCTCCGCGTCATGACCGCGGCGGCCGTGGGCGGAAGCTGGCCCGCCCCGCGCTCCACGGCGCGCCGGAGGTCGCCGTCCGTCACGATCCCGGTTAGGCGTCGGTCGCCATCCACCACCCCGGTGCAGCCGAGCTGCTTCGCGCTCATCGCCTGGATGACCGCCTCGAGGGGCGCCGACTCCGCCACGACCGGCACCTCGTCTCCCCGGTGCATCAGCTCCGCCACGCGGACCAGGCCCCGGCCGATGGCCCCGCCCGGGTGGAGCCGCGCCATGTCGTCGGGGCCGAGCCCGCGCCGCGTGAGCACGGCGATCGCGAGGGCGTCCCCGAGGGCGAGCGCCGCCGCGGCCGACGATGTGGGCGTGAGGTTCATAGGGCAGGCTTCCTCACGAACCGACACGTCGAGGACCAGGACGGCATGCTGGGCCAGCCGGGAGGCGGGCCGCCCGGTCAGCACCACGAGCGGCACGGCGAGGCGCTTGATGGCGGGGACCAGGGCGAGCAGCTCCTCCGTCTCTCCGCTGTGGGAGAGGGCGAGCACGACGTCCCCGCGCACCAGCATCCCGAGGTCCCCGTGGACCCCATCGGCGGGGTGCAGGAACAGCGCCGGAGTACCCGTGGCCGCGAGAGTGGCGGCGAGCTTCTTCCCCACGAGCCCGGACTTCCCCATGCCCGTCACGACGACGCGGCCGCGGCACCGCTCGACGAGGGTGACCGCCTCCTCGAACCGGTGGTCCAGGCGGTCGATGAGCGCGCGCACGGCCTCGGCCTCGGTCTCGAGGACGCGCCGGGCCACCTTGAGGATGTCGTCGGCCGCGAAGGAGTCGGTCACGGGATCGCGGCCAGGGCGCCCGCGATGGCCCGGAGCTCTCGGAGGAGCCGAGGCAGGCGAGCGAGCGGGAGCATCGTGGCCCCGTCGGACGGCGCCCGGTCCGGATCCTGGTGGACCTCCATGAACACCGCGTCCACACCGAAGGCGACGGCGGCCCGCGCGAGCGGCTCGATGTACTGGCGCTCGCCCCCGGAGCGGGTGCCTTCCCCGCCCGGCAGCTGCACGGAGTGCGTCGCGTCGAAGACGACCGGCACTCCGAGATCTCGCATGACCCGAAGGCCGCGGAAGTCCACGACCAGATTGTTGTAGCCGAAGGTCGCTCCGCGCTCGGTCAGGAGCACGTCCTCGCACCCGGCGCCCCGGAGCTTGTCGACGACGTTCCGCATGTCCCACGGCGCCAGGAACTGGCCCTTCTTGACGTTGACGGGGCGGCCGCTCCGGGCGCAGGCCAGGACGAGGTCGGTCTGGCGGCAGAGGAACGCCGGGATCTGGACGAGGTCCAGGACCTCGGCGGCCGCGGGCACTTCCTCCGGCCGGTGGACGTCCGAGAGCACGGGACAGCCGAAGGTCTCGCGCACGCGGCGCAGGATCCGCAGCCCCTCCCGGAGCCCGGGACCTCGGTAGGACCGCGCGGACGACCGGTTGGCTTTGTCGTAGGACGACTTGTAGACGAAGGCCACGCCCGCGTCCGCCGCCATCCCCACCAGGGTCTCGGCGGTGCGGAGGGCGTGGGCCTCGTCCTCGATCGCGCAGGGGCCCGCCAGGAGCGCCACCGGGTGCCCGCCGCCGATCCGGACGGGCCCGACGGGAACGACGCGGGTCGCGGCGTCGGGCCCCGCGGGATGCCGGTCAGCGACCGACGAAGTAGTAGTCGAGGCCGATCTTTCGGGTCCCATAGAGCTTGTTGCGCGCGGCCTCCTGGCAGACCCCCGCGTTCCTCTCCCGGAGCTCGGCGCACACGCGCCGCGCGGCCGGCTCGTCGAGCTCGGCCAGCTTCTCGACGACGCCCTCGATGCACAGCCACTGCGCGGCCGCCGGGCCCCGCTCGCACACGTCGTGGATCCGCGCCGGCGCCTGGGCGACGGGGCCGACGCTCGCGTGCCCGATCCCGTGGAAGCACGCGGGCTGGACGCGGGTCGGGAGCGCGAGGCACTCCTTGACCACCGCCTCGGTGCCCTCCCCGCGCGTGGCGGCCCGGCCGAGCATGACGAACACCTTGTAGCGGTAGCAGGCGGCGGCGAAGCGCTTCGCTTCGTCGCACGGATACTGGTCGGTGCGGGCCGCGATCTGCTTCTGGTAGGTCATGAAGAGCTGCATGTACGCGCCGGCTGCGCAGTAGTACTGGTAGGCGGGCTCGCCGACCGCCTCGCACAAGGCCAGCGCCCGCGGGATGTCGTAGTCCGATACGTAGGCCGCGCCGTGGCCGACGCCGTGCACGCAGTCGCCCCGCTTGATCTTCCGGAACGCGTCCCCATCGCACAGGGTCGCGATCCGCTCGCGGAGGGAGCCGGGCCGCTCGGTGAACGCCTCCATCAGGACGCCGTGCATGCACCCCGAGACGCATCGCGTCTGGCAGGTCTGGAGGACCGCCGGCACGTCGTGGGTGACCGCGTAGGCGGCCTTCCCCAGCTCGTGGGCGTGGTCGTGGCAGCTCGGGAAGCCGCCCTCCAGCGCGTCCAGCAGTCCGGCCACGCCGAGCCGGGGGACCCATGCCTCGAGCACCTTGCGGCGGCCGTCGGCCGGGACGCTCCGGTACTCCGAGAGGAACTGCTGGCGAAGCGCCGGATCGGACCGTCCGGGGGCCGCCGGACCCGGCGCGCGCTCCTCGAAGATCGACGGCGACGTCGCCGGGGCCGCCGCGGCCGTCTCGATCCCCGGGCTCGCCGCTGCAACCATCGCGGCGAGGAGGGGCGCGAGTCGCCTCACCGGCCACCGTGACGAAGAGCCGCTCCGATGAATCCGGCGAAGAGGGGGTGGGGCGCCCAGGGACGCGACCGGAACTCGGGGTGGAACTGCCCGGCGACGAACCAGGGGTGGTCGGGAAGCTCCACGATCTCCACGAGCTGCTTCTCGGGCCACACGCCCGAGACGCGGAACCCGTTCTTCTCGAGCAGCTTCCGGTACTCGTTCGAGACCTCGTAGCGGTGCCGGTGGCGCTCCTGGATGTGCGCGGCGCCGTACTCCCGGGCGGCCAGCGAGTCCTCGGCGAGCGCGATCGGATAGAGCCCGAGGCGCATGGTGCCGCCCTTGTCCGCGATCGTCCGCTGCTCGGGCAGGATGTCGATCACCGGATGCGGCGTGCCGGCGTCGAACTCCGCGGAGTTGGCGCCGGCGAGCCCGGCGACGTGCCGCGCGAACTCGATCACCGCGCACTGGAGGCCCAGGCAGATGCCGAGGAACGGCACGCCGTGCTCCCGCGCGTACTGGGTTGCCTCGACCTTGCCCGGGATGCCCCGGTCGCCGAAGCCCCCAGGAATCAGGATGCCGTCGACGCCCTCGAGGTGGGCGGCGGGACCCTCCTGGACGAGCTGCTCCGCGTCGACCCACCGCGTCTCGACCCGCGCGTCGTGCGCGATCCCGCCGTGGGTCAGCGCCTCGGCGAGGCTCTTGTACGAGTCCCGGAGCTCCACGTACTTCCCGACGACCGCGATCCGGGCGGTCCGGGCCGGCTGCTTGATCTTCCGGACGATCCCCTCCCACGTGGAGAGGTCGATGGGGCCGGCGGGCAGGCCGAGCAGCTTCACGATGATGTCGTCGAGCCCCTCCCGGTGGAACACCAGGGGGACCTCGTAGATCGTCTCGACGTCTTTGGCGGTGATGACCGCCTCCTCGTCGACGTCGCAGAAGAGGGCAATCTTCGACTTGATCGGCGGCGGCAGGTAGCGGTCCGTCCGGCAGAGCACGATGTCCGGCTGGATCCCGATCGCCCGCAGCTCCTTCACGGAGTGCTGGGTGGCCTTGGTCTTGAGCTCGCCCGACGCCTTGATGAACGGCACGAGGGTGAGGTGGATGTAGAGGACGTTCTCGCGCCCGACGTCCTTCTTTAGCTGGCGGACCGCCTCGAGGAACGGCAGGCTCTCGATGTCGCCCACCGTGCCGCCGATCTCGACGATCTGGACGTCGACGCCCCGGCTCACCCGCCGGATCGACGCCTTGATCTCGTCGGTGATGTGAGGGATGACCTGGACGGTGTGGCCGAGGTAGTCGCCGCGGCGCTCGCGGGAGATCACCGCGTGGTAGACCTTGCCCGTCGTGACGTTGTGGTCCCGCGTCATCCGGGCCCGGGTGAATCGCTCGTAGTGGCCGAGGTCGAGGTCGGTCTCCCCGCCATCGTCGGTGACGAAGACCTCCCCGTGCTGGTAGGGGCTCATCGTCCCGGCGTCCACGTTGATGTACGGATCCATCTTCTGGAGCGTGACCCGAAAGCCCCGCGCTTCCAGGAGACAGCCGATGGAGGCGGCCGCCAGGCCCTTGCCCAGAGACGACACGACACCGCCGGTGACGAACACGTACTTCGTCGCCACGATCATCCTCCTTTCTTACCCGGTCGGGTGAGCGATGCGTCCCGGCGCGCGCCACCCCGGGCCACGGCGCCCGTGAGCCAGCGTAACGCACCCGTGCGGCTTCGAACCTGTCCCGCGGCCTGGGCCGCCCGGAGGGACTTCAAGAGCTCGCCGATCGCCGGCCCGGGCGGGACGCCGAGCGCCGTCACGTCGTGGCCCGTCGCCAGCGGGCGGAGCCGCCCCCCGCGGCGGAGCTGTCGATCCAGATGACGGCGGGCGGCCGCGCTCCCGGCGAGCGCTCGCGCCCAGGCGAGGGTCAGGTCAGGCATGCCTTCCAGTATGCCGTAGGCGCCGGCTCGCCCACGCACGTGGCCGAGGCGTGAGACGAGTCGGGGGCCGTCCCGGCCGGCCTGCCGGATCGCATCGCGCAGGGCCGGCGCGATGGCGAGCCGCTCCATCCAGGTCTCGAGCGCCGCGCCCCCCTCGGCTGCCGCCAGCACGGTGAGCGCGAGGGGGGCGTCTGGGTCGAGCGCGTCCACGTCTCGGAGGGCCAGGGCGGCCGCGAGGCGGCGAGCCGCCCTCGGACCCGGCGGGGCCTGCCTGTCCACGAGGCTCCACGCGCCGAGCCGGGCCGCCTCGCGGAAGACGGCCACCGGCCGCCGCTCGGCCAGCATGAGCTCCAGCTCGGCGCGGAGGCGATCGCCGGACAGAGCCCGGTAGGCGCCGAGCCGGGCGGCGTGAGCGGCGAGCCGGCGTGTCGTGCGGTCGATCCGGCACCCGAGCCGGGCGGCGAGGCGCGCCGCGCGGAGGATGCGGGTCGGATCCTCCACGAACGACAGCGGGTGAAGGACCCGGATCCGCCGGGCCCGGAGATCGGTGAGGCCGCCGCTGGTGTCCACGAGCCGACCCCAGGCCTCGCGGTCGAGCCGGACCGCGAGCGCGTTCAGCGAGAAGTCCCGGCGCGCGAGATCCTCCGGGAGCGAGGCCGGCTCGACGGCAGGCAGGGCGCCCGGCGCCAGGTAGGATTCGCGGCGCGCGGTCGCCAGGTCGACCCGGCGGCCGTCCGGGAGGACGACCGTCGCCGTGAGGAAGGCCGGATGCTCCAGGGTCTCTCCGCCGAGGCCTCGCGCGAGGGCCTCCGCCAGCACGGCCGCGCTCCCCTCGACTACGAGGTCGAGGTCCGTGCGCTCGTCGATCCGGCCGAGCAGCAGGTCGCGGACCAGGCCACCGACGGCCGCGACGGAGAACCCGAGCGCGGCGGCGTGGGCGCCGGCCGCCCGCAGGATCTCCCCTGCCCGGCCGGGCAGCCGGTCGAGCTCCGCGGCGACCGAGAGCGGCAGCCCGGTCCGGGCCCCGGCGTCGCGGAAGACGGCGCCCTCGGGCCTCCGAGGCTCTCCGACCAGGAGGAAGGGCTGATCCGGTCCGAGGCGACGCCGCACCGCGACCTCGAAGGCGGTCGCGGGCACGCGGGCGACGTCCCAGAGGACGGCGTCGACGGGCGCCTGGTGGAGCCCGAGCGCGAGCGCCCGGCCGAGCGTGTCGCGCGACACGGCGGCCCACGTGGCGCCGAGGCGGACAGCGACCAGCCGCGCGCGCCGGCGGTCCGCCAGGCGCGCGGCCAGGGCCACGGTGAGGCCTGGCGGCGCGACCACGAGACGCCGGTCGATCAGCCCCGCGGCCCGGGGATCGACCTGCGGGTAGCTCGTGCGGCGGACCGGCACGGTGGCGCTCCCGCTCATCCGCGCCGTCTTCCCGGGTCGCCGCTCGCTCCCACCCTCACGCTCGCGGGTGGAACGTGCGGTAGAGCCGGCGCACGGCGTCGGTCGGGAGATGCGTGTAGATCTCGGTCGTGCCGATGTCGGCGTGCCCGAGGAGAGCCTGGACCGACCGGAGGTCGGCGCCGCCCTCCAGCAGATGGCTCGCGAACGAGTGGCGGAGCGCGTGCGGGAATCCCCCGCGAAGCCCGGCGCCGCGCGCGTGCGCCCGCACGATCCGCCAGAGCCCCTGGCGACCGAGCGCCCGCCCCCGCGCGTTCACGAAGAGGACCCCTGGGTCGGCGCCGCGGACGAGGCGCGGGCGCGCCCGCTCCAGGTACGCGGCGAGCGCGCGGCGGGCCGCGTCGCCGATCGGGACCAGTCTTTGCCGGTCGCGCTTCCCTCGGCACACCAGGAGCTGGGTCTGGAGGTCCACGTCCGCCGGCCGAAGGCCGACGAGCTCGGAGGCGCGAAGCCCCGACCCGTACAGGAGCTCCAGCATCGCGCGGTCCCTCGAGGCCCGGGGGCTGCCGTCGCGCGCCGACTCCACCAGGGCGGCGGCGTCCGACCTCGAGAGCGCCCTCGGGAGTCGGCGCGGGAGTCGCGGCGTCTCGAGCAGCGCGGCCGGGTCCGCGCGGAGGCGGCCCTCCCGCCGACCGAACCGGTAGAGGCCGCGGATCGCGGCCAGGCTCCGGGCAAGCGTCCGGGGGCCCCGGCCGCCCCGGCGGAGGGCCTCGAGGTGCGCGACCAGGTCGTCCGGCCGCGCCGTCTCGAGCGTCCGGCGCCGCGACCGCAGGAACCCGACCAGTCGCGTGAGGTCTCGCCGGTAGGCCGCGATCGTGAGGGCCGAGCTTCCGTCCTCGACGCGGAGCCGCTCGAGGAACTCGTCCAGCAGGAACCCGGCCGTCGAGGTCGCCGCGCCCTCCCTCATGCGCGCTCGCGCGAGTCGAGGAGGATGGTCACGGGGCCGTCGTTCGCGAGCCGGACCACCATCCGGGCGCCGAAGCGGCCCTCCACGACCGGCACGCCGCCCCGGCGGAGGCTCTCGGCCACGTCCTTCACCAGCGGGGCCGCCATCTGGGGCGCGGCCGCGCCCAGGAAGTCGGGGCGGCGGCCCCGCCGGGTGCTGGCGAGCAGCGTGAACTGCGAGACGAGGAGGCAGCCTCCGCCGGTGTCGAGGAGCGAGTTGTCGAACTTCCCGTGCTCGTTCTCGAAGATGCGGAGGTGGAGGATCTTGTCGGCGAGGTAGCGAACGTCGTCGGGACCGTCACCGGTCGCGACGCCAAGGAGGGTGACGAGGCCCCGGTCGATGCTGCCGATCACCTGGCGATCCGCTTCGACCGACGCTCCGGTCACGCGCTGCAGCAAGGCCCGCATGTGGTCCGGTCTCGGACGAGTATATCAACGCCGCTCCTTGCGACGCAAGGAACTCCTCCGCCAACGCCCCGCGAACACACCCCACGCGAGCCGCACTTCCTCCGCGCGGAGGGCCGCGTGGCAGCCGACGTAGGCCGCCGTCGATCCGACGATCACCGCGGCGAGCCAGGCGGCCTCGGCGAGCCGGCCCGCCGGCGGCGGCGCGAGACGCCAGAGCGCGGCGAGGAACAGGCAGAGCCCGCCCGAGACGGCCGCGCTCCGGAGCCACGCGCGCCGCGCGCCGGGTATCGGCGGCCCCGGCAGCCGCCGGCGCAGGAGGACCGTCAGGGCGATCGCGTTGAGGGTGGCGGCGGCCGCGATGGCGAGCGCGAGCCCGGCGTGGCCGAGGGACGGCGCCAGGATCAGGGCCAGTGTGCAGTTGAAGGCCATCGCGCAGACCGACACCTTGACGGGAGTCCGCGTGTCGCCGAGCGCGAAAAAGGCCTGGGCCGAGATCTTCGCCGTCGAGGAGCCCACGATCCCGAGCGCGTACATCGCCACGGCGGCCGCGGTGCCGGCGGTCTCGACCGGGCCGAAGCGGCCCCGCTCGTAGAGGACGCGCACGATCGGCTCCGACAGGACGAACAGACCCACGGCCGCCGGCATGCTGACGAACGTGGCCAGGCGGAGCGAGAAGGACAGCGTCTCGCGGAGCGCGTGCTTGTCGCGACGCGCGGCCTGCTCCGAGAGCGTGGGCAGCACGGCCGTCGCGATGGCGACCCCGAACACGCCGAGTGGGAACTCGATCAGCCGGTCCGCATAGTAGAGGAAGGAGACGCTACCCTTGACCAGGAACGACGCGATGATCGTGTTGATGACCGTCCCGATGTGGGTCGCCGACTGCCCGACGATGACCGGCGCCATCAGCCCCAGGACCCGCCGGACCGCGGGATGGCCGAGCGCGATGCGCGGCGTGGCGAGGAGCCCGCGGGCGCCGAGCCACGGGACCTGCAGCATGAGCTGGCCGGCGCCGCCGAGGAGCACGCCCACCGCCAGCCCGATGACCGGCTCCGGCAGCCGCGGCGCGATCACGACCGCGCCGAGGATGATCCCGATGTTGAGCGCGACCGGCGAGAGCGCCGGCAGGAGGAAGTGGCGATGCGCGTTGAGGACGCCCATGACGAGCGCCGCCAGCCCCACGAGGAACAGGTACGGGAACATGAGGCGCGTCAGGCGCACGGTCAGCTCGCCCGCGGCCGGGTTCGCGAAGAAGCCGGGCGCCATGACCCGGACGATCCACGGCGCTGCCAGGACGCCGAGGAGCGAGAGACTGCCGAGGAGCAGCGCCATGACCCCCGCCACGGCGCGCAGCATGCGAAGCGTGTCGGCGCGGGACCGGGTGGTCACGTACTCCGTGAACACCGGGATGAACGCGGACGAGAGCGCCCCCTCCGCCACCAGCCGACGAAGCAGGTTCGGCAGGCGGAACGCCACGAAGAAGGCATCGGTCGCGACGCCGGCCCCGAAGGTGCGCGCGATCACGAGATCGCGCAGGAAGCCGAGGACCCGGCTGGTCAGGGTGGCCGCGCTCACCACGGCCGCCGCGCGCGCCACCGCGCGGCGGGCGCCGGTCACGGGCGGGGGTGGCGGGAACTCGGTGTCGTCACTCGCGATCGGGATGTCCGCGCTCACGGGCGGGCCGCTCGCGTCATGCGAGTCCGCGATCGGATCGCGACGACCGGGGCGGCCCGGGATCGGCCCGCCGGCGGCGCGGCGCAGCTCCGGCGCGCCCCGCCGCGATGGAGCGGGAATCCGGGCCGCCAACCTTGACAGCCCCATCGGCGCACGGTAGGCTCCGAAGTCGCGCCCTCGCCCGATGGGACCCGGTGGCGGCGCGATGACTCGTGCGGGTCCCGGTGCCGATCCCGGGTGAAGGAGGTGATCCGATGGCCAACATCAAGTCAGCCATGAAGCGCATCCGTCAGAATGAGAAGCGCCGCCTCCGCAACGCGGCAGTCCGCTCGACGGTCCGGACCTCGGTCAAGAGCGCGCGCGCCGCGATCGAGGGTGGCCAGGCCGATCAGGCCCGAGCGACCCTCGCGCGCACGATCCAGACCCTCGACAAGGCGGCCACGAAGGGGGTCATTCACCGGAACACGGCAGCCCGCAAGAAGTCTCGCCTGACGCGCCAGCTGAACGCCCTCGCCACCCGCTAGGCCGCCAGCTCGGCGACCAGGCAGGTCAGAAGCGCCCGGGGGCTCCCCGCCCCCGTCTTGATCGCCTGCTCCACCTCGAAGCATCGCGCGGCGGCCCGCGACAGGCCCCGGATCCCGACGGCCCCGGCGCGCGCGAGCAGGCGCTCGACCGCGAAGTCCGGCCGCCGCCGCGGCAGGGCGCGCGCGGCCTCGCGCGTGTCGCCGGCGGCGGCCGCCGGGAGCACGCGCCAGAGGTCCCGGAGGTACCCGACGACCCACGCGAGGAGGATCAGCGGCTCGTCGCCCGATGCGAGCAGCTGCGACGCCAGGCGGAGCGCGTCGGCCCGGCGCGCCTCCTCGAGCGCCTGCGTCAGCTCCCAGTACTGGCGCGTCCGCGTCTCCCCTGCCAGGGCTCTCACGGCCTCTTCGGACACCCGGCGGTCGCCGGCCGCGTAGAGCGAGGCCTTCTCGAGCTCCGACGCCAGGCGCCCGAGGTCCTCGCCGACCAGGTCCACCAGAGCCTGGGCGGCATCCGGAGCGAGATCGAGCCCGGCTGCGCGCGCCCGCTCGCGCATCCAGCCCAGCACCGCGCGCCCGGCCGGCGCCCGCACCTCCACGTGGTCGCCCTCCGGCAGCACGCGGAGGCCCGCGGCCCGGCGGTCGGCGCCCGCGGCGACGAGCAGCACCGAGGTGCCCTCCGCCGGCCACCCGGCCGGCGCCCGCCGGGCTTCGGCCACGGCGTCCCGCAGGCGGTCGGCGGCCTTGGCGGCGAGGACCGCCATCCCGCGCACGAGGACGAGACGCCGGCCGGCGAAGAGCGACAGCGACGCGCCGGCGGCGACGAGGGCATCCGGGGCCAGCTGGTCCGCGTGGAAGACCTCGCGATTCCAGCCGGCGGCGGAATCGTCCGGCAGGAGCGCCCGGGTCAGGCGCTCCACCACCTCGTCGACCAGGAGCGCCTCGGGCCCGTGCAGGAGGATCACGGGAGGGACACGCCCGGCGCCGGCGTCGCGAAGGAGGGCCGTGACCTCCAGCTCAGAACCCTTCGAAGGCGAAGCTGACGATGGCGCGCGCCACGTCCACCGCGGCCTTTTGGACGGCCACCTGCTCCCGGGCGATCGTCTGCGACACCTGGCCGGCGACCTGGAAGTCGGCGCGCTCCTCGATGCGGTCCTGCTTCCAGATGACCTTGTTCTGCTTGAGGTCCTTGAACGTGAGCGCGAGGCCGATGATGAGCCGGTAGGAGGTGACGTTCGCGCTACTGTCGAACGACAGGGAGACCAGCCGGTACTCGACGATGCTCCCCTCGAGGGTGGCGTCGGCCTCCTGGGCGTTGCGAGCGATACGGACCCGGCCGCTCTGGACCACCGCCTGGGTGAGGGCCTGGGTGATGAAGTCCTCGATCCCCGGCTCGGCCGTCTTGTTCTCGAGCACCGGCACGTGGATCGAGTTAATGCCCGGCGGCATGCTGGTCCGGAGCGAATACCCGCACCCGCCGGGGGCCAGGACGGCGACGAGGAACGCGAGCAGCGCGCCCAGGGCGCGCCATCGCCTCACGCCGGACTCCCGGTGCCCCGAGTCACGATGTTGACGAGCCGGCCCGGGACCACCACCACCCGCGCGACCTCGCGCGCCCGGAGCCACGGCCGCACCTTCTCGTCGGACAGGGCCTCCGTTCGGAGCCGGTCCTCCGCGATCTCGGGCGAGACGACGAGGCGCGTCCGTACCCGGCCATCGACCTGAACCACGACCTGGACAGCCTCCCGCTCGAGCGCCGCCTGGTCGGCGGCGGGCCAGGACGCCCGGAACACGCTGTCCCGGTGGCCGAGCTGCTCCCAGAGCTCCTCGGCGAGGTGCGGCGCGAACGGCGCCAGGAGGCGCACCAGCGTGTCGATGGCCTCGGCCAGCAGGCTGGCCCGCTCCTCCGATGCGGCGCGGTCGAGGGACTCCGTCGCGTAGGCGTGCGTCGCGTTGACGAGCTCGTGGAGCGCGCTGATGGCGGTGTTGAAGCGGAACTCCTCGATGTCGGTCGTGACGCGCTGGATCGTCTCGTGCACCGTGCGCCGGAAGGCGCGGCCCGGCGCCGAGAGGTCGGCGGGCCGGGTCGCCACCGCCGCGAGCCCGGCCCGGTTCGCCTGGAAGAATCGCCACACGCGGTTGAGGAAGCGGAAGGCCCCCTCGACGCCCTGGTCGCTCCACTCCAGGTCCTTCTCGGGCGGGGCCATGAAGAGCTCGAACACGCGGCCGGTGTCGGCACCGTAGGTGACGATGAAGTCGTCGGGGCTCACGACATTGCCTTTGGACTTCGACATCTTGGCGCCGTCTTTGACCACCATGCCCTGCGTGAACAGGTTCTGGAACGGCTCGTCGAGCTTGAAGTAGCCCAGGTCGCGCAGGACCTTCGTGTAGAAGCGGGCGTAGAGGAGGTGGAGGATGGCGTGCTCGATGCCGCCGGTGTACTGGTCGACGGGCATCCAGTAGTGCACCGCGTCAGCGTCGGCCAGGCCGCCCGCGTGCTTCGGCGAGCAGAACCGGAGGAAGTACCACGACGAGTCCACGAAGGTGTCCATCGTGTCCGTCTCGCGACGGGCGGGGCCTCCGCAGCGGGGACAGGTCGTGTTGACGAATCCCGGCACGTCGGCGATGGGCGAGCCGCCCTTCCCCGTGATCTGGACGTCCTGCGGGAGCACCACGGGGAGCCGCTCGGGCCGCTCGGCCACCGTCCCGCACTTCGGGCAGTACACGATCGGGATCGGGGCTCCCCAGTAGCGCTGGCGGCTGATGCCCCAGTCGCGCAGCCGGTAGTTGATCTTGGCCACGCCGAGCCCGCGCGCGACGAGCCAGTCGATGGACTTCCGCTTCGCCTCGACAATGCTCAGGCCGTCGAGGAAGCCCGAGTTGATCTTGACGCCGTCGCCCGTGTACGCCTCGCCCGCCCACCCCGCCGGTCGCTGGACCGTCTCGATGATGGGGAGGCCGTGCCCCTTGGCGAAGTCCCAGTCGCGCTGATCCTCGCCGGGGACGGCCATGATGGCGCCCGTGCCGTAGCCCATGAGGACGTAGTCCGCCAGGAACAGCGGCACCTCGGCCCCGTTGAACGGGTTGACGGCGCGCGCCCGCAGGCGGAGGCCGCGCTTCGGTCGGTCGGTCGCGAGCCGCTCGATCTCGCTCTCGCGCGCGACCTCGGCCCGGAAGGCCGCGACCGCCGCCTGCTCCGCGGGATCGGTGACCAGCTGGTCGACGAGCGGGTGCTCGGGCGCGAGGACGGCGTAGGTCATGCCGAACGAGGTGTCGGGCCGGGTCGTGAAGACGCGGATCGCGAGGCCGGGCCGGCCGGCCACCGGGAGGTCGAACTCCGCGCCTTCACTCTTGCCGATCCAGTTTCGCTGCATCGTGAGGACGCGCTCGGGCCACCCGGTGAGACGGTCACACCACTCGAGGAGCTCGTCGGCGTAGGTGGTGATCTTGAAGTACCAGCCCACGATCTCCTTGACGATCACCTCGGAGTCGCACCGCCAGCAGCGGCCGGCCTCGACCTGCTCGTTGGCGAGGACCGTCTGGCAGCTCGGACACCAGTTCACGCGCGCGCTCTTCTGGTACGCGAGCCCGCGCTCGAACATCTTGACGAAGATGAGCTGCTCCCACCGGTAGTACTCGGGGTCGCACGTCGCGAGCTCGCGGTCCCAGTCGTAGGAGATCCCGAGCGTCTTCATCTGCGCCTTCATGGTCGCGATGTTCTCGTACGTCCACACCGCCGGGTGAACGCCATTGTCGATGGCGGCGTTCTCCGCGGGAAGGCCGAAGGCATCCCAGCCCATCGGGTGGAGAACGTTGTAGCCCCGCATGCGCTTGTAGCGGGTGATCGCGTCGCCGATGGCGTAGTTCCGGACGTGGCCCATGTGGATCCGGCCGGAGGGGTACGGGAACATCTCGAGGCAGTAGTACTTCGGGCGGCCCGGCTCCTCCCGCGTCCGGAACAGACCGGTCTGGTCCCAGACGCGCTGCCACTTGGTCTCGATCTCCCGGAACGGGTAGTGGTCGGGCCGGTCCTGGGTCACGGGTCCCTCGGGCCTCCTCTGATCAATGTCCATGCATATTTAGCAGAGATCCCCCCGCGATGCAAGGGTGGGAGTGCCGGGCGGCGCGAGGACCGGTGGCGGGGTCTCCGTCGGCACCTCGGGCTGGTGGAAGAAGTCGTAGATGCGCTGCGCGAGCTTCGGCGTGACCTTCGGCACCGCCGCGAGCTCCGCGACCGACGCGCTCCGGACGCGCCGCGCCGAGCCGAGGGACTTCAGGAGGTTCGTCCGGATCGACGGACCCACGCCGGGGATCTGGTCGAGGACGGAGACCAGGGTCCGCTTCTGGCGGAGCTTCTTGTGGTACGTGATCGCGAAGCGATGCGCCTCGTCCCGGATCCGCTGGAGCGTCTGGAGCGCCGGCGACGCGAGGTCGATCACCAGCGGATGAAGGCTCCCCGGGTGGTAGACCTCTTCCGCGCGCTTCGCCAGCGCGACGATTGGGAGATAGTCGAGGCCGAGCTCCTCCAGGACGCGCATGCCCGCGCTCAGCTGGCCCCGGCCCCCGTCGAGCATGATGAGGTCCGGGAGCGTCCCCCCCTCCTCCAGGGTCTTTCCGTACCGCCGCCGCAGGACCTCGGCCATCATCGCGAAGTCATCGGCGCCGGGGACGGTCCGGATCTTGAAGCGCTTGTAGTCGTCCTTCTTCATGGCGCCGCCTTCCCAGACGACCATCGAGCCGACCGCCTCCTGCCCCTGGATGTTCGAGATGTCGAAGCCCTCGATCCGGTGCGGGGCCTCCGGGAGCCCGAGCTCCCGGCGAAGCTCCTCCGCGACGACCTGGCGGCGGCTCGACCGGGCGAGGAGGTGCGTCTGCAGCGCGAGCGCGGCGTTCTCCTCGGCCATGGCCACGAGCTCGCGCTTCCGTCCGCGCTGCGGGACGAGGATCTCGACCCGGCCCTCGCGGAGCTGCGCGAGCCACTCCCCCACCAGCGCCTCCTCGGGCACCGCGACCGAGAGCAGGACCTCTCGTGGCGGCGCGACGCTCTTCGAGTAGAACTGCCGCAGGAGCGCCGACAGGAGCTCGCCGTCCGTGGCGCTGCCCAGCTTGTCGAGGAAGAACGCCTCGCGGCCGAGCAGGCGGCCGCGGCGCACGAAGAAGATCTGGACGCACGCCTCCGAGCCCTGGCGCGCGAGCCCGAGGATGTCCTGGTCCTCCGGCTCGACCGAGATGATCTTCTGGCGCTCGCGGACCGTGTTGAGCGCCTGGACCTGGTCGCGGAGGATCCCCGCCCGCTCGTACTTCTCCTGGGCGGCGGCTTCCTCCATCTCCGCGGTCAGGCGTCGCGCGAGGTCCTCGTCCCGGCCTTCGAGGAAGGCCTCGACGTTCTTCACGGTCCGCGAATAGCCCTCGCGGGTCTCCCACCCCGTGCAGGGCGCGTTGCACCGGTGGATGTAGTACTGGAGGCACGGCCGCTCCGCCTGGCCGTCGATCTTGATGCTGCAAGTCCGGAGCGGGAACAGCCCCCGCACCAGACGGAGCGTCTCCCGCAGCGCGGTCGCCGGGTAGAACGGGCCGTAGTACGTGGCGCCATCCTTCTGGACACGCCGAGCCACCAGGAGGCGCGGAAACTCCTCGTTCGTCGTGAGCTTGAGGAAGGGATAGTGCTTGTCGTCGCGCAGGATGATGTTGTAGCGGGGCCGGTGGCGCTTGACGAGGTTCGACTCGAGGATGAGGGCCTCGAGCTCGTTGGCGGTGACGATGTAGTCGAGGTCGGCGATGTGGTCGACCAGCGCGTCCGTCTTCGCGTCCCGCGTGCGCGAGGCCTGGAAGTACGAGCGGACGCGGCTCCGGATGGACGCCGCCTTCCCGACGTAAACGACGTGCCCCTTGGCGTCCTTGTAGAGGTAGACGCCAGGCCGGTCCGGGAGGCGCTCGAGCTTCTCCCCGAGGTCCATGAAGCCATCCTACGCCTGCCGCGAGCCAGCGTCCGCGACGCGCGGGCGTGGGTCGATGTCAGTCGCGAACGGAGAGGTCGCGCTTGCGCAGGCTCCGGAGGTGGTCGCGGAGCTCGGCCGCGCGCTCGAAGTCGAGACGCTTCGCGGCGTCCTTCATCTCGCCCTCGAGCCGCTTGACGGTCTCCGCCAGCGCCTCCGCCGACTCGAAGCCCTCGTCCGGCGCCTCCGCCTCGACGGTGTAGTAGTCGCGCTCCTCGACCGACCGCAGGACGTCGCGGATCGCCGATCGGATCGACTCCGGCGTGATGCCGTGCTCGGCGTTGTAGGCGGCCTGCCGCGCGCGCCGCCGCTCGGTCTCGCCGAGCGCGGTCCGCATCGACTCCGTGACCTTGTCCGCGTACATGATCACCTCGCCACGGACGTTCCGGGCGGCGCGGCCGGACGTCTGGACAAGCGAGGTCGCCGAGCGGAGGTAGCCCTCCTTGTCGGCGTCCAGGATCGCCACCAGCGAGACTTCCGGGATGTCCAGGCCCTCGCGGAGCAGGTTGATGCCGATCAGCGCGTCGAACTTGCCGAGCCGGAGGTCCCGGATCACCTCGACCCGCTCGAGGGTGTCGACGTCGGAGTGGAGGTACCGGACGCGCAGCCCCATCTGGAGGTAGTACTGCGTGAGGTCCTCCGCCATCCGCTTGGTGAGCGTCGTGACCAGCACTCGCTCGTTGCGCTCGGCCCGCGCGCGGATCTCCTCCATGAGGTCGTCGACCTGCTCGCCGGCGGGGCGGATGGTGACGGCGGGGTCCGTGAGTCCCGTGGGCCGGATGACCTGCTCGGCCACGGCGCCATCGGCCTTCTCGAGCTCGTACGGCGCAGGGGTCGCCGAGACGTAGAGCACCTGGCCCACCGCCGCCGTGAACTCGTCGAAGGTGAGCGGCCGGTTGTCGAACGCCGACGGGAGGCGGAACCCGTACTCGACGAGCGCCTCCTTCCGGGACCGGTCGCCGTGGTGCATCCCGCGGAGCTGGGGCACGCCGACGTGGCTCTCGTCGATCACGACCAGGGTGTCCTTCGGCAGGTAGTCGATCAGCGTGGCCGGGGTCTCCCCCGCCCGCCGGCCCGCGAGGTGGCGGGAGTAGTTCTCGATCCCGTGGCAGTAGCCGATCTCCCGGAGCATCTCCAGGTCGAACAGCGTGCGCTGCTCGAGCCGCTGCGCCTCGAGCAGGCGGTTGTGGGCCCGGAAGTACGTGAGCCGCTCGGCGAGCTCGGCCTTGATCGACTCCATGGCCCGCTCGAGCTCCTCGGCGGGCGTCACGTAGTGGCTCGCCGGGTACACGGCGACGCGGTCGACGCGCTCCAGGACCTGGCCCTTCAGGGGGTCGATCCGGTGGATGGCCTCGATCGTGTCGCCGAAGAGCTCGACGCGGACCGCTACGCTCTCGGCGGCGACCGGGAAGATCTCGACGACGTCGCCCCGCACGCGGAACGTCCCTCGGTGGAAGTCGTAGTCGTTGCGCTCGTACTGGAGCGCGACGAGCTGGCGCAGGATGTCGTCGCGCTCCCGCTCCTCGCCCTCTGCCACCTCGAGATGCATCCCGTGGTACGTCTCGGGCGAGCCGAGGCCGTAGATGCACGAGACCGAGGCGACGATGACGACGTCGCGCCGCTCGAAGAGGGACTTCGTCGTCGAGTGGCGCATCCGGTCGATCTCGTCGTTGATGAGCGCGTCCTTCTCGATGTAGGTGTCCGACTGCGGGATGTAGGCCTCGGGCTGGTAGTAGTCGTAGTAGGAGACGAAGTACTCGACCGCGTTCTCGGGGAAGAAGGCCCGGAACTCGCTGTAGAGCTGTGCCGCCAGCGTCTTGTTCGGCGACATGACGAGTGTCGGGCGCTGGAGCCGCTCGATGACCGAGGCGACCGTGAACGTCTTGCCGGAGCCGGTCACGCCCAGGAGGGCCACGTGGGAACGCCCCGCCGCGAGCCAATCAGCGAGCCGTCCGATGGCGGCCGGCTGGTCCCCCTTCGCGGCGTAGTCCGAGACGAGACGGAACGGTGGCATCAGGTCCTACCAGTGTACGCGCGGAACGGCGGGGCGCTCAGGCGCCCGAGGGGAGAGCCGCCGGAACCGCGTGGAGGTACTTCCGCCAGGCGTCGAGGAAGAACGACGCGTGGGGGTGCCGGAGGAGGTGCACGGAGAAGAGGAACTGCGGGTGCGCCGGGGTCCGCACCAGCACCATGCCCGCCTCGTCGGCGGTCCGGTTCCCCTTGTAGAGGTTGCAGCGCAGACACGCCGCGACCACGTTCGTCCAGCTGGTCCCGCCCCCGCGCGACCGCGGCACCACGTGGTCCACCGTGAGCCGGTCGCCGCGCCGGCCGCAGTACTGGCACGTGTAGTGATCGCGCCGGAGGATGTTCTTCTTGTTGAAGGCGACGCGCTCCACGAAGGGCTTTCGGATGTACATCATCAGCCGGATCACCGACGGCAGCGGGAAGGTGTGGGACGGCGAACGCACCACCCGGGGGGATGACTCGACGGTCTCGGCCTTGCCACTGAGGAGGAGGGTGATCGCGCGGCGGGCATTGGTGAAGTGGAGGGGCTCGAAGCTCCCGTTGAGCACTAGTACGGCCACTTCATCCATATGCCATCGCATGATACGGAGGGGCCGTCGTGCCTGTCAACCACGGTGTCCGCGCGACCGCGAGGCCGCAGGCAGGCCGCCCGGCCGACGGTCAGCGGCGGGCGAGGTTCGTGAGGAAGAAGCGGAGGTTGGCCGGGCGTTCGGCGAGACGCCGGACGAAGTACCCGTACCAGTCCTCCCCGAAGGGCACGAGAACGCGGAGCCGGACACCCAGCTCGAGGAGCGCCCGGTGCAGCTCCGGACGGATTCCGTGGAGCATCTGGAACTCGTAGCGGTCGGGGGCGAGCCCGAAGTCGCGCGCCCGGTCGGCGATGACCCGGATCAGCCGCTCGTCGTGGGTGGCGAAGGCGGCGTACGCACCGGCCGCCTGCGCCTCCCTCGAGAACAGCATCCCGGCCAGGCGCGCGTAGTTCCGGTCCACGTCCGTCTTCCGGGGGAGGGCGCGGTCGGCGGGCTCCAGGTAGGCGCCCTTGCAGAGACGCAAGCGGACACCCCCCGGAACGAGGCCGCGGAGGTCGGCCTCGGTGCGGTGAAGATAGGCTTGCAGCACGCACGCCACGTTGCGCCAGCGCCGCCGGAGGCGCCGGTAGAGCGCCAGCGTCCGCTCGGTGTAGGCCGTGCCCTCCATGTCGATCCAGACCCACGTCTCACCGGCCCGCGCGAGGACGCGCTCGACGTTCTCGAGCGCGACCTCGTCCCCGAGGTCCAGCCCGAGGTGCGTGAGCTTGAGCGACGGCGTCACGCCGAGCCGGCGGCGTCGCGCCTCCTCGATCAGGTGGCCGTAGACGTCGGCCGCCGCGGCGGCGGTCCTTGGCGTCGTGACGTTCTCGCCGAGATACGTGACCGCCGTCAGGAGACCCTGCGCCTCCAGGCGTTCCACGACGTCGAGGGCATGGGCGGCGGTCTCGCCGGCGACGAAGCGCCGGACCACGCGGCGCGACAGCGGAAGACGCTCGAGACCTCGACCGATCGCGGGCCTGGTGGACAGACGGAGGAGAGCGTCACGGAGCACCTTGGCGACCTCGGGATCCGCAGAGTGCCGCGCTCGATGGGCCGATCGCGCGCGTCCAGGCGCAGTCTAGCAAAGCGTGGGAGACGCGGCAAGGTTGGCGCGGGTCCGCTCGATCGATAGGACCGCGCGCGGCGCGCCTACGCCATCGGCGGGGCGGACACCGGGCGCCATCCGGCGGCGTCGAGGAGGATGCCCTCACGCAGGCCCGCATCCGAGACCACCGCCGCCGGAAGGCCGAGGCCGCCGAGGGCCGACGCGAGGACGATCCCGCCGGGGACGATGACGTCGGCGCGGCCGGGCTCGAGGCCCGGGGTCCGGGCTCGCTCGGCGAGGGACAGCGCGGCGAGCCGCGCGGTCAGCCGCTCGACGGCGGACGCGGTCAGGCGGTGTCCCTGGACGCGCGCCGCGTCGTACGCCGGAAGGCCGAGATCGAGCACCGCCAGCGTCGTGGGAGTCCCTGCCGTCGC
>DATBGA010000033.1:0-10726 GCA_036558225.1 Candidatus Methylomirabilota bacterium | reverse complement strand
CGGGGCGGGCGGGCCCGAGAGGCCGCGCGAGGCTCCGGACCGGCGGCGCGAGTCCCACTGGGTCGCGCCAGGATGCTGGCGAAGCCGAGCGGGATGGCCTATCCTTCGATCCAAGGTGGTCTGTCCCCCACGGTCAACGCGGCGGGCCGGCGTCGGGCCCGAGCCCCCAAGAGCCCGCCCGACCCGCTCGGGCGGGCTGTGCATCCTCGCGGTCCTCTGCCTCGCGGCCGCCGGCTGCCAGCAGGAGATTCCGGCGACGGCCTCGCCGCAGAAGAAGGCGGCCGCGTCACCGGCGGCCCCTGGCCGGGCGGTCCGCGTCGTGTCGGCCGCGGAGACCAGCGTGGCTCGCACGGTGGTCGCCACCGGAACCCTGGCCGCCGACGAGCAGGTTGTCCTCGGAACCAAGGTCGTCGGGCGGCTGGCCGAGATCTCCGTCGATCTCGGCAGCCTGGTCGGGAAGAATCAGCCGGTGGCGCGCATCGACCCCAAGGACTACCAGTACCGTCTCGACCAGTCGGTCGCGGCCCTCAAGCAGGCGCGCGTCCGGCTCGGGCTCCCGGCCGACGGCGACGACGACCGCGTGGACCTGACCCAGACGGCTGTGGTGCGCCAGGCGAAGGCGCAGCTCGACCAGGCCCAGCTCAACCGCGACCGGATGGCTCGCCTGTGGGACCAGCAGTTCGTGGCGCGGGCGGAGCTGGACGCGGCGGTCTCCGCCCTCCAGGTCGCGGAGGGCCGGTATCAGGACGCGCTGGAGGAGGTCCAGAACCGCCAGGGCATGCTGCTCCAGCGCCGCTCGGAGGTCGAGATCGTCCGCCAGCAGCTCACCGACACGGCGATCCTCTCGCCGATCGACGGGGCGGTGGTCGAGCGTCAGGCCTCGGTCGGAGAGTACCTGGCCGCCGGGGCGCCGGTGGTGACCCTCGTGCGTCTCCACCCCCTCCGGCTCCGGCTCTCGGTTCCGGAGCGCGACGCCGCCGCAGTGCGTCGCGGGCAAGCCGTGCGTGTCACGGTCGACGGTGACGCGACGGTGCACCCGGGCACGGTGGCGCGCCTGTCCCCGGCGATCTCCGAGCAGAACCGGACCCTGCTGATCGAGGCCGAGGTCCCCAATACCGGGAACCGGCTGCGGCCCGGCTCGTTCGCCAAGGCCGAGGTGGTGGTCCAGGCGGACGAGCGCATCGTGACGGTGCCGGCGACGGCCCTCGTCACGTTCGCCGGCGTGGAGAAGGTGCTGACCGTCCGCGACGGCAAGAGCGAGGAGCTGCGCGTCACCACCGGCCGTCGCCTCGACGATCGCGTCGAGATCATCTCGGGGGTGACGGCGGGCCAGCCGATCGTCGCCCCTGCCGGCAACCTCACCGGCGGCCAGGCCGTTACCATCGAGAAGTAGGGGCGAGGTCGGTGCAGAAGCTCGCCGAGGTCTGCATTCGCCGGCCGGTGTTCGCGGCGATGATCGTGCTCGCGCTCGTCGTCGTGGGCGGCGCGAGCTACTTCCGCCTCGGCGTCGACCGGTTCCCGTCGGTCGAGCTGCCCACCGTGAGCGTCCGCACCGAGCTGCCCGGCGCCTCCGTGGAGGAGGTGGAGACGCAGGTCACCCAGAAGATCGAGGAAGCCGTCAACACGGTGCAGGGCATCACGGAACTGCGCTCCATCACCGGCCCCGGGGCGAGCATTGTCACCATCACGTTTGCGCTCGACCGGTCGGTGGACGTGGCCGCCCAGGACGTCCGCGAGAAGGTCCTCAACGCGGTGCGCAACCTGCCCAGCGACATCCGGCCGCCCACCGTCTCCAAGCTCGACAACGACCAGGCGCCGATCGTCACCCTGGCCGTGTCGGGCAACCGGGGCCTCCGCGAGCTGACGGAGATCGCCGACAAGACCGTCAAGGTCGACCTCGAGCGCGCCCGGGGCGTCGGGGAGGTTCGGCTCGTCGGCGGGCTGTTGCGCTCGGTCAACATCTGGGTCGAGGCGGACCGCCTGGCCGCGTACCAGATACCGATCACCGCCGTGCGCGACGCCATCGTCCGCCAGAACGCCGACCTTCCCGGCGGCAACGTGACCGCGGGCCGGCAGGAGCAGTCGCTCCGGACGATGGGTCGCGTGGTCGACCCGCGTTCGTTCAACGACCTGGTGGTCGCCACCATCAACGGCGCCCCGGTGCGCGTCCGCGACATCGGCTTCGCCGAGGACGGCACGAAGGAGCAGCGCTCGACCGTCCGCGTGAACGGCGTGCCCACGGTGATCCTGGAGGTGCGGCGCCAGTCGGGCGAGAACACGGTGGCGGTGATCGAGGCCGTCAAGGCGAACCTGGCGCGGCTCACGCCGCTCCTGCCCACCGACGTGAAGGTGGAGATCCTCCGGGACCAGTCCCGGTACATCTACGCCGCCTTGCACGAGATCAACCTTCACCTCGTGCTGGGGAGCATCCTGGCCTCGCTCGTCGTGTTCGCGTTCATGCGGAGCTGGCGCTCGACGGTGATCGCCGCCGTCGCGATCCCGTCGTCGGTCATCTCGGCGTTCGGCATGATGTGGGCGTTTGGGTTCACGCTGAACAGCGTCACCATGCTGGCCCTGGTGCTGATGGTCGGCATCGTCATCGACGACGCCATCGTGGTGCTGGAGAACATCTTCCGCTTCGTCGAGGAGAAGCGGCTCAACCCGTTCGAGGCGGCCCGGGCGGCCACCGCCGACATCGGACTCGCCGTCATGGCCACCACCTTCTCCCTGGTGGTCATCTTCGTCCCGGTGTCGTTCATGTCGTCGGTGTCCGGACGGTTCCTCTACCAGTTCGGCCTCACTGCGGCGGTGTCCGTCCTCGTGAGCCTGCTCGTATCGTTCACGCTCACGCCCATGATGAGCGCCCGGATGCTTCGCGCCGAGGACGGGGCGGCGGGTCACGACGCGGCCCGCTCGCGGCGCGGGTTCTACCGCTTCATCGACGCCGCCTACGCCTGGCTCCTCCGACGCGCGATCACGCCCGTCGGGCGCGCGGTCGTCGCGGTCGTGGCGCTCGCCGTCATCGCCTCGACGGTGCCGCTCTACGGGATGGTCAAGCGCGAGTACGTGCCGAGCGACGTCGACGAGGCCGAGTTCCAGATATCCTTCGAGGGGCCCGAGGGCCTGAGCCTGGCCGCCATGGACGAGGCGGTGCAGGCGATGGACCGCGAGATCCGGGCCGTCCGCGGCGTGCGGCTGGTGCTCCTGAGCTCGGGCGGCAGCTTCCTCGGCCGGGTGAACCAGGGCGGCGGCTACGTCCAGATCGCCCCGCACGGCGAGCGCACCGTGACCCTGAGCCGCCTCTGGAACGGACTCCGCCATGGCGACCCGCTCGCGGCCTTCCGCGGCAACTACTCTCAGCGCGAGGTGCTGCAGGAGGTCCGCCAGCGCCTGCGCCAGTTCCGCGACATGCGCGTCACGGTGCGGAACATCCCGGGTTTCAACATCGGCGGGGGCAGCTTCGACATCGACTATGTGCTGCGCGGTCCCGACCTCCCTACGCTGGCGCGATACGGGGAGCTCCTGCGCGAGCGGGCCCAGCAGATGGGGGGCATGCTCGACCTCAACACGACGCTGCGCCTGGACCGGCCCGAGCTGCGGGTCCAAGTCGACCGCGAGCGGGCGGCCGACCTCAGGGTGGACGTGGAGCAGATCGCGACGGCCCTCCGGCTCATGGTCGGCGGGGACGACGAGGTCTCGCGCTTCCACGATCCCTTCCTCGATCAGGACTACGACGTCCAGCTTCGCCTGAGCGAGGCCGACCGGGGCGATCCCCGGACGATCTCGCGGCTCTACGTCTCGCGGTCTTCGGCCTCCGCCGCCACGGCGCTGGGCGCGGCCGCGCAGGTCGGCATGGCGCCCGGCGGCGGGCTCGTCCGCCTGGACAACCTGGTCAAGATTGCGCCGGCCCAGACCGCCTCCCGGATCGACCGCTCGGAGCGCCAGCGGGAGAACCGGCTCCGCGGGGTCATCGCTCCTGGCTACGGGCAGGCGGACCGGATCGAAGCCCTCCGCCAGGCCACCGCGGAGCTCAATCTTCCCACCGGCTACAGCACGGTGGTCTCGGGGCGGGCTCGCGAGTTCGAGAAGACGTTCGTGGAGTTCCTCTGGGTGTTCCTGCTCGCGGTGATCTTCATGTACATGATCCTCGCGTCTCAGTTCGAGAGCCTCGTCCACCCCCTGATCATCCTGCTCTCGCTGCCCTTGGCGGTGCCGTTTGCCCTCCTCTCGCTCTGGTACACGGGGAACACCATCAACCTCTACTCGGCGCTGGGCATCCTCGTCCTCTTCGGCGTGGTCAAGAAGAACGCGATCCTGCAGATCGACCACATGAACGCCCTCCGCCAGGAGGGGCATGATCGCCTCACCGCCGTCCTGCAAGGCAACCGGGATCGGCTCCGGCCCATCCTGATGACGACGCTCGCGCTGGTGGGAGGCATGCTGCCGCTCTGGGTCGGCACCGGGCCCGGATCGGAGGAGCGGCGCGCCATCGCCGTCGTCGTCATCGGCGGGCAGACGCTCTCGCTCCTCCTGACGCTCCTGGTCACGCCGGTCGCCTACCTCCTGTTCGACGACCTCGCGCGCCTGCTCGGCTGGCGGCGCCGCGCCCGCGAGGCGGGGCCGGCCGCGGCGGGGCGGGAGCCGGCGAGCGCGCACGCGCCCGAGATCGGGTCCGCCGGCCAGGCCGCGGCGGCGGAGCGGAACGGCCCGACCCGGGCCGGCGACCCGGCCCCGAGCGTCGGCGGTCCCGCGGCCCCGGTTCCGCGGGGGCTCGAGGCCCAGTCCCCGTAGCCCGCGCGCCGGTCCGACCGGCATCCCGGCGCGGGCGCCGCGCGCGACCGGAGAATGCGGGAGAACCGGCGATCCCTCCGTAGAATGGGCGCGTGAGGGAGCCCGACGGCGCGCTGGTTCTCTCCGCCGCGCGGCTTGCGACGGCGGCGGCGACCGTGGCGCTGGCCGCGCCCCGACCCTCATCGTGGCCTGGACCCAGCTGTGGACGCCGTTCGACCTCACCCTGGAGGTCCCGGCTGTCAGCACGATCCTCCTGCTCCGCCAGAGGGTCACGTGTACGCGAGAGGCACGTTCGACGCGCCCCCGTTCAACCTGCTCATGTACACGCCGGCCTACCACTACTTGGTCGCCGCGCTCCCGTGGCCTCTCGCCGTCGGCCCGTTCACAATCCCGCGACTGGACGCGGCGGATCCTCTTTCCGCCCTACCTGGCCCCGAACTACGCCTACAGCCTGGGCAAGCCCGTCTACGTGAGCGACCCGGGTCTCTACAGCCTCTTGTGGACGGAGGGCAAGCTTTCGGTCGACTCCTTCGTCGCGTCGGTCGCCGGCGGCTATTTCGACGTCGTCGTGCTGCCCGCGGACGAGGATCCGAGCCGGCGCAAGTACGGCTTTCGCACGGGGACGGACCGCTTCTACGAGGCGTCGTGGCGCGCCTACCGACTCGATCGCACGGGGCTGTTCCAGTACCACGTGTGGCGGGCGGAGTCGCGTCCCCCCGCGTCCGCGGTCGTGGCAGACCCAGACCCTGGCCTCGGCGAGCGGAGCGCCGGCGCGGCGGCCGGGGCCGGAGGCCCGACGGGCCGCGGGGCGGCGCGCGGTCCCCGGGAAGCTCTCGCCTCGTGACCGTCGAGGGCCGAGCATCTCTCGCGAGGGGCGCGCGCCTCGGTTCCACGCTGCGCCTCTCGCTGGGCGTGGGGCTGGTCGCCCTCCTCGCCGTCCCGCTCGGCTGCTACGCCTTCTTCGCGACCTTCCAGGAGTACGACGACGAGGGGTATCTGCTGATCTCGCTCCGGGACTACGCGCGCGGCGGCCTCCTCTACGACGAGGTCTACTCGCAGTACGGCCCGGCCTACTTCCAGCTCCTCGCGGCGATCTTCCGCGTCGGACGCCTCGCGTTCGTCCACACGCACGGGCGCGCCCTGGCGCTGGCGCTGGTCATCGCGACCGCGATCCTGTGCGCGGTGGCCAGCTGGCGGCTCGCGCGGAGTCTTCTGATCGCCCTGGTCTCCGAGCTCTTGATCGTCCAGGCGCTCCTCCCGAGCCGCGACGAGCCGCTTCACCCGGGGGCTCTCCTCGCGCTCCTCCTCGGCGGCCTCGTCCTCGCTGGCACCGCCCTCGACGGGCGAGGGTGGCGCGCCGCCGCAGGGGTCGCGGGCGCGGTCCTCGCGACCACGCTGCTCGTCAAGGTCAACGTGGGGGTCTTCGCCGCCGCAGGTGTCGCGGCCGCGCTCGTCGCCGGCAGTCCGCTCCGTCCGCACGCCGCTGCTCTGCGCGTCGCGGTCGTGGTCGCCATGGCCGCACTCCCCGTCGCCCTGTTGGGGCCGCGTCTCTACGAGCCGACGGTGCGCGCGTACCTCGCCGTCGCCCTCGCGTCGGGGCTCGGCGTGGCGGCGGTGGCCTTCACCGCGCCGCCGGCGCGGGCCCCGATCGGCGGGCGGCCGCGGATCCTCGTCCTGTCGGGCGCCGTCGTCCTGGCGGCGTGCCTCGGCTGGGAGCTCGTGCGAGGGACGACGCTCGCCGGCCTCCTGGACGGCATCGTCCTCGGCCCGCTGCGGCATCCCGGCGAGTTCTTCGTCGAGCCGGAGCTCGGGCCGGCGGCGTTCGTGACCGCCGCGGCGGGCCTGGGCTCGGCGCTCGTCTTCGCGTGGGCGCGGCGACGCGGGTGGACCGAGCGCCCGACGGGCTCGACCGTGGTCGGGCTCGCTCAGCTCTCGATCGGCTTCGTGCTCTGCGTCGGGGTGGCGAATCGAATCCTCGTTGGCCCGCTCGCGCTGACGCCGTTCCTCTGGATCGGGCTCGCGGGCCGGCCCGCGGCGCCCGGGACGCTCGGACCCCTGATCCTCGTGATGATCGCCGCGCTCCAGACGCTCCACGCGTATCCGGTCGCCGGCACCCAGGTCGCCTGGGCCACCTTCCTGGCGATCCCGGTCGGCGGACTGGCGCTGGCCGAGGGGTGGCGCCGGACCCGGGAGGCGCTCTCGGCGACAGCGATGCTCGGCGCCGCGTCGCGCCGGCTGGTCGGGGCCGCCCTCGGCGTGGGACTGGCGGCGGTGACGGCCAGCGGCGCCTACGCCACCCATCGGCGACTCGAGGAGGCGTACCATCACGGGGTGCCGCTGAGCCTCCCGGGCGCCGAGCGGATCCGCGTGCCCGCCGAGCAAGCGGCGCTCTACCGCTACCTGGTGCGGACCCTCGCCTCGCGCTGCCGGACGTTCGTCACGCAGCCCGGCCTCTACAGCCTCCACTTGTTCACGGGGATGGAGCCGCCGACCCGGCTCAACGCGACGGTGTGGATGATCCTCCTCTCCGACGCTCAGCAGCAGCGCATCGTGGATCGCCTCGCCGCCGCGCCCCCGCCGGTCTGCGCGCTTCGCCGCCAGCGGCGGGTCTTCAGGACCCCGCTCGCCCGGTACATCGAGGAGCGGTTCGTGACGCTCTTCGAGCTGGAGTACTTCGAGTTCCGGGTCCGGCGCGAGCCGGATGCCCCCGCGCCGGCATGACGGCGCCCCTCGTCGTCCTCATGCCCGTCTATGACGACTGGCCCCTGATCCGGCCGCTGCTCGTGCGCCTCAACGCCGGGCTGGCCGCGGCCGGCCTGTCCGCCGAGGTGATCCTCGCCGACGACGGGTCGACGAGCACGCCGGGCCCGGACCTCCTGCAGGCGGCGCGGCTCGAGGCGATCACGACGGTGACCGTCCTGCATCTCGGCCGGAACGTCGGGCACCAGCGGGCCCTCGCGATCGGTCTGGCGTACATCCACGCCAACCGCGCGTGTCGGGCGGTCGTGATCATGGACGCCGACGGCGAGGATGCTCCGGAGGACGTCCCGCGCCTCGTGGCGGCGCACGACGGCGCGGAGGGGGCGATCGTCTTCGCCGGACGGTCGGCGCGCTCCGAGGGTCTCCGCTTCCGGATGTTCTACGAGCTCTATCGCCTGACGCACCGGCTGCTCACCGGCCGGCGCATCTGGTTCGGCAACTTCAGCGTCGTGCCGGCGCGCCTCCTGCCGCGGCTGGCCCTCCTCTCGGAGCTCTGGAACCACTACCCGTCGGCGATCATCAAGGCGCGCATTCCCTTCACGTCGATCCCGCTTCCCCGGGGCTCCCGCCTGGGAGGCGGCTCGAAGATGAGCCTGACTGGGCTCATCCTGCATGGCCTCGGCGCGATCTCGGTCCACGGCGACGTGATCGGCGTCCGCGCGCTGCTGGCGACGCTCGTGGCGATCGTGTTCTGCCTGGCGGGGATCGTGACCGTCGTGGTCATCCGATCCGTGACGGACCTGGCCATTCCGGGCTGGGCATCGGCCGTCGTCGGGCTCCTGGTCGCCATCCTGCTCCAGGCCGTGCTCCTCTCGCTGGTGTTCATCTTCGTCACCCTCAACAGTCGAAACTACTCGGCCGTGATCCCGCGTCGGGACTACGCGGACTACCTCGCGGGCGAGACGCGCGTCTATCCGTGACCGAGCCGCCGGCGACCGCGCCGTACATCGGCCAGGAGCTCGAGCTCTTCGCGCGCGCGGAGAACTGGAAGGACTACTTCGCGACGCTGCTGCGCCCCTACCTCCGGGGTGACGTCCTGGAGGTCGGCGCCGGGCTGGGCGCGACGAGCCGTCGTCTGTGCGACGGCAGCCAGCGGACGTGGCTCTGTCTCGAGCCCGATCCGGCGATGGCCGCGGGTCTCGAGGCCGCCCTGGCGGCCGGGGCGCTACCGGCGTGCTGCCTGGCGCGGGCGGGCACCGTCGGGACCTTGCCCGCCGAGGCCCGCTTCGACGCGGTCCTGTACATCGACGTGCTCGAGCATGTCGAGGACGACGCGGCCGAGCTCGCCGCCGCGGCGCGGGTTCTCCGTCGAGACGGAGTCCTGATCGTCCTGGCGCCCGCCCACGCGTGGCTCTACTCGCCCTTCGACCGGGCGATCGGCCACTACCGGCGCTACACGCGCCGGTCGCTCGAGCGGGCCGCCCCGCCGGGGCTCCGGAGGCTCACCCTCCGCTACCTCGACAGCGTCGGCCTCCTGGCCTCGGCGGGGAATCGCTTCCTCCTGCGGCGAAGCCTCCCGACCGAGCGCGACATCGCGCGCTGGGACCGGCTCATGGTCCCCGTCTCGAGACGCCTCGACCCGTGGCTCGGCTACCGGATCGGGAAATCGGTCCTGGGAATTTGGCGCGCGGATCCGGCCCCGTCCCGCTGACGCGGCCTTTGCGGCCCCGGGGCCCCTCACCGGCCGCCGTCGCGAGCGACGGGGAGAGGCCGGCGGCGAGTGCGTGCTCGGACCGGCGACGGTCGGATGCACCGCGGCGGGTGACGAGCACGCCGTCGACCCCCTGGCGGCTCTCCGCAGGCGCGCGGCTGCCCGCCGTTCGCCCGTTCTGGCCCGCGGCGCCGCTTGTGGTCCCTTCCGGTCCTGGCGCTGTGGATGCGCTACCGTCGGGCGACACTCCGGGAGCGCGGCCGGAGGCTCGGATGCACTCCGGGCGCGTAGCCGGCGGCGATCGTCGCCACCGTCGAGCGGGGCGTCAGGACGCGGGCCTGCGGGTCGCGAGGTAGTGCCCGGACGGGCCCGTATCCGGCCGGCGACCAAGGGGCGAGGCCTCCGCGCCACACGAGGAGCGCCTCCGCGACGCCCGGCAGGACCACGAACACCCCGTCGGGGAGTCCGCCGAGCTCGGCGAGGTGCGTGCGTGCCCGACCGTCGGGTCCCAGCCGATCGCGGTGGAGCTCCCGGTCGATCGCACCTATCAGGACGTCCGGGCCGAGCCCCCGGACGCGGTTCGCGACGAGCCAGGTCTGCTTGAACCGGAGAAAGTCGGCGCGCCGGCATTCGCCGCAGGGGCGGTGGCCGGCCGACAGCGCCGTCGCCTCGTCCAGGAAGAACAGCTCGGTGTAGCGATTCGGCTCCATGACCGGGCGGTGCCGGCCGCGAAACTGGAGCAGGCACGTGACCCACGCGCGGTAGCTAGTCACCACCCGGCGGACGATCCGCCGCGCGGGATCGTGGAGGCGACCCCGGTTACCCATGAGCGTGCCCCGGGCCGGCGTCGCGATCAGGTCGCCGAAGGGAGTCGCGCGGTTCTGGAGCGGGCGACTGCCGGTCAGAGAAGGCTCGCGACGCCGGCGCCGAGGAGCGAGAGCTCGTGGGGCTCCGACAGGCGATGCGCGCCGTCCTTCACCAGCGTCAGCGTGACGTCACGGCCCCGGATCGACTCGGCGAGGCGCACGGACGTCTCCCACGGAACGTCGAGATCCCGGGTGCCGTGGAGCAGGCGGACGGGGCCGGGCAGCTCGAGCGGGGCGCGGAGCACGAGGTGCCGGCGGCCGTCCTCGACCAGCCGCCAGGTGAAGGGAAGCGTCTCGCCGTCGCCGGACGAGAGGTGGATCACGCCCTCCCGGCGAAGCGTGGCGCGCTGATCCTCGCCGAGCCGCGCCCAGAGGAGGTCCTCGGTGAAGTCGGGCGCCGCGGCGACGCCCACGAGTGCGCGGACGCGCTCCGGCACCGCGAGGGCGGCCAGCAGCATGATCCAGGCGCCCATGCTCGACCCGACCAGCACGAGCGGGCCCCTCGTGCACTCCCGGATCATCGCGAGCACGTCGTCACGCCAGGCGCCGATCGTGCCGTCGACCAGCCGCCCCGACGACAGCCCGTGCCCCTGGTAGTCGAACCGCAGAAAGGCCTGGCCGCGGTCGCGGCACCAGCCCTCGAGATAGGTCGCCTTCG
>DATBGA010000032.1:0-19836 GCA_036558225.1 Candidatus Methylomirabilota bacterium | reverse complement strand
GTTCTCGTCACCGGCTTCGACATCATCTTCTTCTGGGTCGCCCGCATGATGATGATGGGCCTGCACGTCATGGAGGAGGTGCCCTTCCGCGACGTCTACATCCACGCTCTCGTGCGGGACGCCGAGGGTCAGAAGATGTCGAAGTCGAAGGGCAACGTCGTCGACCCCCTCGAGGTCATGGAGCGCTACGGGACGGACGCGCTCCGCTTCACCCTGGCGGCCCTCGCCGCCCAGGGCCGGGACATCCGCCTGTCCAGCGAGCGCATCGAAGGCTACCGCAACTTCGCGAACAAGCTCTGGAACGCCGCGCGCTTCGTGCTGTCGAACCTGGACGGGTATCGTCCCGCGCTCGCGCGCAAGGCGCCGGCCTCCCTGGCCGAGCGCTGGATCCGGAGCCGGCTCATGCGGACGGTCGATGCCGCCCGGAAGTCGCTCGCCGCCTACCGCTTTAACGACGCGGCGGCGGCGGTCTACCAGTTCCTCTGGCACGAGTTCTGCGACTGGTACCTCGAGTGGTCCAAGCTGACGCTCTACCGCGGGAATGACCCCGCCGCCCGGGCGCGCACGCAGGGGACCCTCGTGGAGGTCCTGGAGACGACGCTCCGCCTGCTCCATCCCTTCATGCCGTTCATCACCGAGGAGATCTGGCAGCGACTGCCGAAGGGCAGGGGGGCGCCGGCCAGCATCATGATCGCCCGCTTCCCTCGCGTCCGCCGCCGCGCCCTCGACCCGGCGGCCGAAGCGGGCATGGCGCCGGTCATGGCGGTCATCAGCGCGGTGCGGAACCTCCGGAGCGAGCTCCAGATCCCGCCCTCGCGGACGCTGACGGCCATCGTCCGGCCGCCGGCGGGCGCCGTGACGGCCAGCCTCGCGGACGCGGCGGCAGCGGTGGCCGCCCTGACCCGGGCGGAGATCCAGGTCGATCCCGCGGCGACGCGCCCGGCCCACTCGCTCCTCGCCCTGGCCGACGGCTGCGAGGTCTACGTGCCCATGGAGGGCGTGGTCGACGTGGAGGCCGAGCGGGGCCGCCTCTCGCGGGAGCTCCGGCGCGTCGAGGAAGATCTCGGTCGCACCGAGGCCAAGCTCGGGCGCGAGGACTTCCGCCAGCGGGCCCCGGCAGAGGTCGTCGCCCGGGAGGAAGCGAAGGGCGAGGAGCAGCGGGCGCTCCGGGCGAAGCTCCGGGAAGGCCTCGAGCGCCTCGATGCCCTGGCCGGGCGCTGACCCGCGGCCCGACGCCGAGCTGACGCGCGCGTTCGCCTCCTGCCTGCCGGGCGGCCCTATCGCGGGACCGCTCCGCGCCTATCGCTCGCTCGAGTCCACCCAGACTGCGGCCCGCGCGTGGGCTGGCGATGGCGCGCCCGAGGGTGCCGTGGTCCTCGCCGACTACCAGACCGCTGGGCGGGGCCGGCGCGGCCGCACCTGGGCCGCGCCCGCGGGAAGCGCGCTCCTGTTCTCGGTGGTCCTGCGGCCCCCGCTACCGGTGCGCCGCTGGCCCGAGATCCCGCTCGCGATGGGCTGCGCGGTGGCCGATGGGCTGGAGGCGGTGGCGCCGGTCTCCGCGGAGCTCAAGTGGCCGAACGACGTCCTCGTCGCGGGGCGGAAGCTGGCGGGCATCCTGGCGGAGGGCGTGGCCGCCACCCCGCCACTGGTGGTCGTCGGCGTCGGCGTCAACGTCTCCCAGCGCGACTCGGACTGGCCGGCCGAGCTCGCCGCGAGCGCCCGGTCACTCGCCGGGGTGGGGGCGCCCGTCACGCGCGAGGCGCTCCTGGCGGCGCTCCTCGCGCGGATCACGCGCTGGTACGGCCTCCTGCTCGATGAGGGCTTCGAGCCGGTCCGCGCCGCCTGGCGGCGGCGTGGCGTCCTCGGCGCCCGGGTGACGCTGCCCGACGGCGAGGGCACGAGCGTCGACCTCGGGCCGGGCGGGGAGCTCGTCGTCCGGGACGGCGACGGACGCCTGGCGCGCCTGGTCCCCCCTCCGGCGGGGGTGGCCTGATGCTGCTGGCCGTCGACGTCGGCAACACCAACGTCAAGCTGGGCGTGTACGACGACCGGCGTCTCGTCGCGTCGTGGCGGCTCACGACGCGGCGCGAGCAGACCGCAGACGAGTACGGCGTCTTCACCCACACCATGCTCCGCAGCCACGGGCTCGAGCCGTCGCGCGTCACCGACGTCGCCATCTCGGCCACGGTGCCCGCCGTCCAGCGGACGATGGAGGACATGGCGGGCCGCTACTTCGGCATCGCCCCCTTCGTGGTGGATCCGGGGGTCAACGTGGCGCTTCCGATGCGCATCGACTACCCGCGCGAGGTTGGCCCGGACCGGGTCGTGAAGGTCGTGGGGGCCCTGGAGCTGTACGGACCGCCGCTCATCATCATCGACTTCGGGACCGCGACGACATTCGAGTGCGTGTCGCCCGAGGGCGAGTTCATCGGCGGCGCCATCGCGCCGGGGATCGCCACCGCCGCCGAGGCGCTCACCACCCGGGCGGCCCGGCTGTTCGGTGTCGATCTCGCGCGACCGACGGCCGCCATCGGCCGCAACACGGTGACCAACATCCAGTCCGGCATCATCTTCGGGTACGCGGGGCTGGTCGACGGCCTGGTCGCCCGCATGCGCGGCGAGATGGAGGGGACGCCGAAGGTCGTGGCGACCGGCGGCCTGGTCGGCCTCATGGAGGGCCTGGCGCGCGTGATCGACATCGTCAATCCGCACCTCACCCTTGAGGGCCTCCGCATCGCGTGCGCGCGGGCCCGGCCGGCCCCGGGCGCGCGCCCAGCCGGGGAAAGCGCAGCGGGTTGACCCGAGCCGCCCCGTTCGCGATAGTCTGGGTAGCGATCGGAGCAGACGTGGCGGTCCATGACGTCCAAGGCGGGACCCCCGCTCGGCGATTGGCCCTTCTGCGCGACTCCCGATCCACGCGCCATGGTCTACGATGACCCGGCCCCGTTCGCCATCGTCGACATCGCGCCGATCAACCCGTACCATACGCTCGTGATTCCGACAGCTCATCCGCACGACGCTCATGGACATGCCCGCCGACCTCGTGTCGGGGACGTGTCGCGTCGTGCAGCGGATCTCCGGCGCTCGCCGCGCCGTCTGCCCGCCCGACGCCATCACCCATGTGTTCGACGACGGCTTGGCCGGAAGCGGCTTCGATCTGGTCGCCCACCTCAACGTGATCCCCACCACGCGAGCGATCGTGTCGTCGCGACTGGAGCCGGCCGCGCCCGCCGCCACGCGCCGAGCGGGAGCGATATGCACGCGAGCTTCGCGAGGCTCGTCGACGACCCGGAGTAGACTCCGCCTGATGGCAGGGGCCGGGGTGGTGCGACGACCTGGTCACGCAGTGCCGCGGAAGGGACACGACAGCTTGACACCCCGCGGAGGGGCCTCCTATACTGTCCCAACATCTAGTGGCGGAGTGGAGCATCGGTCACAACCGGTAGGGCGATAGGCCAGGGAGGACGTAGGACATGGGCATGTGGGTCGGACGCGGGCGGAAGGCTCGGGTCGCGTACGGGTTCGACGACATCGCGCTGGTCCCGGGCACCGTCACGGTCAACCCAAACGAGGTCGACGTGGCCTGGGAGCTCTGCGGCCGGCGCATCGAGCTCCCGATCATCGCGGCGGCGATGGACGGCGTGACCGATCCCCGCTTTGCGATCGAGATGGGCCGCCTGGGCGGCCTGGCGGTGCTGAACCTCGAGGGCATCCAGACGCGCTACGAGGCTCCCGACGAGGTCGTCGAGCAGATCATCTCCTCCTCGGCCGAGGAGGCCACCCGGATCATCCAGTCCATATACGGCGAGCCGATCAAGGAAGAGCTGGTTCACCGGCGCGTCAGCGAGATCAAGAAGGGCGGGGCGACGGTTATCGTGTCGGCCATCCCGCAGCGGGCCATGCGCTTCGCCAAGCTCGCCGAGGAGGCCGGCGCCGACTTCTTCATCGTCCAGTCGACGGTGTCGACCGCCCGGCACATCGCGACCGAGTACGAGCCCCTGGACTTCCGTCGCCTGAAGCAAGAGCTCTCCATCCCGCTCATCGTCGGCAACTGCGTCACCTACGAGGCGACGCTCGAGTTGATGCAGACCGGCGTCGACGCGCTCCTGGTCGGGGTGGGCCCCGGCGCCGCCTGCACGACCCGCGAGGTGCTCGGCCTGGGCGTGCCCCAGGTCACGGCGACAGCGGACTCGGCGGCGGCGCGCGACTTCTACTACAAGCAGAGCGGCCGCTACGTGCCGATCATCACCGACGGCGGCATGTCGACCGGCGGCGACATCTGCAAAGCCCTGGCGTCGGGCGCCGACGCGGTCATGATCGGCTCGGCCTTCGCCCGGGCCCTCGAGGCGCCGGGACGCGGGTACCACTGGGGGATGGCGACGCCCCACTCGAACCTGCCCCGCGGCACGCGGATCCGGGTCGGCGTCTTCGGAACCCTGGAGCAGATCCTGATGGGGCCCGCGTTCACCGACGACGGCACCATGAACCTCATCGGGGCGCTCCGGACGTGCATGGGCTCCGTGGGCGCCCGGACGATCCGCGAGTTGCAGATGACCGAGCTCATCATCGCGCCGGCCATCAAGACGGAGGGCAAGATCTTCCAGAAGGCGCAGCGCGTCGGCATGGGCAAGTAGCGCGGGGGCCGTGACCCTCGCCGCCCGCGCCGCGGGAGACGATCGACGCATGGACAAGGTCGCGGTCGTCGACTACGGCTCGCAGTTCACGCAGCTGATCGCCCGTCGAATCCGCGAGGCCGGGGTGTACTCCGAGATCTTCCCTCCGACGGCCCCGCTCGATCGGCTCCTGGCCCACCAGGCCGTCGTACTCTCCGGCGGCCCGAGCAGCGTGTACGACGAGGGGGCTCCCCTGCCGCCGCCCGCGCTGCTCGAGGCGGGCGTGCCCGTGCTCGGCATCTGCTACGGCATGCAGGCGATGGCCATGCTCCTGGGCGGGAAGGTCGAGCCGAGCCCCCACCGGGAGTACGGCCGGGCCGAGGTCGCCCTCCAGGACACCGACCTCCTCTTCGAGGGCCTCACCCCGGACACCTCCACCGGGTGCCTCACGGTCTGGATGAGCCACGGCGACACCGTCCTCGCCCCGCCCCCGGGCTTCCGCCCGCTGGCCACGACCCGGAACAGCCCGGTCGCCGCGATGGCCGCCCCGGACCGGCGGCTCTACGCCGTGCAGTTCCACCCCGAGGTCGCCCACACGCCCCAGGGACAGCGGGTCCTCGAGAACTTCCTCTTCCAGGTCGCCGGCCTCAAACGGGGCTGGTCGATGAGCTCGTTCGTCGATCAGGCCGTCGACGCGATCCGGGCGACGGTCGGGCGCGAGCGCGTGCTGTGCGCGCTCTCCGGGGGCGTGGACTCTGCGGTGACGGCCGCGCTCGTGCAGCGGGCGATCGGCGACCAGCTCCAGTGCATGTTCGTGGACAACGGGCTCCTCCGGAAGGGGGAAGGGGAGGCCGTCCGGCGGACCTTCCAGGATCGCTTCGGGATGCGCCTCCTCCACGTGGCCGCCGGCGCGCGCTTCCTGGAGCGGCTCCGCGGCGTGACCGATCCCGAGCAGAAGCGCAAGCTGATCGGCGCCGAGTTCATCGCCGTCTTCCAGGAGGAGGCGGGACGCCTGGGAACCATCCCGTTCCTGGCGCAGGGGACGCTCTACCCGGACGTGATCGAGTCCACGTCGTTCCGCGGCCCGTCGGCGACCATCAAGACTCACCACAACGTCGGCGGGCTGCCGAAGGACCTCAGATTCGCCCTCGTGGAGCCCCTGCGCGAGCTGTTCAAGGACGAGGTCCGCGTACTGGGCGAGATTCTCGGCCTGCCCCCGGAGATCGTCTGGCGCCAGCCGTTCCCGGGCCCCGGGCTGGCCGTGCGCATCCTGGGCGAGGTGACCGAGGAGCGGCTCGCCGTGGTCAGGGACGCCGACGCCATCGTCCAGGAGGAGATCGAGGCCGCGGGCCTCGGCCGGGCGCTGTGGCAGGCCTTCGCCGTGCTCCTGCCCGTGCGGACGGTAGGCGTCATGGGCGACTTCCGGACCTACGCCCAGGTCGTTGCGCTCCGGGCGGTCGTGAGCCAGGACGCGATGACCGCCGACTGGGCCCGGCTCCCCTACGAGGTGCTGGCCCGCATCTCGACGCGGGTCATCAACGAGGTGAAGGGCGTCAACCGCGTCGTCTACGACGTCTCCTCCAAGCCGCCGAGCACCATCGAGTGGGAGTAACCGCCCGGGCGCGTCCGGAGGCGATCGAGCGATGAGCAAGCTGGTCTTCGCGGGCGTCGTTCTGCTGGCGGGTCTCGCCATCCACGGCGCGCTCAGGCGCCGGGCCGACTCGCTCCCGCCGGGGCTCCACACCGTCGGCCCCCGGATCGTCCTCCTCCTCGCCCTCGGCGTGCCCGCGCTCATCCTGTTCTTCTCCGTCTTCCGAATCATCCCGGCCGGCCACGTCGGCGTGAAGGTGCTCTTCGGGCAGGTCGACCCGACGCCACTCCGCGAGGGCCTCAACGTGGTGCTGAATCCGCTCTACGACGTCGTCATTATGGACGCGCGGGTCGGGAAGCACTCGGCCCGGTACGATGCGGCCTCGAAGGACCTCCAGGCCGTCCACGTCGAGATGGTCCTGAACTACCGCCTGCATCCGGACCGCGCCCCCGAGGTCTACAAGTCGATCGGCCTCGACTACTCGGCGGTGATCATCGATCCGGCGGCCCAGGAGGTCCTGAAGGCGAACACGGCGACCCACAACGCGGCCGAGATCCTCCTGCGCCGGCCGGCGATCAAGGCGGACATCCAGCGCGACCTCACCGTCTGGCTCGCGAAGTACGGCGTCGAGCTCAAGGAGGCCTCGCTGGCGAACATCCGCTTCGACCAGAACTACGAAAAGGCGATCGAGGCCAAGCAGATCGAGGAGCAGAAGGCCGAGCAGAAGCGCTACGAGCTCATCCAGGCCCAGCGCCAGGCGGAGATCATCGCGGCGGCCGCCAAAGGCCGGGGGGATGCCGCCCGGGAGGAGGCCAAGGGCGTGGCCGAGGCCACCCGGATCAAGGGCGAGGCCGAGGCCGCCTACAACGCGCGGGTGTCGGCGTCCCTGACCCAGCCGCTGATCCAGCAGCAGTACCTGTCGAAGTGGGACGGCCGCCTGCCACAGTACACCTTCGGTGGCAACGCGGTGCCGTTCGTCCAGCTCCCGGCGACCGGGGGCGGGGCGGGCGAGGGGCCGCGGCGCTAGCCGGCGATGCTGGAGCGTCTGGGCCGCGCCTGCGTCGGGCTGGGCATCCTGTGGGTCTTGATGGTGGTTGGATACTGGCTGCTGGTCGGCGTCGAGCGCCCCGAGGAGTGGGCCCCGTACATCGACAAGATCATGACCTCGGACATCCGCGAGTTCCTCTACTCCTTATTCACGTTCGTGGTCACGCCGGTCGGCATGTTGATGCTGCTACGCGACATGTTCAGCGATCCCGATCCCCTCTGGCTGACGCTCGCGGGCCCGGGAGTGTTCATCTCGGTGTACGCGCTCCTGCTGGCCGCGGCGGTGCCGGACGTGGGGCAGGCGATCCTCGTGATGGCGGACCCCATCGTCGCGCGTGTCTACCCCAGCATGACGCTCGGCAACGACAGCGCCAGCTGGCTCGCGCGGTGCGGGGCCATGCTCCTGGTCCTGGCGGGGGTCCCCGCCGTGGTCGGCGTGGTGCTCGGGCTCCTCGGCGGCTCTCGGAAGAGCTGAGCGGCGTGTGACGCGCGCATCGCACCCGAGGCCCCCGTCGAGGGCGGCGTGACCGCCACCGCCGACTTCGTCCACCTCCACGTCCACTCCGAGTACAGCCTGCTCGACGGCGCGGCGCGCCTCCGGAAGCTGGTGGAGCGGGCCGCCGAGCTCGGCTTCCCCGCCATCGCGCTGACCGACCACGGCAATCTGTTCGGCGCGATCGACTTCTACCAGCACGCGGGAGCGGCCGGGATCAAGCCCATCCTCGGCTGCGAGCTCTACGTGGCCCCCGGCAGCCGGTTCGAGCGCGCCCCGGTCGACGGACAGTACGAGGGGGCCAACCACGTCACGGCCCTCGTGCGGAACGAGACCGGGTACCGAAACCTCATCAAGCTCGTCTCCCGCGGATACCTCGAGGGGTTCTACTACAAGCCGCGCGTCGACAAGGAGCTTCTGGCGCAGCACTCCGACGGTCTCCTGATCCTGTCCGGGTGCCTCAACTCCGAGGTCTCGCGCCTTCTCCTCGCCGGCGACGAGCGCAAGGCGCTCGAGATCGCCGGCTGGTACGCGGACGTGTTCGGCCGGGACCACTACTTCATGGAGATCCAGGCGCACGGCCTCGCCGACCAGATCCAGGTGACGGAGGGGACGATCCGCATCGCCCGCGCTCTCGGGGTGGGCGTGGCCGGAACCAACGACTCGCACTACCTCGAGGCCGCCGACGCGCGCGCCCATGAGGTGCTCCTCTGCCTCCAGACGGGGGCCAAGATCGCCGATCCAAACCGGTGGAAGTTCGCGACCGAGGAGTTCTACCTCAAGTCGGCGGAGGAGATGCGCAAGGTCTTCGCGGAGCTGCCCGAGGCCTGCGCGAACACGCTGGCCGTCGCCGAGCGGTGCAACCTCGAGCTCTCGTTCGGCCAGTTCCGCCTGCCGCGCTACGAGGTGCCGCCGGAGCACACGCTGGACTCCTACCTGCGGGAGACGGCCGAGGCGGGCCTCCGGCGGCACTACCCGGAGCCGTCCGCGGAGATCCGCACCCGGTTCGACTACGAGCTCGGCGTCATCCAGACCATGCAGTTCTCCGGCTACTTTCTCGTGGTGTGGGACTTCATCCGCTACGCGAAGGAGCGGGGGATCGCCGTGGGGCCGGGCCGCGGCTCGGCCGCCGCGTCCCTGGTCGCCTATTGCCTCGGCATTACGACCGTGGATCCAATGCGTTACGGCCTCGTGTTCGAGCGGTTTCTCAACCCCGGCCGGAAGTCGATGCCCGACATGGACATCGACTTCGCCGACGACCGGCGCGACGAGGTCATCGAGTACGTCATCCGCCGGTACGGCCGGGATCGGGTCGCGCAGATCATCACCTTCAACGTGCTCAAGGCGAGGGCGGTTCTCCGCGACGTCGGGCGGGTGCTCGGCATGCCGTTCGGGGACGTTGACAAGATCGCGAAGCTCGTGCCCGAGATGCCGCTGAACATCACCCTGGACGACGCCTTCAAGCAGAGCCCGCCCCTCGCCGAGGCCGTCAAGAGCCGGTCCGAGGTCGCAGAGCTCTGGCAGACGGCCAAGCGACTCGAGGGCCTGGCTCGTCACGCCGGGAAGCACGCCGCCGGGGTGGTGATCTCCGATGAGCCGCTCATCGAGCACGTCCCGCTCTACCGCGACCCGAAGAGCGAGGAGATCATCACCCAGTACCCGATGGGGCCCATCGAGAAGCTGGGCCTCCTCAAGATGGACTTCCTCGGCCTCCGGACGCTGACCGTCATCGCCAACACCGTCCGGCTGATCGAGGAGAGCCGCGGCGTCCGGATCGATCCCGAGCGGCTCCCGTTCGACGACGCCAAGACCTACCAGCTCCTGGCCGAGGCCCGGACATTCGGCGTGTTCCAGCTGGAGTCCACGGGGATGCGGAACGCCCTCCGGCAGCTCAGGCCCGAGCGGCTCGAGGACGTCATCGCCATGGTCGCGCTCTACCGGCCCGGCCCCATGGAGATGATCCCCGACTTCATCGCGCGGCGGCACGGGCGAGTGAAGCCCACCTACGAGCACCCGGTGATGGAGAAGCACCTCCAGGAGACCTACGGGATCATGGTCTACCAGGAGCAGGTGCTCAAAATCGCCAACGACATGGCCGGGTTCTCCATGAGCGAGGCCGACGACCTCCGGAAGGCGATGGGGAAGAAGATCGCGGCGCTCATGGCGGAGCAGCGCGCGAAGTTCCTGGCGGGGGCCAAGGGACGGGGTGTCAAGGAAAAGGTCGCCGAGCGGGTCTTCGAGCTGATGGAGAAGTTCGCCGGCTACGGCTTCAACAAGGCCCACGCGACCGCCTACGGAATCGTCGCGTACCAGACGGCGTACCTCAAGGCGAACTACCCGGTCGAGTTCATGGCGGCGCTCCTGACGTCGGAGATGGCGAGCACCGACAAGGTGGTCATCCACATGGACGAGTGCCGGACCATGGGCATCGGGGTCCTGCCCCCGGACGCCAACGTCTCGCGGTTTTCGTTTGGCGTCGACGGCGAGACGATCCGGTTCGGGCTCGGCGCGATCAAGAACCTGGGCCAGAAGGCGATCGAGACCATCGTGGCCGCCCGCGAGCAGGATGGCGCCTTCACGTCGCTGGTCGACTTCTGCCGGCGGCTCGATCTCCAGCTGGTCAACCGGCGGGTCGTCGAGAGCCTGGTCAAGGCCGGCGCCTTCGACTCCTTGTCCCGGCCGCGGGCCCAGCTGATGGCCGCCCTCGACGGGGCCTTCGAGGCGGGCCAGCGGTACCAGCGCGAGCGGGACCAGGGCCAGGTGTCCATGTTCGACCTCATGGGAGGCGCGGCCGCGGGCGCGGTCACCGAGCCCGACCTGCTGGATCCCTCGATCGCCGACTGGGACCCGGAGCAGCGCCTCCTCAACGAGAAGGAGGTCCTCGGCTTCTACCTCTCGGGCCATCCGCTCCGGGGCGTCTGGGACCACGCCCAGCGGCTGGGCGTGGTCAGCACCGGCCGACTCGGCCAGGCCGAGGACGGCGCGCGGGTCCTCCTCTGCGGGCTAGTGTCGGCGCTCCGCGAGATCAACACGAAGAACGGCAACCGCATGGGCTTCGCGACCATCGAGGACGTCGAGGGGACGATCGAGGTCACGATCTTTCCCGAGCTCTTCCGGCAGAGCGTGGCGCACCTCCGGAGCGGCGTGCCCCTCCTGGTCCGCGGGAAGCTCGAGGGGACGCCGACCGCGCGGAAGCTCCTCGCCGACGACGTCCGCCCGCTCCCGGCGGAGGAAGACCGCGGCGCGGTCTCGCCGTTCCCGCAGGCCTGCCGGGTGTCCGTCCGCACCGGGGGAGGCGCGGATCCGCTCCCAGCCCTCCGGGCGATCTGTGACGCGCACCGCGGGACCGTACCCCTGGCGCTCCGGCTCCGGGTGGACGGGACCGAGGTCGACGTTCGCTCCCGGACCCTGCGCGTGCGCCCGTCGGCGGCCTTCATCGAGGCCGTGGAGGGGCTCCTGGGTCCCGGAAGCGTCACCGTCGAGGCCTGACCGGGAGACCTCGGGTGGCCGAGGCGGACCTCGAGAAGGCCCTCGACTTCGAGCGCCCCCTGATCGCGCTCGAGTCCCGCATCGAGGAGCTCCGCCGCTCCGGGCGCCCCGGAATCGTCGGAGAGGCGGGCCGCCTCGAGGAGCGGCTCCAGCGCCTTCAGCGCAAGGTCTTCGGCAAGCTGACCGCCTGGCAGCGGGTCCAGCTCGCGCGGCACCCCCGGCGCCCGTACACGCTGGACCTGATCCGGCTCCTCACGGAGGACTTCGTCGAGCTCCACGGCGACCGCGCCTTCGGCGACGACCACGCCATCGTCGGGGGGCTCGCCCGACTCGAGGGCCGCCCCATCGTCGTCGCGGGCCACCAGAAGGGTCGCGACACCGAGGAGAAGCTCCACCGGAACTTCGGCATGCCGCACCCGGAGGGGTACCGGAAGGCCCTCCGCCTCATGCAGCTCGCCGCGCGCTTCCGGAAGCCCATCCTCACGCTCATCGACACCCCCGGCGCCTACCCGGGGCTTGGCGCCGAGGAGCGGGGCCAGGCCGAGGCGATCGCGCGCAACCTCCGCGAGATGGCGGGACTCTCGACCCCCATCGTGGCCGTGGTCACGGGGGAGGGGGGAAGCGGCGGGGCGCTGGCTCTCGCGGTCGCCGACCGCGTGCTCATGCTCGAGCACGCCATCTACTCGGTCATCTCGCCCGAGGGCTGCGCCGCCATCCTGTGGGAGGACGCGAGCCGCGCGAAGGACGCCGCCGAGGTCCTCCGGATTACCTCGCCCGATCTCCTGAAGCTCGGCGTGATCGACGGCGTGATCCCGGAGCCCCCCGGCGGCGCTCATCGGAACTGGCCGGCCGCCGCGCGGGCGATCCAGACCGCGGTCGCCGCGGCGCTGGCGGAGCTCGTCCCGCTGTCGCCCGGCGAACTGGTCCAGCAGCGTTACGCCAAGTTCCGGCGGATGGGGATCTTCGAGGAGACCTAGCCTCTCGCCGATCCGCCAAGGGCGCGCACCTCCTTCCTGGGATCCCGCAGGAACAGGCGCAGCCGGCCCTCGAGGACGTAGACGGTGTCCTGCGTGCGAGTGTGGTAGTGCCAGGGCACCTGCTGGCGGCGGCCGATCTGGACCTCGGTGATCCGGAACCCCGGCCGCTCGGCATGGAGCGCCCGACGCTCAGCGTCGTACAGATGGCTCGCGTCCTTCAACCCTGCCATGGAGCCTCCCCTCGGTAGGTGGCCTCGGCCTGGGCTACTCCCGCGCGGCCAGGAGGGCGTCCGCCGTGTCCTCGTCGGTGACCAGGACGTTGGCGAATCGCCCGCGCATCGCGCCGAGGATGGCCTCCCGCTTGTCGGGCCCGCCGGCGACCGCGATGACCAGCTTCCCGTACTGCCCGGACAGCTCGCGGAGGCGCGTGGGAGGCACGGCCAGCACGCGCTGGGTGAGCGGCCGCAGCTCCTTCCGGTCGATCAGCTTCCCGTCCCGGTCGAAGGGGTGGTAGTTGATCTCGCCGACCACGCCGAGCGCCCGGAGCCGCCGCACGCTCACCCCGTAGAACTCGGCGACGGAGCAGAAGCCGGCGGTCGCCTCTCCGATCATGCCGATCCCCACGAGCGCGATGTCGACGTCGGCCGCCGCCTCGTAGATCCGACGGACCTCGCCCTTCTGGAGGAGCCGGCGTCGCTCCCGCTGGGCGGCCGTGAAGGAGCCGAGCACCTGGACGGGCAGGGCGTAGGCGTGGACGTGCGGCCGGTACTTGGCGGCCATCATCCCGACCAGCGTGTTCGGGAAGAGGTCCACCAGCTGGAGCGTGCTCTCCCCGGACAGGGGATAGAGCTGGAGGTCGCGGAACCGTCGCTCGCGCAGCGCGTGGATCAGCTGGTAGAGGGTATAGCCGCACGAGAGCCCCACGCGGGCCCCGTGGGCCGCGATCTTCTCGAAGTAGCGGGCCGCCGCCGTCCCCAGGTCCTCCTTGAGATCCCGCGCCTCGCCGAGGGGGATCACGACCGCGTCGCGCAGCCGGAAGCGCTCCACCAGGGCCGCCTCGAGGCGCGGCCGCTTCGGCAGCTCGATCTCGACGCGCACCAGGCCCTCGGCGAAGGCCCGCTTCAGGAGCCGCGACACCTTGGAGGAGGAGAGCCCCAGCTCACGCGCGATCTCGTTCTGGTGCCGCTGAGCGCGGTAGTAGAGCTGCACGCACCGGACCATCTGCCGGACCTCGTCCGGCTGCACCCCGCGCTCGCGCCGCATCCGTCCTCCTCGGTCCTGCAAGAAATTGCAGTCCCTGAATGGACTGTCTTGACTTCGCCCGAGGGGTCAGGCTACGGTCATTCTACCAAGAGCCCCGGGCGGCGCCGGCGGCCGGACGCCACCCCGACCCAACCGACCTCGACGGAGGAGCGACATGGCGCAGGCGAAGCGGTACGGCCTCAAGAACGGGCGAGCGGTCCCACTCGCCGAATATCACCAGTCCAGAGACAACGCCACGGAATACCCCCCTAGCACGACCGAGAAGATCATCACCACGAACACGCCAAACATCTTCTCGTACCGCTCCCACGTCTTCGCCAAGAAGCCGGAGCTGATCCAGCGCTTCGTCAAGGCCACCAAGGCCGACGTGGGCGGCGTCGGCGGCCATGTGGTCGCCGCCGAGGAAGTCAAGGGCGTCATTACCAAGTTCGTCCTCGATAACAACTCCTACCAGGGCGAGCCGCTGTTCACCTCGCTCATCGTGACGCATACCGGCGACGACGTGGCCGTGACGGGCATCACCAGCGAGAAGGTGCCGAACGAGGTCGTCGACGAGCTGATGTGGGACGCCCTCAACGAGGGTGCTGCCAAGGCCTTGGAGCTCGGGCTCTACGGGCCGGGCCAGGACCTCATCGCCGACGCCTTCACTGGCAACCTGCGCGGGGCCGGGCCCGCCAGCGTCGTGCTGCCGCTACCGATCCGCCCCGAGAACCCGTCCCAGACCGTGGTGGTGTCGTTCGCCGACAAGACCGAGCCCATGGCGTTCAACTACTACGCGACCGGCGCCTACCTGAACCCGCGCTTCAACAGCGGGCTGGTCATCGCGTCGTCGAAGATGAAGCGCGGCTATCTCTTCGAGATCGTCGACCTCGACACCAAGGCCCAGGCGGTGGAGGCCGGCGCGCACCCGCGCGACCAGAAGGCGCTCGACGGCAAGATGGAGGAGTTGGCCAAGGGGCTCCAGGAGCGGGTGATCACGCTCCGCGCGCCCGAGGACCTCTTCGACATCGAGGGGCTGACACGCTCCTCGCGTTTCGTGGTGGCCCGCATCTGGAGCCGTGACGAGAAGGACCAGCCCGCCCAACTCGGCTACGTGGTCTCGGCCGAGCGGCTCCACAACATCAAGAGCAAGAAGGGCTTCACGTACGGCGGCAAGGACGACCCCGTGATGCTCGCCTTCGCCCAGGGCGACTGGCCAGCGCCGGGCGAGCTGTCGTCGCCATGGGCGACGTGCCCGATGGTGGCCGGCGACTGCCGCGGGAGCCACAACCTCCACATCCTGCCGGTACCGCTCAACTGGCAGACGTCGTACTGGTCGGGGCCGATCCTCTCCTGCGTGACGCTCTCGATCAACATCAACTCGGGCCGCATCGGCGCCATCTCCGACCAGTTCGCCCTCGGAACGCCGTGGGACTGGGTCCGCACGCGGGCGTCCGAGCTTGCGGTACAGTTCCGCAGCGCCCACGGCGTGCGCCAGCCCGGCACGCTCCCCGAGGAGGAGCTCGAGTACCAGGACGGGTGGAAGGAGCGTCGCCGGCGGCTGGACGGCCGGTTCGACGTCAAGCCGCCGCTCGTCTGGAACGGGAACGGCAAGCGTCCCCGGCCCGCGCCGACGAAGACGCCGGCCCGCTCCTGATCCGACCGCGGCCGACGCGCGTGCCCGGCGACGTCATTCGCCGGGCGCGTCACGTCTTCGTCGCATCGCGCGTCGGGGTTCGTTTGACAACCCTCGGGGCCGATGCTACCGTGAACCTCGAATCCGGACGCATCGCAGGAGGGGTCGCTTCGATGTGGGTCGAGATGAAGGTCCGGGGGCTCACCCTGGATCCCGTGTCGAACATGCCCATCGTCATCCTCCGAGACGAGGAGGAGAAGCGGGCGCTCCCCATCTGGATCGGCATCTTCGAGGCCAACGCGATCGCCCTCGAGCTGGAGAAGATCGCGACCCCGCGGCCCATGACGCACGATCTCATCAAAAACGTCCTGGAGGCGGTCGAAGCGAAGATCGAGAAGATCGTCGTCAACGACCTCCGCGAGAACACGTTCTTTGCCCTGATCCACCTGCGGATGGGCGAGGAGGAGGTCACCGTCGACTCACGGCCCTCGGATGCCATCGCGCTGGCTCTCCGGGCCGGTGCTCCGATCTTCGTCGATGACGACGTCGTGCGCCGGGCCAAGACCGTCGAGAACGTGCCGAAGGAAGCCGACGATCAGGAGAAGCTCAAAGAGTGGCTCGAGAACCTGAAGCCGGAGGACTTCGGCCGATACAAGATGTAGCCGGGTCCGTGGCCTCGCGCCTGCGGATCGGTCTCTTCACGAACAACTACTTCCCGATGCTCGGCGGCGTGTCCACCGCCGTCGACACGATCCGGCGAGACCTCGAGGCGCTCGGCCACGAGGTGGTCATCGTGGCCCCCAGGATGGCCGGGGCGGACGACGCCGGGCGCCGGGTGATCCGTGTGCCGGCGATGCCCGCGCCCACGTACCCGGACTTCGCGCTGGCGCTGCCGCTCGGCCCGAGGCTCACGCGCCGCCTGCGGAGCCTCGAGTTGGACGTGTTCCACGCTCACCACCCATTCCTCCTGGGCGCATCGGCCCGTCGCCTGGCCCGGTCTGCCGGCCGGCCGTTCGTCTTCACGTACCACACGCTCTACGACCGGTACGCCCACTACGTTCCACTGCCGCGCCCGATGGTCGCGAAGCGGGCGATCCGGTGGAGCGCCAAGTTCGCCGACACCGCGGACCTGGTCCTCGCGCCGTCCGCCTTCGTCGCGCGACGCCTCAGGACCCAGGGTGTCTGGCGACCCGTCGAGGTGCTGCCGACGGGCGTCGATCTCGATCGCTTCCGGCCCGGCGACGGGGCCGCCGCGCGCGCAGCCCTCAGGCTCGAGGCCGACGACCGCGTCCTGCTCTACGTAGGCCGCCTCGACCGCGAGAAGAACCTCGAGCTCCTCCTGGACGCCGTGGCTCGCGTCAGGGCTCCGCGCCTCCGGCTGCTCCTCGTGGGGCGGGGGACCCAGGAGACAAACCTGCGCCGCGCCGCGGCGTCGCGGGGCCTCGCCGACCGGGTCGAGTTCCGGGGCGGCTCGGCGCCCGACGCGCTGCCCGCGTACTACCGGGCGGCGGACGCCTTTGTGTTCGCGTCGACGACCGAGACGCAGGGCCTGGCGGTCCTCGAGGCGATGGCCTGCGGGCTCCCGGTCGTCGCGGTCAGGGCGAGCGGCGTCGAAGAGATCGTGACCGACGGCGTCTCGGGTCTCCTCGTGCCCGAGGACGCCGCCACCTTCGCGGCGGCCGTCGAGGAGATCCTGGGCGACGCCGCCCTCCGGGCGAAGCTCGCCATCGGCGGCCGCGAGGCCGCCGGACCGTTCGGGTCGAGGGCGCTGGCGCCGCGCCTGGTCGGCGCGTACCGTCGGGCCAGGGGAGAGCCGGCGTGGAGCTGAGGCGGGACGATCTCGTCCGCGCGGCCGGCAACGTGGCCGGGAGGCGCGCCGATCGCCTGGAGCGCACGCAGCGGGAGATCCGCCAGGCCCAGGCGGAAGCGCTCGGGCGCACCGGAGAGCGACTGCAGGCCATTCTCGACGAGCTGGCCGCGCTCGATCGCCGCCTGGACCAGCTGGCGGGAAGGGGCCGGGACCCGGCGGATGCGAGTCTCCTCCGCGCCGCGACCGAGGCCTGGAATCGCCTGCGCGACGACGCCGTCCGGGTCCGCCTGCACCTGGTCATCCAGCGCGAGGCGCTGGGGCTCGTGCGCCAGACGCCCGTGGAGCAGTGCTACCCCGTGCCCGAGCGCCGCCGCCATCCGGGCGCGGCGGGCGGCGGAGGGAGGGAGCCATGACCGACGAACCCACGCGCCACGAGCGACTCCTCGCCCGGCTCGCGCGAGGCGAGCGCATCGAGGCTCAGGACGAGATGAGCGCGGTCTACCGGGACAACCTCGTTCACCTGATGACCATGCAGGCCGACTCGGAGCTCGCCGGCGCCTACGGCTACGTACCCTGGATCACGAAGGCGCCGGGGGTCGAGGAGAAGCTCGTCGTGGCCCAGATCGTGAAGGACGAGACCCGCCACGCCAAGGTCATGTACGACCTGCTCGAGGAGCTCGGGGTGGACGTCGCCGCCCACGTCGGGACCCACGACCAGAGCTTCGCGCGCCGGCTCGACGATTCGGAGGCCGACATCGGGACGGCGCGCGTCGCCTCGGACAAGCGCGTCAACATCTTCTATTACCCGATCGACACGTGGGCCGACTTCGTGATGTTCAACTTCTGCATGGACCGGGGAGCGGGGCATCAGCTGGAGGACGTGCGGCACTCCTCCTACGGGCCGTGGCGGCGCGGCGTGGAGGGCATCTTCAAAGAGGAGCGGATGCACATCCGGCATGGCGAGCTCTGGGTCAAGCGGCTCGCGGAGAGCGCCGCCCGGGACGAGGCCGAGCGCACGTTCCACAAGTGGTACGTCCGTACCATGAACATCTTCGGGCGGCCCGGCACCCCGAGGAACCGGCTCTACCGGGAGCTCGGCCTCAAGCAGCGCGACAACGACGAGGTGCGCCGCACGTTCTCCGACGAGGTCCGCGGGCTGGTCGAGGCCCTGGGATGGCGCGCGCCCGACTGGAAGCCCGCCTGGGAGACACTGCCGGAGGAGGCCCAGATTCCCGGCTGACGGATCTCGCTCTGGTCGCCGTCTCTACAGCTTCCGATCCAGCTGGAGCCGGACGGAATAGCCGCCACTGACCGTCTGGGTTCCTTCTAGGACGTTCGGCCTCACCAGCCTCAGTGTGACGTGGTGTCCATGTCCGCTCACGAACTCGAGCGTCATGCCACGGGCGATGATGGTCAGCGTCGGCTCGGCCGGCTCGGGGTGGTCTTGCGAGGAGCCGCACTGGGCGGCGTCTGCCTTCCACTGGGCTTCGGCCGGCCGGACAGCCTTGATGATGAGAAGGCGTCCGGCCCGGAATGTCATGCGCACCCCGAGTTCCGTCCTGCCCTCCCATCGGCCGACCAGCGCGGCCGCGACGTCGACCTCGGCGCAGGTCGGAGCGCCAGGCCACGCCGGAAGGGAACCCTACGACCAGGAGCATCCGCCACATCGTGGCGCCCGTGGTCTCTGGATAATGTCCGATAAGAGGGATTCTGTCGCGTACTACGGAGTCAGCCACCAGCCGGGGCGTCGAGGCACACCCGCTGACCGCTTCTCGCCTCGCGGGCCGCCACCCTGGAGCGGCTCCCACTTGGGTGGAATCGCGCATCGGGATGGCCGCCGCGATCCGGACAGGACGGCTCGGGAGCGGGCCGCCGTAGCCCAGGGGTCTTGGGAGCCCGGCCGGACGACGCGTGAAGTCGGCCGTGGCGGCCGGAGCGCCGGTGCGGAAACGGTCAGCCTGTGCCGCCGAGCAAGGCCAGCCGGATGCGCACGTCCTCGGCCCTGTCAGCCGCCGGCAGGTCCTTCAGGTACTGCTTGTAGGTGGCGATCGCGGCGGCGGGGTCCTTGGCGAGCTCGTGGGCGCGGGCCTTGCCCAGAAGGAAGTCGCCGTACAGGAAGTCCTTCGGGCCCAGACCGCTCAGGGCCTGCTGGTACACCTCAAGCGCGCGCGCCGGGTCTCCCTTGGATTCCTGCGCGTAGCCCTGTCCCAGGCGGCTCAGGGCCCCGATGCTGCCACGATCTCGGCGCGACGCCTCCGCGAAGGCAGACGCCGCGGCGTCCCACTGGCTCCGCCGGAACTCGACCTGCCCCAGGAGGTACCAGGCCTGGTGGCTGGCCTTCGAGCCGGGATGCGCAGTGAGGAACGCCCGGAGGCCCGTCGCTGCGGCGTCCAGCTCCGTCGGCTGGCCCGATGCCAGGGCTCGCTGCGCCGTCACGAGCACGGTGCCGAGGGCGCGCTGGGCCACTTCCTCCCGGTGCGCGAGCCAGCTCCAGGCGCCGCCCCCGACCAGGCTCAGGACGAGCGCGGCAGCGACGGCCAGAACGCTCCAGCGGATCCCCCGGGGAAGCTCGGTGAGCCAGGCCCGGAAACCGCTCACCGCACCTCGCGCACGGTGTCGGCCGGGACCCAGCCCTCGGTGCCGTCGGACAGGCGGATCTTGACCCAGTTGCCCCCGTCGAACACCAGCAGGTTGAGGATCCGGAGGCGCCGGTCGATCGAATCCACGTATCTCACCTGCTGCCCGGCCGCGACGTGGCCGACCCGGGAGGAGCTGGACAGAGCGTCCCGGTACAGCAGGCTCTCGCCGACGACCTCCAGGGTCTTGCCGGCGGCCGTCGTCGGCGGCGACTCGCGCGTCAAGACCGCGGGCTGAACGCTGCCGGGGGTCGCCCCGTTGCTCTGGCGCGCGCTCGAGGAGTCCTGGTACGCCGCGACGG
>DATBGA010000031.1:0-29590 GCA_036558225.1 Candidatus Methylomirabilota bacterium | reverse complement strand
GGCCGGTCTTGGGATCGACGAGGTTGACGCCGCCCTGGTACCTGGACTCCCCGGTCTTGCCGAAGAGGAGATTCGATACGAAAGAGGTGAAGTTGGCGTCGTTCGCCTGGACCCGCTGCACCTCGGCCAGGCTCGCCTTCGCGGGCGCGACGAACAGGTGCTCGGCAGGCGTGTTCATCATGACGAGGTTGCCCGAGGGGTCGGTGACCAGGATGGGGTCCGCGACCGAATCGATGACCAGATCGAGGCGGTCGCGCTCGGCCCGGACCTCGGCCTCCGCCGCGCGGAGCTTCTGGTAGTTCTCCTCGATCTCCTCGGTCGCCCGCCGGAGGTCGGACACGTTTCTGAGGATGGACACGATGCCCATGCCCATGCGCGCGTCCCCGGACGTGGTGCTGATCAGCTCGAACAGGAGGTCGGATCCCTCGGTCGGGTCGACGAGCGCGAGCTCGCGGGGGGCCGACGTCACCTGCTCTACCGCGCTCCGCCCGAGGGCGGAGGAGAACAGCATGTTGTTGATGGCCACCGCGCGACGCCGGCCCTCGCTCTCGTCCTCCCGCGTCGCGAACAGGCGCTCGGCCCGGCCGTTCGCGATGACCAGGCGGCCCTCGGTGTCGGTGAGGATGATCGGGTCCGTGACGCGGTCGAGGATGCTCTGGAGGAGGTCCCGATCCCGGCGAAGTCGCCGCTCGGATTCGAAGGTCGTCGAGCGGAAGCGCGCGCGCACGAGCCGGTAGCCGAGGTACTCGGACACCCACTCAAGCTCGGCCTGGCTCGCCGTCACCGGGCGGACCAGGAGCAGTCCGCCGGGGGCGTCCTCCTGGGCCTCCACGCCGTGAAGCGGCACGGCCAGGAAGGGCGCGCGCGACGAAAACAAAGGCCCCGCGGCGTCCCGGGCCAGGACGACCGCGCGCGGCGCGGAGAGCGTCTGGACGAGCGGGTGGTCGGACGCCTCGAGGTCGACGCTGAAGCCGTTGACGGCGACCGCCCGGGTTCCGAAGCCGGCCAGGTGCACGAGGCGCGTCCGCTCCGCGTCGAGGGCGAGACAGTGCCCTTCGCGCACGCCGGCGTGCTGGCCGAGCCACTCGAAACATCGCTCGGCCATCTCCGCCGGGTCCTCGCAGGCGAGCAGGAACTCCAGGAGCCCGAGGCGCTCCTCGGGCCGAGGCTCGACCCGTCGCGCCGGTCGCACCGACGCAGCGCCGTGGGTCACGAGCTAGGCCGGCTGAGGCGTCCGCCGCCGCCGCGCGCGGCCACGCCGCCTTGGGCCGCCGGGAGTGGCGGCGAGTTGGGCCCGGAGGGCGGCGTTCTCGGCGAGGACCGCCTCCTGGGAGGCGACGGCGGCCGGCCTCGACACCGGCGCGACCTGCCCGATCGACTCCGAGTACTTGAGGTAGGTGTCGATGGACGCGACGACCACCCGGGCCTCGACGGTGATCAGGTCGATGCCCACGAGGGAGACACGCACCCAGGCGTCGATGACGATGCCCTTGTCCAGGACCCGGTCGAGGACATCGATGAGACTGGTTCCGCCCGTAGTGCGCTCAATCGGCATCGCCTATCCTCCCGTGGGAGCGGTGGGGGCCGCTCGCCTGCGCGGTGTCCGGCGCCCGGGGGGCGCCCGCCGCGCGGCGAGCGCAGCGATCTGGCGTTCGAGGAACCTCACCTGGCGACGCAGGGCTGCCGTCTCTGCCGCCGCGGCGCGGGCGCCCGGGGCCAGGTTCCGGTCGTACTTCCACCAGTCCAGGCCGATCTCCTGGGCCTTGTCGATCGAGCAGATGATCAGGCGGATGCGAATGGTGAGGAGCTCGACCTCGGCCAGCGAGATCCGGATGTCCCCCGCGATCAGGAGTCCCTTGTCGAGGACCCTGTCGAGCAGGTCGACGAGGCCGGTGCCCCGCTGCGCTCCCAGCGCCAGATCCGTGCGCACGATTCGCGTTTGCTCCTCTCGCTCTCGTGGTTTCCAAACCGGCGAGTCGGGGCCCGCGTGTGCCGATAGGGACCGATCCCGGGACCCCGGTGCGGGGAAAGGATAGTCGACCGACCGGGTCACCGCAAGATGGGCCCATGCGAGGGTGCCTGCGGGAGGATCTGTGTCGGTCCCCAAAGGAGCCGGCCGCGCCGCGTGAGCCGGGGTGAAAGAGGGCGGTCACGCGACTCGAGCCCGCCACGCCGCCCCACGGGTACACTACTTCGGTCCGCTGAGGAAGGCGAGCGCGCCGGTCATGTGACCTCCAAATGGGTGTCCGGTGCTGGTCCGGCAGGCTTGGGTGCAAGGCACGTGCCCCGCATGCGCGCGCGGGCGCCCGAGTGGGAGCCGCGGCCTCGCTGCTCCGCTCGACCCGAGACCCAGCCGAGACGCGCGATCCGAGACGTGCGCGTAGGCGCATGGGAGCCGCGACTTTCGCGGCGCTGAGGACCCCGGATCCTCCGGGGCTCAGAGCGGCTCTTGGAGTTGCCCGGCCGCGGCGAGCCCACCTCGCTTCGACGGAGCCGGCCGCGCCCGGTGACGACAACATGTCGCCTCCGCGACGAGTAGACGCGGGCCTAGCCCGAGGCGCGCGCCTCGGACGGCCGGGAGACCCCCCGACGAGGGCTTTCGCGCCGCTGGCCAGCCTCCGGGAGCCGAAGGGTTGCCCTAGCGCACCGCGGCGACTGCCCTCTCGCCCTGGCGGACCTCCGCCGGCGGGTGCTTGATGAAGCTGCCGGTGAAGGCCACCGAGTTTGGAACGACGATGATGCGGCCGGTCGGGCGGAGGGGCTCGCCCGCCATCTCCTGGAGCCGGGTGCGAACCACGCCGATCTCGATCACCTGGCCGTGGACGTAGCCGAACGGTCCCTGGAGGCTCACGCGATCCCCGACGCGGATGCCGTTCGGAGCCACCATCGAGAAGTAGCCCGCGACGGCCAGGATCACGTTCTGGAGCGCGAAGGCGATCCCGGCCGCGGCGAATCCGAGGGCCGCCACCAGCGCCGTGAGCTCGCTCATGAAGCGGAACACGAGGACCAGCGCGACGGCGCTGACGACGACCACATGGCGCGTCGTCATGAGAAGCCGGCGGTGGTAGACGTTGGTCACGTACCGTGTCGCCGCCACGCGCCAGAGGACCGAGCCGGCGAGGATGGCGGCCAGGGCGAAGCCGACGCCGACGAACTCGAGAGCCAGCCCGCGCAGGACCTGCCCGATCTCCCGATCGGTGGCGCGCCTCCAGCCCTCGACGTCGGCCGCGTACCGGTGCAGGAGGGCCGCCTCCTCGCGCAGCGGCAGCATGACGGCGCCGAGCAGCTTGGCTCGCGCGAGGAGATTGTGGAACTCCTCCTGGCCGGCGGCGAGGGCCGTCCCGTCCGAGGCCGGATCCTTGGCGAGCGTGCGAAGGCGGCTCAGCACCGGACGAGTGGTCTGGCGCAGCCCCTGGATGTCGGCCCCCGTGCTCTGCTCGATCTCGGTCGTGGCGCGATGGAGCTCCTTGAGGCTCCGGCGGCTCCGCTGCAGCGCCAGCAGACGGTAGACCAGGGCCCAGGCGCCGGTCGGGGCGCCGGCGCCCGGGGACGTCGTCACCACCGTGGCGGCGCCCGGCGACGTCGCGTCGGGCACGGCATCCTGCAGCGCCTGGATCTGGTCGGTGAGATCGACCTCCTCCCCGGCGGCCCCGGCGGCGACTTGCTCGAGCCTGGTCACGAAGTCGAGTTGCACCCGGCTCAGCTCGAGCCGGTTGGTGGCGGCGACTCGCTCACGCTCGAGCGCGCGCCGCGTGGCCGCCGTCGAGGCGCGGATGCGAGCGTCGAGCCGGGCGATATCGCGCTCGCTCTGCCGGATGGCGGCCTGGAGCGTCGCGCGTCTCTCGGCGCGCTGCCCTCGAGGGGACGCTCCGGGCCCGCCGGCTCGCTCATCCTGCGCGAGGACCGCGGCGCGAGCCCGTGCCGCATCGAATGCGCGCTGCAGCGCGCGCAGGGCCGTCTGCTCCTCGTCGCGGGCGAGGTCGGAATCCAGAACGCCTCGGGCGGCCTGCATGACGAGCCGGGCGTCCTGATACCAGGCGAGCACGCGCTCCAGCGATGCCATCACTTCCTGCGGGCGCGCGCGTTCCTCCGCGGGCGGGGCGGTGTCTTGCGCGATGGAAGCGCGTGCTCCGAAGAGCGGCGCAAGAACCAGGATGGTCACGAGGCACGCGCGGAGGCTCATCACGCTCCTAGTCGTGCAAGGGGATTGCCACGGGATGGGTGGCGCCCTGTCGCGGCCGCGACACCGTGTCGGCACGCAGCGGCCTCAGGCGCACTGACGGGACGTCCATCGGCATCCGTTGGTACCGGTGCGGGGCACGCCCCTTGCTACTTCTCGTGGTGGGATGAAACGGCGCATCTTCGGGCTTGAGAGCGAATACGGCATCACCTGCACGAACGCGAGCCGGCCCGTTCTAACCTGCGAGCTGCTCGTGCGATACCTCTTCGAGGAGCTCGTTCCGAGCCCGAAATATCCGAACGTCTTCCTGGAGAACGGAGCCCGGCTGTACGTCGACACCGGCTTTCATCCCGAGTACGCGACCCCGGAGTGCGACGACCTCCTGGACCTGGTCGCCTACGACCGGGCGGGCGAGCGCATCATCGCGGACCTCGTGCAGCGAGCAGATCGCCGTTTGCCGGCGCACGAGGTCACGGGCCGGATTCGCGCCTTCAAGAACAACACGGATTCGGCGGGCAACAGCTACGGCTGCCACGAGAACTACCTCGTGTCGCGCGACACGCCCTTCCCCGCGCTCGTCGACGCCCTGGTCCCGTTCCTCGTGTCCCGCCAGGTGTTCACCGGAGCGGGCCAGGTGCAGTCCGGCCCGGATGGCGTCCGGTACTGCCTGAGCCAGCGCGCGGACCACATCGTGGAGGAGATATCGGGGAGCACGGTGTCGCGCCGGCCCATGATCAACACGCGCGACGAGCCGCACGCCGACGGCCAGCGCTACCGGCGCCTGCACGTGATCGTCGGCGACTCGAACATGTCCGAGGTGGCGACGTACCTCAAGGTCGGCACGACCGCGCTCGTGCTCGACATGATCGAGGACGGCTTCTTCGACCTCCGGGTCGAGCTCGAGGAGAGCATCTGCGCCCTGCGCGCCATCTCGCACGACCCGTCGCTGCGCGAGCGGGTTCGCCTGAAGGACGGTCGCGCCTACACGGCCCTGGAGATCCAGCACGTCTACCTGGAGGCGTGCGACGCCTACGTCCGCCGGGTTGGCGGCGCCGCGGATGCCCGGGCGCTGCTGGCGCGCTGGGGCCAGGTCCTGGCGCGCCTCGCGGAGGACCCCTCGACGGCCAATCGCGAGGTGGACTGGGCGATCAAGAAGACCGTGATCGACGGCTACCGGGCGAAGCACGGCTGCCCGCTGGAGGATCCCCGGATCGGCCTGCTCGACCTCCAGTACCACGACGTCGGGGCCGACCGGGGGCTCTACCACTTCCTCGTCCGGCGCGGCGAGGTCGACACGCTGATCCCGAGCGAAATCGTCGAGGGAGCCAGGCGTCACCCGCCCCAGACCACCCGGGCGCGCCTGCGGGGCGACTTCGTTCGCCGCGCGAACCTTCGCGGGTCGGAATACCAGGTGGACTGGTCCTACGTCCGGACGCTGGGCCCGGACAGCGAAACGGTTCTGTGCCCGGATCCGTTCCTCGCCTACGACGAGCGGGTGGAGCGGCTCGTCGCCTGACATCCGGCCGCCGGCTCGAGCCGGGGCGCGCCTGACGCGCCGGGCATCGCGCCGGCCTCGACCGCGCTTGACGGCGCCCGACTCTCGCTGGTACGCCGGGCCACGTGGACAACGCCGGGATCGCGGACGCGCTGAGGGAGATGGCGGCGCTCCTCGCGCTCGAGGGCGCCAGCCCCTTCAAGATCCGTGCGTACGAGCGGGGCGCCCGCGCCATCGACGCGCTGGCCCTGGACGACATGGCCCGTCGCGGGTGGCTCACGCGCGACGAGGTGCTGAACACCCGCGACGCCGACGGGTTCCTTCGCGCCGTGCGCCCCTGAGCTTCCACCAGCCGGCGGCGCCCCGGGTGCTGCGGTGACGTCCCCGGATCGGGGGGACCGGCGCGTCAGTCCGGCGTCGGAGCGGCTTCCAGCGCGCGCTCGGCGCTAGTCAGCTGGATGCGCGCCCGTTCGACGGCCGGCTGCAGGCGCTCGGCCGCCTGGCGCGCGGCGTCCGCGCGCTCCTGCGCCTCCGTGGCCGTCCTCGCGTGACGGGTGGCGGTCTTCTCCAGCGCGCGGACCTGAGCCTCGAGCCGCCGGAGGTCCGCCGCGGCGGCCGCGACCGCCGTTCGGAGCCGGACGAGCTGCCGCGCACGTCGCGCCGGCTCGGGCGGAGCGGATGTGGCCGCGGCCGGGGGTTGAGCAGCCGGCGCTCGGCCGACCGGCGCCTGACGGGGTCGGGACACCAGGCGCAGGGCTCGCCCTCCCTGTCCGAACACGTCGAAGCCGGTGGGCGGGAGCTCGCGCGAGAGGCGTCCCTGTCTGAGCGCCGCCCGGGTCGCCGGGCCCGCGACGGCGGCGGTGAGCGTCCGCCCGATCCGCAGGCGCACCGCGGCCGGCACGCTGTCGCCGGCCGCCCGGAGCTGGGCCACTGCGCCCTCCTCCATGTGCGAGAGCGCGGCCCGGTAGGCCGCCGACGCGCCCTCGAGTTGGGTCGAGCGGCCGCCGAGTTGGGCGTCCCGCACGCGCTCGGCCGCCTCGACGAGCCGGGCCACCCCCGGGTGATCCTGTCGGGCCGCGGTGTTGATGGCCCACACCGGCAGCGTGAGGCGAGGCAGCTTCTCCACGGCCGCCGCCTCGGACGCCTGGTTCCCCTGGCGGAGGTGGGCCAGCAGGGCCTTGCGTGCGGCCGTGAACTCGGCGGGCCGCGTGACGAAGAGCGCGTCGAGGCTAGGCGGCGACGCGGGCACGAAGTGGAGACGTGCCGACGCGTGAGCCGGCGGGCCGCATCAACTCGCCTTCAGGCGGCTGGGGGTCGATGACCTCCGAGCGCCTCGGGGACGCGCCCGGCGGCCCGGCGCGCCGGCCTTCCCGGTCGTCGCCAGGCTCTTCTGGAGGGCCTCCATCAGGTCCACCACGGCGCCCCGTCGGGGAGCCGGCTTCTCCTCCCCGATGGACTTGCCGCGCGCCTTTTCGCGCGCGGCCTTCTCCACGCGCGCCCGGTAGGTGTCCTCGAACGCCTCCGGGTCGAAGGCCGGTCGCCTCAGGGCCTCGACGAGGCGCACCGCCAGCTGCAGCTCCTCCCGGCGGACCGGGCCCTTCCCGACGTCGATCTCCGCGTAGTCGCGGACCTCGTCGGCGAAGAAGAGGTGATGGAGAACGAGGCCGTTCCGGTAGGCCCGGATGGCGACCAGGGTCTCCTTGCCCCGCGTCACGTACGTTCCCAGCGCCACCTCGTCCCGGTCCCGCATGACCTCGGCCAGCAGGCGGAACGGCTTATCCCCGCCGCGGTCGGGCGCCAGGTAGGCGGTCGACTCGAAGTAGATCGGATCCACCGTGCGTAGGGGCACGAACTGCTGGATGTCGATCGAGCGCGGTCCCGTCGCCTCGAGCGCTTCCAGCTCCTCGGGCGTGAAGGTCACGTAGCGGTCCTTGCCGACCTCGTAGCCGCGCACGAGCTCGTCGCGCTCCACGATGCGTTTGTCCTTGGGACAGTAAAGCTGCTCCCGGATGCGGCTGCCGCACTCGCGGTGGATCAGGTGGAACGCCGGCCGCAGCGAGCGCGTCGCGCTGTAGACGTTGACCGGAATGGTGACGAGCCCGAAGGAGATGGCGGCACCGGTGAGTGGTCTTGGCATCGGGTCTCGCGCGCCTAGTTGTGGACCTCGAGGTCGTTGTCGACGCGTCGCACGCCGGCCACTCGCCCGGCGACCGCCTCTGCGCGCTGCCTCGTCTCCTCGTTCTCCACGCTGCCGCGCAGCGTGACCGCACCCTGGTCCGTGGTCACGTCGACGTGCCGAAGCGAGCTCAGTCGCGCGGTCGCCAGCTTCCACTTCACGGCCGCCGTGATCGACGCGTCTTGCCAGTAGGCGTGCACCCGGCCCCGGAACGAGGGATCGCCCATGTCGGGCCTCTTCTCGCTCGAGAGGCTCGGCGCTCTCGGCAGGACCTCGCCTCGGGCATTGAGCACGATGGCGTTCCGCCCCTGGCTGACCGTCAAGCTCTCGAAGGGCACCGCGAACAGGGCCTTCCCCATGCCGAGGAAGCCGCCGGCGGCCAGGACGGCGTAGGCGACCTGGCCGGTGCCGGTGTCCACCATCAGTTCCGTGATCTCGCCGACGTCCTGTCCCGTGGAGTCCTTGACCTCGCTGCCGACGAGCGTCGAGGCATTGACCAGGAGTCCCGGCATGCCCTGGCCGACCGTCGCCGGCGCCGCCGGCGACGGGGTCGACGCGGGGCCCGGCGCCTGACCCCGGGCGTCGGTCCCGACGGCGAGGGCGGCGAGGGCGGTCACCCCGAGCACCAGCAGGGCGCCGAGCGCTTTCCCGAGGACCTTCATCTCGCGCTCTCCCGCGGCCTCAGTTCGGCCAGTTCACGACGACCCAGAGGCTCAGCTTGCCGTTGGGCCAGATCGGACGGACGACGATCTGGGCGTTCGGCTGCAGCATCCCGGTCTCGAGGACCGCCTCGATCTGGCGCAGCAGCTGGCCGACCATCGTGGCAATCTCGAGCTCGTCCATGTCGTGCCTGCTCATTCCGTTTCTCCCCTCAGGAGTCGGGCGACCGCCGCCAGGTCTCCCACCAGGCGCTCCATCGCGGCGCGGCGCGCCGCGTCGTCGGGAGCCCGGAGTACCGCCGACGGGTGGACGGTTGCGATCACGTATGGCGCGAGCGTCGACGGGATCGGCTGTCCCCGGGACTGCGTGACGCGGACGTTCCGGCCGAGGAGGGCGTGGGCGGCCGTGGCGCCAAGGCAGACCAGCGCGCGGGGCCGTACGGTGGCGAGCTCGGACATGAGCCAGGGCCGGCAGGCGCGGATGTGCGACGCCGTCGGCTTCTTGTGAATGCGTACCTTGCCTCGCGGCTCCCAGTTGAAGTGCTTGACGACGTTCGTGACGTAGACGCGGGTCCGGTCCAACCCCGCCTCCTCGAGGGCCCGATCCATGAGCCGGCCTGCCGGACCGACGAAGGGGCGGCCCGCGAGGTCCTCCTCGTGACCGGGCTGCTCGCCCACCAGCATCAGATCGGCGTGGGCTGGACCCTCCCCGAACACGGTCTGCGTGCCCCGCTCCCAGAGCTCGCAGGCCCGGCATCCGGCGGCGGAGGCGCGGAGATCGGTCACCGTCGAGGCGGCTGGCGCGCGGCCGGCCTCCGGAGCGGGGTGCGGCGCTCGCCGCTCGGCGGCCTTCACGCCGCTCGCCTCCGGTCCGGCACCTCGCGTCGTGAGAGGCCGAGCCGGAAGAGCCCCGGGAAGATCTCGCGCTCGTAGAAGCGGATGAAGCCATCCTGCTCGGGTCCGACCTGGTGGACGCAGACGTGGTCGTAGCCCGCTCGGCTCGCCCGCCGGATCGCGGCGAGGTGACGGGCGGGGTCGGGTCCGCAGACCGCGGCCTGGGCCACCTGGGCCTCCGTGATCGGCTTGAAGGCCGCCTCGAAGTGCTCGGGCTGGCCGAGATGAAGCATGTGCATGGCCTCCACTCAGTCGAGGAGCAAGCCCCGTGCCCGGGACGTCATGGAGACAGCCTGTCGTCCCGGCGCCAGTGTGACGGGCGTCCGTCGTCCGCGCGGCGGGGGACCTCGACCGCGCGGGAGCGTTCTGCTCAGGCGGCCTTGCCCGGCTCCGAGCCGTCCGATCGAGACCGATACGTGCGACCGCGCTCGTAGCCGGCGCGAAAGGCCGGCGTCTCCGCGTCGATCCCGTGGCGGTCGCGCAGCATCGTCCGCACGTGGTCGAAGGGCGGAGCCTCTCCGGGACCGCCCAACGCCGCGTCGAACCCCATCCGGTAGAGCGGCTCGTCCGTCTCGAAGTCTCCGCCGCCGCGCGTGTATTCCGCCTTCTCGGCGTCGCGGAGCCCGATCCACCACTCCTCGCGGGCGGCGTCGACGCTCTCGGCGCCCAGGCGTCTCATCAGCTCGCGGATCCGGCGGGCGTGCGACTCCTCCTCCGCCATCACGAGCACGATCGTCCGTCCCGTGCGGAGGGCGTGCCGGTACACGTAGAGCTCGTCCGCCGGGAGCCCCTTCGACAGCGTCTCGTCCAGCTGGGCACCGACGACGCCCCCGGCCACCGCGCCCGCCACCCCCAGCGCGAGGGCGCCGGCGGCGATCACCGGGCCCACGCCGGGCAGCGCGAGCGACGCCACCGCGAGGCCGCTCGCCGTTCCGGTCGCGCCGCCCACCACGCTCCCGATGGTCCCGCCGATCCCCGGAGACTCGGCCTCGGTAGTCGGCACGGCGCGCAGTGCGCTCTCCGGCGTCTTCGGCGACAGGAGGCTGACGTGACCGTAGGGGATACCGCTCTCCCGCAGCCCCTCAAGGATCCGGTACGCATCGGGATGCTGTCGAACGACCCCCACGACGGCTTGCATGGTCCATGTTCCTCCTTCGAGAGAGTCCGAGTGACGGAGCAGAGTAGAGCAAGGGGGATGCCACGCTCTCGGCACAACCGTTGCACTTGGGGTAGGCGTGAGGCGGACGCGAACGATCGCTCGCGGACCCGAGGGTCCAGGTGCCGGGCGTACCGTCGGCGTGCGGCCCGTGCGCGCGCCGCGTGGCCCGCTCGTGCTCCGCGGCGTCGCGGTCCGGGACATGCGTGTCATCCGCGCCATCGTCTCCGTGCTGGCGCTCCTGCTCGGCGCCTACTGTCTGATCGCCGCGACGGTCCTATACGCCCAGACCGACTCCGGGCACCCGAACCCGGCGGAGCTGGCCGCGCGGGAGCGGTACCAGTGGCCCGGCTGGATCCCGGTGGTCTTCCTCGCGCTCGTGGTGCTCTACGCGATCATCGTCGCCGCCCGACGCCGTGGCCGCACCTCGGGTGCGCCGCGGCCGAGCCCTCCGTCCACGCAAGACCCCCCGCTGATCGAGCCGGCCGCGCGCCGGGACCGCGACTCGGCGTCACGCTGACGACAACCTGACCGCGGCCGCGGACCTGGCGGGGCCACGACGGTCTCAGGCCCGGTCGGCGGACGCGAGCGCCGAGCGCCGCTGCAGGAGCCTCAGCGCCACGACGAACCCCAGCACCATGATCGTGAGCAGTCCGAGCTCCAGCATCGCGTGGAGGAACACCGTGCCCCCCTCCTGGGTCAGCTTCGCGAACTCCGCGGTCACCACGAGGATCCGGCGCGTCACGGCGATCAGCCCGACGATGAGGAAGGGCTCGGGGACGAGCGTGTGCTCTCGGAAGGAGACCTGCACGGTGTAGAGGAGCTCGACGATCATGACGACGAGCAGCACCCGGTCGAGCAGGTCGATGATCGATGCCGGCATGCTGCCGGCCAGGACCTGGCGGCCGAACGCGACGAACCCGTCCGCGAGCAGCACCAAGGCACCCGCGGCCAGCAGGATGCCCAGACCGACGTAGACGACGTCCTCGACCCGCGTGAAGCTCTGCGCGATCCGCTCGCGGACCTTGGGAGGAATGCCGCCGGGGGCCGCGGCGCCGCCGCGCGTGCCGATCCGATCCTCCAACCTCTCGACCTTCACGGCCGCTACTCAGGGCTCGCGAACGCGGAAGACGACGATGGCCGCGAGCGCCGCGACGAGGGCCCGCCGCAACGGCCCGGCTGCGGGGATCGCCGCGGGAGCCGGCGGGGGAGTCGCAATCGGCGGCTCGGTCGCCGGCGCCGGCCGCTTCAGGAAGCGGCCGAAGGCCAGGGCGCCGATGGCACGTCGCTGGTGCGGGACCTTTTCGCCGGCCGCCTTGCCGTAGGGCGAGGCGTGCTCGATCTCCGCGTTGAGCTCCGCGCCCAGCAACATGACGAGGCCCGAGATGTAGAACCACAGGAGGAGCACCATCACGCCCCCGATGGCGCCGTAGGTCTCGGTGTAGGCCCCGAAGGTGGTGACGTAGTACTTGAAGCCGAGCGACGCGAGGAGCCACAGGACCGTGGTCAGCAAGGAGCCGGGCGTGACCCACACCCACGCCTGCTCGGCGTCGGGGGCGAAGTAGTACACGATCCCCGCGGCGACTGCCACCAGGGCGAGGACCACGGGCCACTGCAACACCTTCCACGTCCACGCGAATGCCGGGCCCAGGCCCATCTCCTGCGCGAGGTGATCGGCGACGGCCGGGCCGATGAGCACCAGCGCGAAGGCGATGAGGATGAACGCCGCGAGCGCGAGGGTGAGGACGAGGGCGAGGAGCCGGACCCGCCACCAGGGTCGGGCCTCGTCGATGTCGTACGCGCGGTTCAGGGCGTCGATCAGCCCCATCATGGCCGCCGAGCTGCTCCAGATCGCCACGGCGAGGCCGAAGGTCAGGATTCCGCCGCTGTTGCCCTGCGAGATCTTGAGGATCTGATCCTGGACGATCGCGATGATGTCGCCGGGGACCACGCCACCGATGGTGCTCACGATGCGGTCGAGGAAGTGCTCGAGCGGGAAGAAGCTCGCGAGCGCGATGCCGACCAGGAGGGCGGGAAAGAGCGAGAAGAAGAAGTAGTAGGCAAGCTGGGCCGCGAGTCCGAGGCCGTTGTCGGCCACGAACTCGCGGACGGTCCGCCTGACGAGCTCGCGGCAGGTGATGGGCCGGGCGAACCCGAAACAGAGCATATGTCGGCTCAGCCGCCCCCGATCACGCCGAGTCGCGCTGCGGGGCGCCGGCGCATCGGCCCGCCCCGGCGTCCCCGCAGCGTCGCTCCCCGCTCACGGTCAGCGCGGAGAGATGGTCCCCCCCTGCTTCATCGCCGCCATCTTGCGCCCCGCTTCCTCGAGGCGCCCGGCGTCCCAGACCTGCTCGATCTTCGGCCAGAACTCCTGCTCCTCCTTCTTGATGTGTTGCTCGAGCGCGCCGTGGAGCTTCTTCACGGTCGCCAGCCACCTGTCCTGGGAGGCGTCGAGGCGGTCGATCTCCTTGATCAGGCTCTCGGCCTCCTGCACCTCGTGGTGATGCGTGCTCTCCCAGTCGACAAGCGTCTTGTCCCGCGTCTCGCGCGAGACCGGATCGTAGAGGTGCCGCTCCTCCATCTGCTCGTGGAGCTCGAGCTCGGGACGGAGCTTGCTCCAGAGCCCGCCGCGCTGCGTGGCCGGCGCCACCTCGATGCCCTGGAACGCGGCCTTGGCCTTTCCGTGCTCCTCCTTCAGGAACTTGATCGCGTGCATTGTGTGCCTCCTCCTTCCTCCGGTTACGCGTCGCACTGCGCCGCGTGGAGGAATCGTTCCACGTACCAGCGCCGGCGGAGCCGCGCCTCCCACGCCCAGGAGCGCCCGGGAACATCAGGGCATCTGCCGGAGCGCCTGGATGCGATCGTTGGTGCCGGGATGCGTGGCGAACCATCCGCCCCCATCACCGCCCCCCTCGGTGGAGGCGAGCCAGGTGAGCGTGTTCACCATGACCTCCTTCGACGATCCCACGCGCCGGAGCAGCGTCACGCCGTGCTTGTCGGCCTCGAGCTCCTCGCCCCGGCTGTACTTCCGCGTGATCAGGGTGCCCGCGATGGGGGTGATGATCGCCGCGTTGGGGATGACCTGCTCCAAGATCGCCGACCCGACCGCCACGCCGGTCTGGAGCCGCTGCGCCTTCGCGACGTGACCGAGATCGTTGTGCGCCATCTCGTGGGCCAGAACCGCGCGCAGCTGCTCGTCGTTCGCGCGATCGAGGAGCCCCCGCGTCACGTAGAACTCGCCGTTGCCGGCGTTGGCGGCGTTGATGCTCTTGTCGGACATGATGCTGACGGTGAGCTTCGAAGGCGGGTGATCGGCGGCCTTCGCGAGAGGCTCGATGATCCGGCGCAGCCGGGCGGCGTCCTCCGCGCTGACTCGCTCCAGCGCGGGGCCGGAGTCTGAGGCCTGTCCGGTCTGCGAGCCGCCGCCACCGGGCGCGGTGCCCAGCGTCGAGCAGCCGGCGGCCAGCATCCCGGCCAGAGCCAGGGCGAGGCCCGTGCGTCGCGAGGTCTGCATGGGGTCCTCCTAACGCTTCGAACAGAGGCCGCGGGCCGCGTGCGCGGCCCGCGGCCTCTGAGTGGTCTCGATGACGGTGGTGTCGTTGGCGGCACCGGTCGCGCACGGCGCCCGTGCACCGGTCGCGTTGGACGAGCGAGCGCTACGGCGTCCCCGTGCCATGCTCGTTATGCGAGCAAGGCATATGCCACGCCGTGGCGAGACTATTCGCCCGCGGACATCACGATGGCGCCCTCGACCGTGCGCGGCGGCCCGTCATCGAGTCGCGGCCTCGACACGATGTCGCCGACGGCGAGCCGACGCCTCAGGTGTTCGACCGGTCCGCCTCCAGGATGCACACGGCGTCGGGCTCCAGCGTCTGGGGTGCGATGGTCTCCACGCAGAAGAGGTGGAGCGCGTCCCGGTCGTGCGAGCGGTAGCCCACCGCGAGATCGCCCCCGACGGTGAGGATGAAGTCGCCGCCGCGCATCGAGAAGAGCGCGCCGCCGTCCTGCATCACGAGAGACCGGTGGACGTCGGCGATGATGTTCTTCGTGTGGCGCGGCACGGGGTAGCCGCGGTTCGCGGCCGAGAGATAGGCGTAGTAGCGGTCCGGCGACAGCACGGCCTCGTAGGGGCCCGGCACCGCCAGCCGGTCCAGCGTCTCCACCGCTCCCACCAGGTCGGCGATCACGCGGGCGGGATCCGTCCAGTCCCCGAGCGGGAGGCGCGGCGATCCGGGGTCCTCGAGAAACCCCGTGCCCACGGGCTCGCCGGAGTAGGCGAGGCGGTCCTCGGCGAGCCCGACCTCGCGCGCGGCCGCCTCGGCCGTCTCCGTGTCGAGCGCCGGCCCGCCGCGCTCGAAGGCCTCCACCGCCGCCCAGGACAGGCTGAAGTCGGCCCGGATCTGCGCCAGGAGCGCCACCTCCGGCACGCAGACGACCGCCTTCCCCTCGCGGGTCGCGCACGCCTTCATGGTGCCGAGCGGTGTCGCGATGTAGTCCCAGCCGCGCGGCCCGTCGAACGTCGCGATCCGCCGCGCCGTCATGACATTCCGGGCGGCGGTGACCGCCGCCTCGTCGAGCTCCTTCCACACGCCGTCCGACAGCTGAGCGCTGCTCCGTCGCAGAATATCCATCAGCGGGCTCCTCTCAGGGATCCGACGGTCACGGCGGGCTCCTTCGACCCGCCGCCATGGCGCCGATCATTGCCGGTCGGGGAGGTGGGCTCGAGCGCCGTGATGGGCCGCTCCGTGAACAGGAACGTGCGCAACACCTCGTCGAAGCCCGGGTCGCGGCGCCGGATCCACTCCAGCACCATCGCCGCGTGCTCCTTCTCCTCGTCGCGGTTGTGACGCAGGACGTCCTGCAGCTCGCCGTCGCCGGCCGCTTCGATGCGCTGCTGGTACCAGTCGATGGCCTCGAGCTCCTCCATCAGGCTGACGATGGCGCGATGCATGTCGCGCGTCGCCGGCGCCAGCCGGTCCTCGGCCTCGTGGAACCCCGCCGAGCCTCCAGCCATGGATCGCCTCCTCTCGGAGCGGGCCGTCGCCAGCCCCGCGCAGTGGTGTCAGCGCTCGTCCGTTCCCGCGAGGAGCGCCATCGGGAAGATCGCGAAAAGGGCCTCCAGCGGGAGACCGGGGCGGCCGTCCCTCGTCTCGACTTCCAGCCGCTCCCCGGTCAGCACGTTCCGGTAGAGGCGGGGGGCCGGCTCCGGGAGCTCGAGCCGCGTCCCGGCCCACACCGCACCCACCGGCGGGCCCGGGAGGCGAAGGCGGGCGAGGAAGCGGGGCACGGCGACGAGGACCGTGTCGCCCGCGAGCGCGCGCCGGAACGCCAGCACGTGCTCGGCTCGGGGGCCCCCGGCCTCCAGCGGCAGATAGGCGCCTTCCGAGAACAGCGCGGGGTGCCGCCGCCGCTGGTCGAGCGCCTGGTGTGTCACGTAGAGCTTGATCCGCCCGTCCGCCTTCGTGGCGAGGAGCGAGCGGACGAGCTCGCCCCGGTCGGCCTCGGGGCCGGCGAGCGTCTCCCGGACCGCGCGCAGGCCCGCCCGGAGGCGCCCGTAGTCCACGGGCCGCCGGTTGTCCGGATCGACCAGGCTCAGGTCCCACGTCTCGGTTCCCTGGTAGGTGTCCGGCACGCCCGGCGCGATCAGCCTCAGGAGGGTCTGGGCGAGCGAGTTGTCCATGCCCGCCTCGGCGATCCGCTGCTGGAAGGGCAGGAAATCGGCGAGGAACGGGTTGCCGGCCGTCTCGGCCACGATCGCGCCGATCAGCCGGCGGAGGCGTCCCGGGGCCGGCCGCGGCGGCTCGGAGCGATCGAGGATGGCGGTGACGAAACGACTCACCGCCGCATCGTGGGCGGGGTTCGGATGGACCCAGCTCCCGTGGACCTTCGCCTCCCGGAGCGCCTTGTACATGTACTGCTGGATGCGCTCGGTGAACGCCGCGTACTCCGCGTCACCCACCGGCCCGGCGGGCCAGGCGCCGAGGAGAGTCTGATAGAGGAGATACTCCTCGTTCGGATCGGGCGCGGGATGGCCGTCGATCATGGTGCGATGATGCCGATTCAGCCGGTGCCACGTCCGCAGATGAGCGCGCCACTCCTGCGGGAGCTCCGAGAGCACGTTGATGCGGGCGCGGACGTCCTCGCTCCGCTTCGTGTCGTGGGTCGACGTCGTCGACAGGGAGTGCGGCCAGCCGGCGAGCCGCTCCGCATTCAGCCGGTGGAACTCCGCCACCGGGGTGCCGAATCGGTCGGGCGCCCCTCCGACCTCGTTCAGGGAGACGAGCCGATTGTACCGGTAGAAGGCGGTGTCCTCGACGCCCTTGGCGGTGACGGGACCGGTGAGCTGCTGGAACCGCCGCACGAAGTCCAGGTCGCCCGTGCGGCACAGGAGGTCTCCGATGAACTCGAAGATGGACGGATTCGTGCTCGGGCTCCGGCGCTGGGCCTCGGCCACGGCCCGCGCCACGTGCTCGCGATCCTCCGCGGTGGCGGCCTGCCCGTCGTCGCCGACGTAGGACCGGTACACCGGGAAGCAGGCGACGATTTCGCGCAGCCCTTCCGTCAGGCTCCGCTCCGTGAAGTCCCGGGACTCGCGCCGCTGCGCGGCGATCCGCTTGAGCCGCCGGCCGAGGACGTTCAGCTCGCTGGCCATCGTCGTGTCCGTCACGAGGCGCTTGGTCTCGTGGACGACGTCGGCGAGCGGCGCGGTCAGCCCCGTGAACCGCTGGTAGGTCCGCTCGAGGAGGCGCGCGCCCTGCGGGTCGACGAAGAGGCCGTTCAGGGCGTTCAGGAACTCGTATCCGGTCGTCCCCTGCACGGGCCAGTGGCGCGGCAGTGACTCGCCGGGCATCAGGATCTTCTCGACCACGACGTAGAAGGGCGGCACGGGCGGCGAACCCTCCGGGGTACCGGGCCGCGCGCGCTCGCACTGCTCCCGGAGCATCCCCAGATAGCGGGCGGGCGCGTACAAGCCGTCCGGGTGGTCGATCCGGAGTCCCGTGATCGAGCCCTCGCGCACCAGGCGGAGCAGGAGCCGGTGGGCCGCCTCGAAGACGGCGGGGTCCTCCATGCGGATGGCGGCCAGGTCGTTGACGTCGAAGAAGCGCCGGTAGTTGATCTCGTCCCCCGCGACGCCCCAGTAGGCGACGCGATACGCCTGGGCGCCCAGCAGCGCATCGAGACGATCGAAGCTCTCCGGCTCGCCGGGGATGCCGTTGAGGAGCCGGAGGGCCTCCTCGACGGATCCCTTCACGGCCGGGGCCTCGCGCGCGAGCGCGTCCAGCCGTCGCTTGACGAGTTCCGCCTCCCGAGCGCGCGCCTCCTGGCGCTCGGGCTCGGTCTCGGTGCGGGCCGGCAGCCGGGTCGCGGCGGCGACGATACCCTGGAGCTCGAGCAGGTGCGGATCGCCGGGCCCGAGGCTCCCCTCCAGCCCGGGCAGGACGCCGGTGAGGATCTGGGAGTAGGTGCCCGGATCGATGGGCAGGATGGTGCCGCGGTACCGGATCCGGAACGCTCCCTCCTCGTACTGGAGCCGCAGGTCCCCGCGCTCCAGGACGCGGCCATAGTGATCCTCGAGGATCGGGAGGAGGACCCGGTTCCGGAGCTCGGGCTGGGCCGGCTCCCAGTCGATGTCGAAGAACGACGCGAACCGCGAGGCCGGCCCGTTCTCGAGCACATCCTGCCACCAGGCGTTCCGTCGTCCGGAGATGCCCATGTGGTTCGGGACCACATCGACCAGCTGGCCCATCCCGTGCGCGCGGAGCGCCTCCGCGAGCGCCGCGTAGCCGGCGTCTCCGCCAAGGGCCTCGTTCAGCCGGCCATGGTCGCCCACGTCGTAGCCGTGGGAGCCGGGGGCGCAGGTCTCGAGGATCGGGGAGAGATAGCAGTCGGTAATCCCCAGCTCGGCGAGGTAGGGCACGAGGTCGCGAGCGCCGCCGAACGTGAGGTCGCCGCCGCCGAGTTGGAGGCGATAGGTGGCCCCGGGGATCGCGGCCGGGCGGAGCGCGAGGCCTCCGGCGCGCCCATGCCGCGACGGCGCTCCGGGTGGTCCGCTGGCCGTCATGGCGTCCGGCGCGGGCCGCGGAGGCGCAGGAGGGCCAGGCTGCGCGCCTCCAGCGGATACTGATCGCCGGCCCTGAACGCCCCGGACCCTGGCGCCCAGTCGCGGGTGTCGAGGACCAGCTCCCAGCGGACCCGCGTCCGGTGGGCGGGGAGGACGAACTCGAGGGGCTCGTGGTGCGCGTTGAGGAGGAGCAGGAACGTGTCGTCCCGGATCGGCTCCCCCGCGCGGTCCACCTCCTCGATCGCGTCGCCCGCGAGCCGGAGGCCGAGGCAGCGCGTGAAGCCATTCGTCCACTCTTCGTCGGTCATCTCCTTCCCGTCGGGCCGGAACCAGGAAAGGTCCTTGACCTCCGAGCCCTCGATGCGGCGGCCCTGGAAGAAGCGCCGCCGATGGAAGACGGGATGCGCGAGGCGAAGGCGGATGAGGCGCCGCGTGAACTCGAGCTGCGCCTTGGCCGAGCGGGACAGGGTCCAGCTGACCCACGAGATCTCGTTGTCCTGGCAGTAGGCGTTGTTGTTGCCCTGCTGCGTCCGCCCGAACTCGTCGCCGCCCAGCAGCATGGGCACGCCCTGGGACAGGAAGAGGGTGACGAGGAAGTTGCGGATCATCCGCTCGCGCAGCGCGGTGACGGCGGGGTCGTCGGTGGGGCCTTCCACGCCGTAGTTCCACGACAGGTTGTCGGCAGCCCCATCCCGGTTGTCCTCGCCGTTCGCCTCGTTGTGCTTGTCGTTGTAGCTCACGAGGTCGAGTAGCGTGAAGCCGTCGTGCGCGGTCACGAAGTTGATGCTGGCCGATGGCCGGCGCCCCTCCGACTCGTAGAGGTCGCTCGACCCCGTCAGCCGGTACGCGAGATCCGCGACCTGGCCGCCGTCTCCCTTCCAGTAGCGGCGGAGCGTGTCCCGGTATCGGCCGTTCCACTCCGCCCACCCGACGGGGAAGTTGCCCACCTGGTAGCCGCCCTCGCCCAGGTCCCAGGGCTCGGCGATCAGCTTGACCTGGCTGATCAGCGGGTCCTGGTGGATCACGTCGAAGAACGACGAGAGGCGATCGACCTCGTGAAGCTCGCGCGCCAGGGCGGAGGCCAGGTCGAACCGGAAGCCGTCGACGTGCATCTCCGACACCCAGTACCGCAGGCTGTCCATGAGCAGTTGCACGCACCGGGGATGCGTCATGTCGAGGGTGTTGCCGCAGCCGGTGTAGTCCATGTAGTGGCGCCGGTCTTCACCGACCAGCCGGTAGTAGGCCGCGTTGTCGATGCCGCGGAAGCAGAGGGTGGGGCCGAGATGGCTGCCTTCCGCCGTGTGGTTGTAGACGACGTCGAGGATGACCTCGATCCCGGCCTGGTGGAGGGCCTTGACCATCTGCTTGAACTCGCGCACCTGTTCGCCGCGGAGCCCATCGCTCGCGTAGCGCGAGTCGGGCGCGAAGAAGCCGATCGTGTTGTAGCCCCAGTAGTTGGTGAGCCCGCGCTCGGCGAGATGACGGTCCGCCACGAAGTGGTGCACCGGCATCAGCTCGACGGCCGTCACCCCGAGCCGGCGGAGGTACTCGACCGAGGCGGGGGAGGCCAGGCCCGCGTACGTGCCCCGCAGCGGCTTGGGGACCGCGGGATTCCGGATCGTGAAGCCCCTGACGTGCGCCTCGTAGATCACGGTCAGGTGCCAGGGCGTCTGCAGCGGCCGGTCCCCGCCCCAGGTGAATGCGTCGTCCACGACCACGCTCTTGGGCACGAAGGGCGCGCTGTCGCGGTCGTCGCGCGTGAGATCCTCGCCAGGATCGCCCACCCGGTACCCGAAGATGGCGTCGCTCCACTCGTTCGCCCCGGCGATGGCTTTCGCGTAGGGATCGAGCAGCAGCTTGCGCGCGTTGAACCGATGACCTGCGGCGGGCTCGTAGGGGCCCTCGACGCGATACCCGTACAGCAGCCCCGGCCGTCCCTCAGGGACGTAGACGTGCCACACCTGGTCGGTGCGCTCGACGATCGGGATCCGGTGTGTCTCGCCCCGGGGGTCGGCGGGGTCGAAGAGACAGAGCTCGACGCCGCTCGCGTGATCGCTGAACAGGGCGAAGTTCACGCCGGCCCCGTCCCAGGTAGCGCCGAGAGGGTAGGGGCGGCCCGGTCGAGTCCGGAGAGAGTCGGCCCTCATCGCTCCGAGCCGGCGCCGACCGGCTCGGAGACACGATCCAGCCACGGCGGCCTGACGCCCAGGCGCTCGAGGCTCCGGACCACCCGGCGCGGCGATCCCCAGTCGCACCACGTCACGCCGGTCAGCGTCGTGACGGCGAGCGCGGGGGTCAGGTTCTGCAGGATGTCGCGGGAGAAGTTGGCCACGGGCAGGGCCGCGCTCGCCCGCCGGATCCCTCCCGGACGAGCGCCGCGGCCGGCGCCCTGGAGCAGCCGCTCAAGGGCCGAGTGGAGCTGCGGGACACACCGCCGACCGGCCTCCACCAGCGTGTTCGCCTTGGCCACGAACACGAAGGTGTTCCACGACGCGCCCGCGGCCAGGCACGCGTACGCGGTCTCGGGCGACGGCTTCTCGATGAATCGCCGGACGGACCGGACCGGAGCCCCGCCGGCGCGGCCGAGCGGCGGCCCCGGCTCGATCCAGCCGTACTCCGTCTCCGCGTGCGTGGCCGGAACCCCGAGCAAGGCGATGCGCCCGGGATTCTCCTCCACGAACGCGGCCACCTGGGCGACCTGGCTCATGAACGCCTCTTCCTCCAGGACGAAGTGATCCGACGGGAACACGGCCACGATGGCGTCGGGCGCCCGGCTGCGGATCCAGTGGGCGGGGAGGAGCACGCCCGCGGCCGTTCCCCGGTCCGCCGACTGGAGCAGGAGGCTCGGGCGGGGGACCGGCATCGCCGCCGCCAGGTAGCTGGCGTGCTTCTCGACGCTGACCACGACGGTGCGCTGGGTCGGGATGCGAAGCGCCACGCGGTCCAGGGTGTGCTGGAGCAGGCTGCGGGACCCCGTGAGCGTCACGTACTGCTTGGGCCGCTCGTCGCCGCAGACGAGGCGCGTGAGCGGCCGGAGCCGAACGCCCTCACCGCCGGCAAGAATGACCCCCCAGAGCCTTCCCGTCGGGTCGAGGGGCGACGACATGGAGTCCGGCGCGTCGACGTGTTCGGTCTCGGGTCGGGCGATGGGCGACTGAACCGCAGTCAGGGCAGTCATGCCGGAGGACGATGCAACGGCGATTCCACGGACTCCGTGTGTTGACGCGGACGCGCGCGAGCAGATCAATCTCGCGTCCGCTGGCTTCGATTCGGGATTCGCTCGGATGCGCGCTCCGGCGAAGGGCCCGGGGGGCCGGCGACATCATGTCGCGCGGACGACATGCTGACGGCGCCAGCGACAGCGATGGGTTGAGCTGCTGCGCGGTGGCCCTAGCCTTCGAGAATGATGGATCGCGTCAGCGGGCGGCGCCCTTGGCGCACTCCGGGCACACCTCCCGCTCGCTGTCGTACGCGATGCCATGGGTCGTACAGCGAACCACGCGGACCTCGGAACCCTTGGCGAGCTGGCCAGGCTTGCGAGCGGTGACGGGGCAGCAGGGGCAGGGCGCGTCCCCGTCGGCCTCTGCCGGCACGGACCGTGCAGCCTGGCCGTCAGTTGTGACGCCACTGTCCATCGACCCACACCGTGCCATTGGCCCGCGTCTCCCAGTGTCCTGGGATCCACGCGTAGCCCTGCGGCGGGATGGTCCAGTGTCCAGGAACCCAGACGTACGTCCGCGTGGCCGGCTGCCACGTGTAGGATCCGGGGACCCAGACGTAGGCCGGGCTGGGCTGAGGCGGCACCATCTCCGTCGGAGCGGCGGGCGCCGGTGGCGGGGCCTGCACCGTGGAAGGCGGCATGTAGCAGCCACCCAGGAGCAGGCACGACGTCACGAGGCAGCCCAGGAAGGACCGCATCTTCGTCTCCGCTCGACGCTCGCACGCTCGGGCGTCCGGGCGGGCGACGCTCGCGCTTCCACGTTCGCCGAGATCGTCGCTGCTGATGTCGCTTCGACTGCGTCGCATGTATCCGACAGGGGAGCAAGGCACGTGCCACCGAGCCGCGGCCGCGCGCGTGTGTTCGTGTACGGTAACCGCGCGCGAAATCGGCGAGAAATCTTGGAGATTCAACGCCAGGGTGTCGTCCGCACGCCGTCCTGTCGTGCGTTGGGCGCGTGCTAAACTGAGGATCCCCGTGGGACTGCGACTGCGCCTGGTCCTCCTCCTCCTCGTCCCGATGGTGCTGGTCGTCGCCGTCTTCGCGTACGTCACGCTCCACGAAGAGCGCGCCCAGCGTCGGATGGAGTTCGACCTGCGCGAGAGCGTCACCAGCGCCGCGATCCGGCTCGCCGTCGAGAACGCGCTTCGCAGCGGCACGCTGGCCGACGTGAAACGGCTGGTCGACGACCTCGTCGTGAAGCAGACCGAGATCGTGCGGATCAGGCTGCTCGACCGGAACCTCGCGCCTCGTATCGACGCGAACCTCATGACCGGCGACCCCGGAGTGCCCTTCGATCGACATCGCCAGGTCCGGGACACGGGCCAGCCCGCGATGGTGCAGCACGAGAGCGGCGGGATCCGGCTTCACAGCGTGCTTCTCCCGATCCGGTCCTCCAGCAACGACGAGGGCGTGCTCGAGATTGCCTTCGTCGCCGGCCGGCTGGAGGCGGCCCTCCTGGGCGAGAACTACAAGATCGTGTGGCGGGGCGCCGTGCTGGTCCTGCTGCTCGGCGTCGTGGTGTGGGCGGCTCTTCAGCGCCTCGTCTTCCGGCCGGTCGCGGACCTGACGCAGGGGATCGAGCGCGTCGCGGCTGGCGAGGCCCGCGCGCTGGTCCCAGTCCGGAGCCGCGACGAGCTGGGGCAGGTGGCGCTGGCCTTCAACCGGATGACCGAGCGGCTGGAGGAGGCTCGCCACCGGGTGGAGACCGAGGCGGACCGGTCGCTCGAGCTCATGCGCCGGCTGCGGCAGACCGAGTCGCTCGCCATCGCGGGGAAGCTGTGCTCGAGCATCGCCCACGAGGTCGGGACGCCGCTGAACATCATCGCCGGGCGCGCGGAGCTCATGCTCCGGGCCCTGCCGAAGGACTCGCCGCTGCGGGAGGATCTCGACGTCATCATCACCCAGATCGACCGGATCTCCCGGATGATCCGCGCAGCCCTGGATCCCTTCCGGCAGCGGGAGCCCGAGCGGCTCGCCGTCGCGCCCGAGTCGGTCACCGAGGTGCTCCGGCCGCTCCTCAAGCACTTCGCCCGGAGCCGGGGGGTGACCCTGGCCCTCTCCATTCCGCGGGAGCTCCCGCCGGTTCGCGTCGACCCGGGGCACCTCCAGCAGGTGCTGATCAACCTCCTCACCAACGCCATCGAGGCCACGCCGGCGGGCGGACGGGTCGAGGTCACCGGCACCTCCGAGGCGGACGACGGCCGGCCCGGAGTCGCCATTGCGGTGCGGGACACGGGGTCGGGGATCCCGGAAGAGGCGCTTCCGCGGATCTTCGATCCCTTCTTCAGCACCAAGCCGGCTCACGGGGGCGCGGGTCTCGGCCTCTCGATTTGTCGGGATCTCGTGAGGTCGAACGGAAGCCAGATCCACGTGGCGAGCAAGCTCGGCGAGGGCACGACGTTCACCGTCTGGATCCCACAGGCCAGAACCGACCACGGGCCCGAAGACGGGGCCGACGAAGACAGAGCCAAAGGCAGGAAGGAGCCGTCATGAAGCCCCGAATTCTCGTCGTGGACAACGATGCCGACATGGTGGCGCTCCTCCGCCGTCATCTCGAGAGCGAAGGGTGGTCGGTGACGGCGGTGACGGCGGGCGAGGACGCCCAGACCGCACTGGGGCGCGAGGAGTACGCGGTCGTCCTGACCGACCTCGTCATGGAGCCGATCGACGGCCTGGCGGTGCTTCGCGAAGCCCAGCGCGCCCAGCCGCGAGCGCGCGTGATCCTCATGACCGCCTTCGGGAGCCTCGAGAGCGCGATCGATGCGATGCGTCAGGGCGCCTACGACTACCTGACGAAGCCGTTCAAGCTTCCGGAGCTGTCCGTGGTGGTCAAGCGGGCGGTGGAGGACCAGCAGCTCCGGGAGGAGAACCGCCGGCTCCGGGCCGAGGTCGAGCGACGCTACAGCTTCGACAACATCCTGGGCCGCTCCAAGGCCATGCAGGGCGTGTTCGACCAGATCCGGGTGGTGGCCGACACCGACGCGCCGGTCCTGCTCCTGGGCGACAGCGGCTCGGGCAAGGAGCTCGTGGCGCGGGCGATCCACTGGCACAGCGGCCGGCGCGAGGGTCGGTTCGTCGCGGTCAACTGCGCGGCCATTCCCGAGACCCTGCTCGAGTCCGAGCTGTTCGGGCACGAGCGGGGGGCCTTCACCGGCGCCGACCGGAAACGGCGGGGCCTCTTCGTGGAAGCCCAGGGCGGCACCCTGCTCCTCGACGAGATCGCCGAGATGCCGCAGTCCCTCCAGGTCAAGCTTCTCCGCGCCCTGCAGGACCGCGTCGTGCGGCCGGTCGGCGGCAACGAGGAGATCAAGGTGGACCTCCGCCTCATCAGCGCGACCAACCGGGACCTGCCGGCGTTCGTGCGGCAGGGAAAGTTCCGGGAGGACCTCTACTACCGCCTGGCCGTCATCCCGATCCGGATCCCGAGCCTCCGGGAGCGGCCGGAGGACATCCCGCTCCTGGCCGAGCATTTCCTGAAGCGGGCGGCCACCGGAATGGGCAAGGAGCTCGAGGGGTTCGACGAGGAGGCCCTCAAGTGGCTCCACGAGCACAACTGGCCCGGCAACGTCCGCGAGCTGGAGAACGTCGTCGAGCGGGCGGCGACCCTCGCCAAGGGAAGCGTCATCACGCGAGACGATCTCCGGATCGAGTTCACGCCCGGTTCGACCGGCGAGCTGGGCGTCCGGCCGTCCCTGGCGGAGGTGGAGAGCCAGTACATCCGCCGGATCCTCGAGGAGGTCCGGGGCGACAAGCGGGCCGCGGCCCGCATTCTCGGGATCAGCGTGCGAACGCTTCAACGGATGCAGGCCAGCATGGCCCGTGTCGGGCCCGGGTTGACGGACCAGCAACCGTGATCTGGCACGGTCCTTGCTGCGATCGTGGGTATGAGCTGGGCGTCGCTCGCTCAAACGGGGCCGGCCGTGCGTGAGGCGGCCGCCCGCCCGCTGCGCGCCCCCCGCGTGCTCGTCGTCGACGATGACGACCAGATGCGCGCGCTTCTGCGGAGAACGCTCGAGGACGATGGCTACGAGGTGGCGGAGCTGAACCGCGGCACGCATGTCCTCGACACGTTGCGCGGCGACCCGTTCGACCTCGTCATCCTGGACAAGGAGATGCCGGGCGTCACGGGCCTCGACCTCCTGCCGGCGCTGCGTCACGAGTTCCCGCGGGTGCCCGTGGTGCTGGTGACCGCGTTCGGCGGCCGCCAGGTCGCGGGCCGCGCGATCCGGATGGGCGCGGCGAGCTATCTGGAGAAGCCCTTCAGGCTCGCGCAGCTCCGCGATGCCATCGCCGGCCTCCTTCCGCCGCCGGCGGACCAAGCGGGCTGAAGAGCGCACCCCGTGCGGCCCGAGTGCGTGATGAGCGCGGCGAAGCTCATGCAGGATGAGGCGGGAGCGCTCCGTCCGCCGGGCCCCGTCGAGCTCGCCGGCGCGCTCGACCCGGCCACGCAGCGGATCTACCGCGACGCGCTCGGAGCGCTCCGGCGGGCCGGCATCGAGTTCCTGATCGGCGGCGCTCACGCGCTCGCCCCGTACACCGGCATCGTCCGGGACACGAAGGACCTGGACGTGTTCCTCCGGAAGGGGGACTGTCAGCCCGCCCTGGACGCGCTCGAGGCCGCCGGTTTCACCACGGACCTCACGTTTCCGCACTGGCTGGGCAAGGCGTACTCGGGGGACCGCTTCGTCGATCTCATCTTCGGCGCGGGCAACGGGATCGCCATGGTCGACGACCTCTGGTTCGCCCACAGCGTACCCGGCCGGGTGCTCGGCGTCCCGGTCCTGCTGTGCCCGCCCGAGGAGATGATCTGGTCCAAGGCCTTCATCATGGAGCGCGAGCGCTACGACGGCGCCGACGTCGCCCACCTGATCCAGGCCTTCGGGCCGCGGCTCGAGTGGCGCCGCCTGCTCGAGCGCTTCGGACCGCGGTGGCGCGTGCTCCTCAGTCACCTGATCCTCTTCGGCTTCATCTACCCTGGCGAGCGGGCGACGGTCCCCGACGCGGTCATGGCGCACCTCCTGCGCCGCCTCGACCACGAGCGCGTCTCGCCGGGCGAGGACGCCCGCGTGTGTGACGGAACCCTCCTGTCCCGGCAGCAGTACCTGGTCGACGTCAACGGGCGCGGGTACGCGGACGGCCGACTGGCGCCTCTCGGCGCGATGACGGCCGTGGAGATCGCGCACTGGACGGCGGCCATCGAGGAGGCCGCGGCGCCCCCGGCGCCGCCGTCGAATCTCTCGGTGCTCCGGCGGAGTGGAGGAGCCCTCTCGCGTGCGCGTCGCCGCCGTCGGTGACCTTCACTGCACGAAGACGTCCCAGGGAGCCTTACAGCCCCTCTTCGCGGCCGCGAGCTCGAGCGCGGATGTCCTGCTGCTGTGCGGAGACCTCACGGACTATGGACTTCCGGAGGAAGCGCGCGTGCTGGCCCGCGAGCTCGCCACGGCGCTGCGCATTCCGGCTGTGGGGGTGCTCGGCAACCACGACTACGAGTCGGGTCAGCATGCCGAGGTCGTGCAGGTTCTCCGGGACGCCGGCGTGATCATCCTCGACGGGGACGGCTGCGAGGTGGCCGGGCTCGGCATCGGCGGCGTGAAGGGCCTGGGGGGCGGCTTCGGGGAGCGGGCGCTCCAGCCCTGGGGCGAGGAGATCTTCAAGCGCTTCGTCCGCGAGACCGTGGACGAGGCGCTCAAGCTCGAGGGTGCCTTGGCCCGCCTCAAGACGGCGCGGCGCGTGGCGATCCTGCACTACTCGCCGATCCAGGCCACCGTCGAGGGGGAATCGCCCGAGCTGTATCCGTTCCTGGGATCGAGCCGGCTGGAGGAGCCGCTCAACCGGTACCCGGTGGATCTCGTCTTCCACGGCCACGCGCATCATGGCCGGCCCGAGGCCCGGACGCGCACCGGGGTGCCAGTCTACAACGTGTGCCTTCCGCTGCTCCGCGAGCTCGATCCGGAACATCCGCCCCTCCGGATCGTCGAGCTATCGACGCCCCCGCCGGACGCTCAGCGCCCGGTCTCGGCGTCAGCCCCTCCGCGTCAGCTCGAGTAGCCCGAGCCGGGCCGGGACGTGCGGGCCGCCGGCGAACTCCCCCGTCAGGCGACGCTCGGAGTCCAGCGCCAGCACCAGCGTGCCGCCGCCCGCCAGCTGGAGGTAGACCCCCTGGCGGGTGAGCCGGCCCTCGTAGCGGGCGGTGTCCGACACGCTGCCGTCCACGAAGGTCATCTGGGCGACGACGGTGGGGTGATCCGGCTCCTGCGAGAGGATCATCTCCACCGCGCCGCCGCGCGCGCCGTCGTCCGCGGTCCACCGGCCGGCCCACATCCCCGTCAGGCCATCGGCCCGCCCGCCGGCCGGAGACGTCCGGGCCGCCGGGCCCAGGATCGCCGCCGCGGCGAGAGTGAGGGCGAGGATCAGTCGCATCGTCCGCTTCTCCTTCGACCCGACTCCTCGGACATGCCGCCCTCCAGGCATGGTCCCATCCTCCATTCCCGCTCAGGCCCTGAGCTCCGACACTCCGGCCTTGCGGGCGCAGTGCGCGCAGCAGAACATCCGGCCGTCCCCATTCTCGACGCCGTGGCCGATGACCCGGGCGCCGCAGTGGTCGCAGGTGGGCGCCAGGAGATGGATGGCACACTCGAAGCAGTCGAACGTGTGCCGGCGTCCCCACGCGTCGATCGACATGGTCTTGTCGTATTCGTTTCCGCAGACTTCACAGCGAGCCATCTCGAACCTCCTCGACGTCGATGAGCGCCAGCTTCGACCGGGGGTCGAAGCGCCTGCGCAGCTGCCCAGGCGGTTGGATCAAGATGACCTCCAGCGTCGGCCGGACCCTCGCCTCGAGGAGGTGCCCACCGTGGGCCGTCCCGTCACGCTTGCCCACCACGACGTGGGCGTGGACCTTGGGACGGGAGCCGTCGAGCGTCACGTCGCCGACGAGCGACAGGACCTCGATCTGCTCGTGGATCGCGATTCGCGCGTAGTCCTTCCGCGGCCAGTCGAAATACCCGAGGGTCACGTCCTCGAAGGCGCCGATTGCCGTGAAATGCCCGGAGGCGAGCCGCTCCCGAGTCACGAAGTCGAGGAGTCCCCGCATGGGCTCCTCTCCGGTCTCGAACACGAGCGCGATCGTCCGGGACCCGTCCGTGTGCAGGACCTTCGACTTCATGCGACGCCCATGCGCCCCGGGGGAGGCGCCGTCATGCGGCGCCCGGTGTCGAGATCTCGCGCTCGAGCATCTCCCGTACCACCCACAGCCGGCCGCACGTGCCACACAGCACGCCCGGACCGAGGCGGCGCGTGCACAGCCCGTCGCAGTGGGGGCAGCGGCCGTTCACGTCGGTCGCCCGGTCGAATGTCACCCAGGCATCCGACCAGCGACGTGCCCGTTCCAGGAGGGCTTCGGGGCCAATGCGATCACGACCTCGGGGGCGCGGGTGCCGTGGCATCGTGGTCTCCTCTCTCTCTTGGCGAGCACCGAGCGTGCGATCCTCTCCTCTGGGAGAGCAAGCCCTGTGCCGGGACCCCGGAGTGCTGGAGGCGATGGGGACGTGCGCCCAGCACTCGTCCGGGCGGCGACGGACCCGACATGATGTCGCTCCGCCGACAGGCTGACATGGAGAAGAGGCTGGCCAAGCGCCGCGCGGGGCGAGTCTCGATTCGAGTCCGGGAGGAGTGAGTGCTGAAGAGCGGTGTGTGAATAGCGGAGTCGGCCGGACGATTGGCCGCCCTCTGTTGTCGGGCGGCCCGTC
>DATBGA010000030.1:0-3380 GCA_036558225.1 Candidatus Methylomirabilota bacterium | reverse complement strand
GCCGCTGGAGCAGCCGATCCACCTGCTCGCGCAGGCTCACCATCGCCGAGCTCTCGCCGAGGAGCTGCGCCAGCGGAGAGCTGGCCGAGGTTCCGGGGCCGGTGCCGTGGCTCATCCCGGAGCCATCCTAGCCCGTTCCGTCCCTGTCGAAAACTGTCGAATTCGACAGCCTTCGACGGCTCCGTCGGCGCAGATTCGAGCGGAAGTGGCTGTTTTAATTGGACTGTTTGCCGGCATAGCGCTTGCCCTTCCGGTCTGCCAGGTCAACGGTCAACACTCCGAATCGAGGTCGAAGGAGGGACTCGCCATGAGCGAGCGAATGGATCGGTGGATCGGGTATCTCGGGCTGTTCCTGATCGGCGCCATCTCCTGGCTGGCGGACCGCATGGCTTCCGCGCCGGCGGTGGCGCCCCGGCCCGCGGTCAGGGCCGTGCCCCGCGCGACGCGGCGTGCGGCGGCGACCAGCGCCGCGGCGCTCCTGCTCCTGCTGGCGCCGGCGGCCGCGCTGGCCGACGAGACGTGCCAGTCGCCGTACATGCCGAAGATCACCGGCGAGGAAGAGTACGTCTACGTCTGGACCCTCGGGGTCGAGGGCCTGGGCGACGGCTTCGACAAGCTCGTGACCGTCGACGCGCGCAAGGGCTCGCCGACGCACGGCAAGGTGATCCACTCCGTCTCGGTCGGCGGGCGCTACGAGGCGCACCACGCCGACTTCACCGACGATCGGCGCTTCCTGTGGGCCAGCGGGCTCGACACGAGCCAGATCTTCGTCTTCGACGTCCACACCGACCCGGCCAAGCCCCGCCTGGTCCGGACGATCGACGACTTCGTCCAGGCGTCGGGCGGCGTCGTCGGCCCACACGGCTTCTTCGCGCTCCCCGGGCGCATGCTCATCGGCGGCCTGTCGAACGCCAAGGACAAGACGGGCCGGACGGGCATCGTCGAGTACACGAACGAGGGGCGGTACATCACGACCCACTGGATGCCCACCGACGCGGAGCCGCGCGGCGCCGTCGTCGAGAAGGTGGCCGACGGGTACGGGTACGACGCCCGCGTGCTGCCGCGGAAGAACGTGATGCTCACGACGTCCTTCACCGGCTGGGACAACTACATGCGGAACATCGGCGAGGTGCTGCAGGACCCGGAGGCGATGAAGCGCTTCGGCCAAACCGCGGCGGTGTGGGACTTCCACACCCGGCAGCCGAAGAAGGTCTTCCACGTCCCCGGCGCCCCGCTCGAGGTGCGCATCGCCTGGGGACCGACCCACAACTACGCCTTCACCACGACGGCGCTTGCCTCCCAGATCTGGCTGATCCACGAGGACGAGCGGGGCGAGTGGCAGGCGAAGGCCGTGGCGGACGTCGGCGACCCCAAGAAGATCCCGCTCCCGGTGGACATCAGCCTCTCGGCCGATGACCGCATTCTCTGGGTCGACTCGTTCATGGACGGCATGGTCCGCGCCTTCGACGTGTCGAACCCCTTCGCGCCGAAGCAGGTCTACGAGAAGAAGATCGGCCGCCAGCTCAACATGGTGTCCCAGAGCTGGGACGGCAAGCGCCTGTACTTCACCAGCTCGCTCCTCGCGCACTGGGACAAGCAGGGCGCGGACAACGAGCAGTTCCTCCGGGCCTACACCTGGGACGGCACGGAGCTCCGCGACCGCTTCGCCGTCGACTTCACGGCGCTCCGGCTAGGGCGCCCGCACGTGATGCGCTTCGGGAGCGCGGCTCTCTACAAGTAGCATCGACCGGCTCGGGGCGGCCGGGCTCTCCGGGCCCGGCCGCCCCGGCCGCGGGAAAGGACAGCGAGCGATGGACACTCGAGGCAGGGGCGTGGCACGGCAGCAGGGTCTCCAGGACAAGGCCCCGGGGAGCCGGGTCGCCCGGCGTGCGGCTCGGCGGGTACTCACGGTCGCGGCGGCGCTTCTGGCGCTGGCCGGCGGCTCGCCGGCTCCCGCGTGGGCGCACGGCGGCCACGGGAATGCACCCGGCGCGACGGTCGCGGACGTCGAGGCCCAGCTCGGTGACCGGAGCGCGCGATTCGACTTCGACGCGCCCCGGCCCGGAAGCTATCGGCTGCCGGTGGTGAAGCCCGCGGCCGACGGTGCCGTCCTCGACGCGGCCGGCGCCCGCCGGCGCCTTCGTGACGTGCTGGCGGGCAAGATCGTCGTCCTGAGCTTCATCTTCACGCGATGCAGCGACGCCAGGGGCTGTCCCCTGGCCACCGCCGTGCTCCATCAGCTCCACGCCGCCACCGCGGGCGACCCCGGCCTCGCCCGCAACCTGAAGCTCCTGACCCTCAGCTTCGATCCCGCTCACGACACCCCGGGGACCATGGCGAAGTACGCGCGCGTCGCCGCCACGCGGGAGACGCGAAGCCCGTGGGAGTTCCTGACCACGGCGTCCGACCGGGAGCTGGCTCCGATCCTGGCCGGCTACGGCCAGCTGGTCCAGCGGCCCTCGGGGCCGCCCGTCCCGGGCGTGACGGCCGCGAGCCCGACGCACCTGCTCCGCGTCTACCTGATCGATCGCCAGCAGCGGGTCCGCAACATCTATGGGCTCGACTTCCTCGATCCGCGGCTGCTCATGGCGGACGTCCAGACCCTGCTCCTGGAGGAGCGGCAGGCACGGCGGTGAGGCCCGCCCCGGGCCGCGAGGGGCGGCCCGCGCTCGGGAAGGCGGGCGCGGGCTAGCCGGCGGGGCCCGGAGCGCGGGCCATGCTCCCGCCCAGGCGAAGCAGCGGGAAGATCTGCCGGACGAGGCCCTCGTACTCCTGCGCCGTCGTGACGTAGACGTCGAAGTCGTGGACGTAGTGGAGGTCGACCGTCGTGAGCGGCGTCCCCGCCTGCACCGTCGCGAGGTCCAGCACCTGGAAGCACGAGCGTCCCGCGGCGGGATGGTCCGTCACGAACACGATGCAGAGCTCCGGCCACTGGACGCTCACCGGCGCCAGCAGGTCGTCGCCGTGGTCGCGGAGGAACTCCTCCACGCTAGCCCGATACTTCACCTCGACCGGGATCCGTCGGTGGACCGGGCGTCCCGCGGGCGTCTCCCCGGCAGGCTTGTGGAGGAGAAAATCCGGTATGAAGGCGTCGGGCCCGACCTTTATCATCCGGTGGAACTGGCTCTCGCGGCCGGAGCGCGACACCCGGTAGCCGGCCCGCCGGAAGATCGCCTCGACGAACGCCTCGGCGATCCGCCCCTTCAGGGTTTCGATCTCCCCCCCGCGGCGCGCCCTCGGAGCCATCCCGCACCAGGGTAGTCTCGGCACCCCTCCCGGCGGTAGATTCTCGTATGCGCCTCCAGGGACGGCAGGCACTCGTGACGGGCAGCTCCCGCAGCATCGGCCGGGCCATCGCCCCCGGGATCGCCCGGGAGGGC
>DATBGA010000029.1:0-32463 GCA_036558225.1 Candidatus Methylomirabilota bacterium | reverse complement strand
TTCCTCCTCGACCGCCACCTCGATCGCACGTCGCACCGCTGCATGAATGAGCTCGCCGAGCAAGCCCGGCCGACCGTCATGCGACTGCGCCGCCCTCCTGATATCCTCTTCCATGGCGTATGCCTCCGATGGCCGCCCTGGCAGGCGGCCAGGCTTGGGTTACCCAACTCACCGGAAGCATGCGCCATCCTTCATTTCCACCACAACCGGGACACGACCGTCGGGGGCCCTATCCACAAGTGATGAATTCTGACGGCAAGTGACATGAACTGAGGTGACGGAAAGGAAATTCCCAAGCTGGACGTCGCCGGCTCGATTCCGGTCGCCCGCTCCAACTGGACGCCCCGCGGTTTTCAATAGAATCGCGGGGTTTCCTTTTACCTCGGACCGGCGTCAGGGCCGAAAATCGCCAGCGTTGCCCAAAACGTGCCCACGGCGAAAGTGATCCCGCTCCGCCCGGTCCCGCACAAGCGGGCGACATCCTGGCTATTGGTGGGTCGGTGGTCGCGCACGGAGCGCGGCCCATTTTCAACCCAAGTGCTGCCGCGAACAGTCAAGAACCTGGAGGTTGACCATGGTCAGCGACCGTCTGCTCACCGAAGTCGAGCGCCAGAAGAAGTACCTCGGCCAGTTCCCGGAGAAGTACGAGTATCCGCTCTTCAACACCCGCCGCGCCCTCGAGTCCCAGCGGCGGTCGGGGTACCGCCACACCGCCGCCGCCGCGCGCGAGATACCTACCTCGATCGGCCCGCGTTCGAGATCACGGACGGCGTCAATCGAACCTTCTTCGATGCCGCGTCCAAGAACTGGATGGCGACGACGCGTGACGGCAAGGAGCGATTCGCGGCCATCGTTGACAGGCAGTATGGCCGGTGACAGCGAAGGTTACCCTGCGCGTGGTTCCGCCACGCGCGATTGTGGGCGGCGCTCGGCGAGCGTCAGGGGTTAGGGGAGACGCCCGGGGTCGACACGGTGATCGTGGAGGAGCTCGAGGCGATCGACCACATCCCGCGCTCGTCGCGCCGGGACGTCGAGACCCCAGGTCCCGGCCCCGCCTGAACCGTCTGCGGCGGCGGGAGCTCGAACCGGAGCCTAGCGGCGCGCCCCTCAGGATCTGAGCCGACGGAGCGCCGCCGCGACGCGGTCGATCAGGAACCGACGCTCCTGGAGAAGTGCCTCGTGCCGCTCTTGGAGCTCGAGGAGCGAGCGGCCGAGGGCCTCATGCTCCTGGAGCAGGGCGGCATGGGCGGCCTCGAGTCGCGCCAGGGTCCGTGCCTTCGCCTCGAGCTCCTGGCCCGTTCGCGCGAGCGCGGCGCGCTGCTCGCGGAGCTCTCTCGCGAGGCGCTCGATCTCGGCCCGCCGCTCGAGCCGCTCGCGGAGGAGCGATTCGACCGCGTCGGTCCACTGCTCCCAGCTCCGGGCCCGCTGGCGCAGGGAATCCGCCCGGGGCTGCAGGCCGTCCGCGGGGCCCGGCGGGGCGGGGGCTTCACGGCCGGCGGGCGCGGCATCGATCACGGGGGCGCCGGCGGTCCGCTCGAGGGCAACGGCGGGCGGCATCGTGACGGCGACCGGCGTGTGACTGGTCGCCTCGCCCCGGTCGGGCTCCGCGCGCCGCGCCTCTCCGGGCGCTCCGTACAGGCGGTCGAGCGCTCGCTCCAGCGCGCCGGAGGTCGCCGTGACCGAGTCGATCCGAAGGCCCGTGCAGCCGCGAAGCTCGGCCAGGACGTCCACGTCGGTCGGGTCGTTCATGGCGACGACGATCCGGTCGTCGCTCCTGGAGAGCGGCACGACCCGATGATGCCGGGCGTAGCGCTCGCTGATCAGCGCCGTCAGGCCCGGGTCCAGTCGCCGGCCGTCGAGATCGACGAACGCGATCCGGAGCTGGATGCCGAGCGCCTGCTTGAGCTGCCGCTCGGTGATGTATCCGAGCCCGATCAGCGTCTCGCCGAGCGGAGCGCCGGCTCGGCGCTGGACGGCGAGCGCCGCCTCGAGCTGCGACGAGGTGACGAGATTCGTCTCGACCAGGACATCTCCGAGCAGATGGTCCCGCCGGTATTTGCCCAGGACGACGTTGAGCTCCTGCGGAGTGACGAGCTTCTGGTCGACGAGCAGCTGGCCCAGCAGCGGACGCGGCTCGGTCCGCTCCTGGAGCGCTAGCACGCGCTCGAGCTGGGCCTGGTTGATGAGCCGGTCCTTCACCAGCAATCCCCCGAGCAGGGGATGGCGGCGCGGACGGGCGCGCGAGGCCGCTGTCGGGGATCCGGGGGCGGCGCTCAGCTCGGCAACGTTCATCCCAGCTCCCTCCTACGGCGCGGGCCCGGTCGGACAGGTCGAGGGGCCCGGTCCCGGCGCATCGACCGCCGGGACCTAAAATTGTACGGGAGGGGGAGGGTCGGGACCGCCAATCCTCGTCGTGGTACAGATCATCTTATTTCCAGGACACTTACGACACGCCGGCGGCCAGTGGCGTGGCGCATCCCGAGGGACTCGCCGTCACCCGTGGAGACTCCCGGCGCAGCAGCTCCTCGACGGGAGCCGCCTCCTCGGGACGGACGCCAGGTACGCGCCGGATCGCGCGCACTGATGCGGAGACGCCGATCACCGAGGTGACGCAACCCCGGTCCTGAGGCGCATCGAACGGAACGGCGAGCGCGTCTCACGGCGGGAGCGGCCCGGGCCCGACCGTGACGCCCCATCGGAGCCCGCGAGGCCGCCACGAGCACGGCAACTCCGACCGGGGAACATCCCCGTTGACGGGCCCAGGGCGCCGCCGTACCTTGGCGCCATGTATTTCAAGCAGATCCTGAACGAGGACTGCGGCTGCTCGTCCTACATCGTGGCCTCGCGCGCCTCGCGCGAGTGCGCCGTCGTGGACGCGGCGCTGGACATCCAGCCCTACCTGGACGTGATCCATGACCGCGGCCTGACGCTGAAGTTCATCGTGGACACGCATCTGCACGCCGATCACGTCTCGGGCAGCCGCCGTCTCTCCGGCGAGACGGGCGTCCCGGTCTCGATGCACGAGTCGGCCGACGTCCTGTTCCCCTTCGAGAAGCTGCGCGACCTGCAGAAGCTCGAGCTCGGCCCGGTGGTCCTGGAGGTGATGCACACGCCGGGGCACCGGCCGGAGTCCATCTCGCTGCTCATCACCAACCCTCCCCGGAGCCTGCTGCCGTCGATGGTGCTCACCGGCGACTGCCTCTTCGTGGGCGACGTGGGCCGCCCGGATTTCGGCGGGCCGGACGCGGCCGGACAGCAGTACGAGAGCAACCGGCGGCTCCTCGGCCTCGAGGACTACGTGGAGGTCTTCCCGGCCCACTTCGAGGGGTCGTGCGGGCGGGGGATGTGCGGCCGGCCCAGCTCGACCATCGGGTTCGAGCGGCGCTTCAACCCGATGCTGCAGCTCCAAAAGAAGGACGACTTCGTCCGGGAGCTCGTGTCGTCGCGCCCGGCCCGGCCGCTGAACATGGACGCGATCATCGCCACCAATCGCGGCGCGGCGCCGATGAGCTGGGCGATGCTTCGCCATCCGCTTCCGCACGTCCAGGACGTGACGATCGAGCAGGCGCGGCCGAAGATGGACAGCGGCGAGTGGTGGGTCCTCGATGTGCGCGAGGACGAGGAATGGGAGCGCGTGCACATCCCGGGAGCCCACCACATCCCTCAGTCCGAGCTCGCGACGCGGTTGTCGGAGGTTCCCAGCGGCTGCGTGCCACTGGTGGTTTGCCACAGCGGCGTGCGCTCGCACCGGGCCGCCCAGTTCCTCAAGCAAGTCGACTTTCCGCACGTGTTCAGCCTGGCCGGGGGCACCGCCGGCTGGCATGAGAAGGGCCTGCCGGTGGTCAGCGGCGACACCGCGCAGACCGGCGTCCGGCTGACGGAGATCGTCGGCCCGCACTGACCTCGAAGCCTCGTTGCCGCGCCGGCAACGAGGCCTGTTTCTCGGCGAGCCCGCGGTTCCTGTGACGTCTCGCTGTCGCCACGACGCCAGGGTGTCGTCGCCCCGATCTCCCCGCCAGGGTCCGGCGCGTCGGTTCTCGAGGGCCGCCATCTGCCGTGGCCATCCCAGGGCAGCAACCGCATCCCGAGAGCGCGCGCTGGCGGGCCTCGCGGGCTCGATCGCAGGATCGTCGCCAGGCTGCATGGCTTCGTGATCAGGGAGACCCGGTCGCGTCGCGCAAGATTCTGCAAGACCGCCTCGGCACCCTTCGGTAGCCTGCGCCTCGACGGTCGCGTTCGGCGACGGTCGCGGGAGCCGACATGGCGAGCAACGTCCAGGTGGTGAAGGCGGCGTACGAGGCATTCGGGCGGCGTGACATTCCCGGCGTCCTGGCCACCTTCGATCCGGGAATCGAATGGCGGCTGGCCGAGGGTCATCCCTACGCGCCTCATGGCGAGCCCTGGCGTGGGCCGGCGGCCATCACCCGGAGCTTCTTCATGAGGTCCGGCGGGGAGTGGGACGGCTTCGCCGTGTCGCTGGAAGCGCTCCACGAGGCGGGCGACGCGGTCGTCGCGGAGCGCCGCTACACGGGGACCTTCAAGGCGAGGGCCCGGGCCCTCGATGCCCAGGTCTGCCACGTGTGGATGTGAGGGACGGCAAGATCACGAGCTTCCGGCAGTACATCGACAGTGCGCAGCTTCAGACGGGGATGGGAGCTCGGCCCGTCCCGGAGACCGCGTCGGTGCAGGCGAGGATCGTCGGAGGCTCGAGACGCCGCCGCGCCGAGACCGGGGCGCTCGCGCGCGACGGGGGAGATCGGCGCGCGCGTCAGGCCGTCACGACCAGTCGCCGGGCCTGGCGCGCAGACGCTTGTCGGCGCCGCGCTGCTTCTTGCCCGCGATGCGCCGCTCGCGGGACGTTCGCGTCGGGCGGGTGGCGCGGCGAGGCGTTGGCCGGACCAGGCCCGCCGTGATCAGATCGCGGACCTTGGCGCGGGCGTCCTCGACGTTCAGCGACTGGGTCCGGGTGAGCTGGCTGGTCACCACGAGGCGGCCGTCGGCGTCGAGTCGGTGGGCGACGAGACCGTGGAGCCGGCGCCGGGCTCCCTCGCTCAGCCCCTCGATCGCCGCCAGCTCGACGCGAAGATCGACCTTCGTCGCGACCTTGTTCACGTTCGGGCCGCCGGGACCGGAGGCCCGGATCGCGCGCACGGTGATCGCGCTCGCCGGGACGCGGACGGTCTCGGTCACCGCGATCGCTCTCACGCCTCGTATTCCTGGCTGACCCGGATCTCAACGTGGCCGTCCTCGTCGACGGCCAGCGTGAGGAGATTGGGCCGACAGCAGACCGCACAGTCCTCGGTGAAGGCCTGACGGCGGCCCCCGCTCGGGTCGACGAGGACCTCGTTCTCTTCTCCGCAGAACGCGCACGCGTACGTCACGATCGTCCAGGCCCTCGACCGTCGGATGGTGGCGTGCGGGCGCTCGGAGAGTCCCAGATGGCGAGCCGACACTGGCCCGCCAGCGTCCCTCGGGCCGGACGGGGAGCTACCGGACCGCCTTCTGCGCCTCCGCGTAGACCTCGAAGTAGCGGTTGCCGAGGGTGCGCTGGTTCTCGTAGATGGATCCCTCGAAGGTCGCGACCGGCAGGGGGATCCGCACGGGCACCGGCGTGAGCCTCGGCACCATGGTCGGCTCGCCGGTCACGATGTTCGCGTTGAAGGCGTTCCAGTCGGGGATGCCGAGGAGCGGGAAGGCGTCGACCGCCGTGTACTGGAACAGCAGCAGGCGACGGGGCCGGCCGGAGGTGTTCAGCGCCGAGCCGTGGACCATCCGGACGTGGTGAATCGTCATGCTGCCGGCCGGGCCGGTCAGCATGACGGCCTTCGAGAAGTCGATCCCGACGGTGCTGGGGTCGATCGCGCCGCAGAACACGCCGCCGCCGTGGTGGTCGAAGATCGGCCCGGTGTGGCTGCCCGGAATCACCATGAGCGGCCCGTTGTCCGGACCACAGTCGTCGAGATAGAGCCCGACGGCCAAGAGGTCGTCGTTCGTGTGCGGATAGAAGGCCCAGTCCTGATGCCACTCCACCGCCGCCCCATAGCCTGCCGCCTTCATGTTCAGCTTGCCGGTCTGGAAGCGGACGCCGGAGGTGGCGCCGATCAGCGGGGTCAGGATCTCGGCGATCTTCTTGCTGAACGCGACCTCTCGGAAGCCCGGGTGGACCTTGTGCGGCTCCTTGATCCGGCGGACGCGCGGCTCTTCCCGCGAGTGCGTCGGCTCCAGGTCGTAGACGTCGTTGTGGTCGGTGACCTCGCGCGACGCCTCCACCAGGTCGTCGGCCACTTGCTGGAGCGTCGCGAGCTCCCGCGCGCTCAGCACGTCCTGGATCACCAAGTAGCCGTCGCTCCGGTACGCCTCCACCTGACTCTTGCTGAGCATGTCGCCGATCTCCCCTCGTGGCCGTGCCGCATTCGGGATTCCGGTCCCGGGCGCGGGGTTCCCGCCGGGGGACCGGGTGCTGCCGTTCCTCAGTGTACCCTGCCTTCGCGCTGGGCCGGAGAGGTCGCGACTCAGATCCTCGCGGCGGCGATTCACTCGCTATGATGGAGCCGTGCTCGAGCGCCGCGCCCGGATCGCTCCGCCAGGCCCATGTACCTAGACCGGCAGCTCTGGACGTTCACGGCCGGGGTCCGAGCGCGCATCCTCGCGACCGTCGTGCTCGGCCTTCTGGCGGTGTCGGCCGGGATCGCGCGCCTCGCCCTCCTCGGCTGGCTTCTCGGGCGCGTCCTCGCCGGCGCGCCGCTGGGGTCGCTCGTCTGGCTGGCGGCGGCGGTGGCGCTGGCGATCGGGCTCCGGGGCGCCCTCGACTACGCCCGGGCCATGGCGGCCCACGGCACCGCGGCCCGCGTCCAGGCGCGCCTCCGCGAGATGGTGCACGCGCACGTGCTCGCCCTGGGCCCGGCGCACTTCACCGCGGTCCGGACGGGCGACGTCATCCTCTCGGTGGTCGAGGGCGTGCAGCAGCTCGAGGTGTACTTCGGCCAGTACCTGCCCCAGCTCGGCGTGGCCGCGCTGACGCCGCTGCTGATCTTCGCCTTCATGGCGTGGCTCGACCTTCCGATCGCGCTGGTCCTGCTCGGGGCGGCGATGGTCACGCTGCTGGCGCCGGGCCTCTGGCACCGCTGGGACAGCGCGCGGAGCCTCGCGCGGCAGCGCGCGTACAGCGCCTTCGGGGCCGAGTTCCTCGACGCGCTCCAGGGCCTCGGCACCTTGAAGGCGTTCGGTCAGAGCGGGGCGCGCGCCGCGCTCCTGGCGGCGCGGAGTCAGGAGCTGTTCCGGGCGACGATGGGCGTGCTCGGAACGAACACGCTGGCCCGCGGGATCACCGACGTCGGCATCGCGCTCGGCGCGGCCGTCGCCCTGGGCTGGGGCGTGCATCGGGTCCGGGCCGGCGCCATGCCCCTCGAGACGCTCCTGGTCATCCTCGTGCTGGGCGTGGAGGTATTCCGGCCGCTGCGCGATCTCCGGGTGCTGCTCCACCAGGGCATGCTGGGCGTCTCGGCGGCGCGCGGGGTGCTGGGGCTCCTGTCGATGCGGGCGACCGTCCACGATGCGGCGGGCGCCGTGACGAGCGCTTCGCCTCTGACGCCGACCGTCGCCTTCGAGGACGTGACCTTCGGCTATCCGGGCGGCCGCCGGCCGGCGCACGAGCGTCTGTCGTTCGCGGTGCGGGCGGGCGAGCGCGTGGCCATCGTCGGACCGAGCGGCTCGGGCAAGTCGACCGTGGCGCGGTTGCTGCTCCGCTTCCACGACCCGCAGGAGGGCCGCGTGGTCGTGGGCGGCCGCGACGTCCGGGACGTGCCGCTGGCCGACCTCCGCGCGCTCATGGCGGTCGTCCATCAGGACACGTACCTCTTCCACGGCACGGTGGCCGAGAACCTCCGGATGGGGCGGCCGGAGGCGACCGTCGCCGAGCTCGAGTCGGCGGCCCGGGAAGCCCACGCCCACGAGTTCATCGCCCGCCTCCCGCAAGGCTACGAGACCGTCGTCGGCGAGCGCGGCGTCCGGCTGTCGGGCGGGCAGCGGCAGCGCATCGCGATCGCGCGAGCGCTCCTGCGTGGGGCGCCGATCCTCATCCTGGACGAGGCCCTGTCATCGGTCGACACCGAGAGCGAGGCGATCATCCAGGCGGCGCTGGACCGGCTCATGGCCGGCCGCACGACGTTGATCTTCGCGCACCGGCTGTCGAGCGTCGTCGACGCCGACCGGATCCTCGTGCTCGAGCACGGGCGCATCGTCGAGAGCGGGACCCACGCGGAGCTGCTCGCGCGGCGGGGCGCGTACTGGCGCCTCATGGCGGGGCAGGTGCGGGCGCGGGGCGACCACGACGGACCGATCGAGCCGCGGCTCGCCGATCCCGTGCCGCGGGCGGACGAGCGGGACCGGCCGGAGCCCGCCGAGGCCATCGTGCCCGCCGGCGGGGTCCACGGATGGGCTCGCGTGCTGTCGGTCCTCCTCGGCCTCAGCCGGGGATACCGCGGACGCCTGGTGGCCACGTTCCTCCTGGGGGTGACGCGCGTCGCGGCGCTGATCGGCGTCGGCGCCGTGAGCGCCCTCGCCGTCCTGGCCGTCAAGCGGGGCGCGCCGGTCGGCGGATGGATCGCCGCGCTCTTCGTCGTCGCGCCCCTGGCGGGGCTCCTCCATTGGCTGGAGTCGTGGCTCGCCCACGACGTCGCGTACCGCCTCCTGGCCGACATGCGGCTCCGCTTCTTCCGCGTGCTGGATGCCCTGGCTCCCGCGTACCTGACGCGGCGCCGGACGGGCGATCTGGTGGGGGTGGCGACGCACGACATCGAGCTCGTCGAGTACTTTTTCGCGCATACGATCGCGCCGGCCTTCGTCGGCGTCCTCGTGCCCGCCGTGGTGCTCGGGGTGCTGCTAGCCTGCGGCTGGCCCATGGCCGTCGCGCTGGCCCCGTTCCTCGCCTACGTCGCGCTCGGCCCGGTCTGGGGGCGCGCGCGGATCGATCGGCTGAGCGCCCGGGCGCGCGAAGCCGCCGGATCTCTGAACGCCCACGCCGTCGACTCCATCCAGGGACTCGCGGAGGTGGCAGCGTTCCAGCAGGAAGCCCGCCGCGATGCGGAGTTCGCCACGCATGCCCGCGTCTACGCGGAGGCCCGGATGCCATTCCTCCGGGACCTCGCGCGCCAGAACGCCCTGCAGGAGATCGCCACGGGCCTGGGCGGCCTGGCCGTCGCGGTCACCGGCGCGACGCTCGCCCAGCGCGGCGCCCTGGACTCCGGGATCGTGCCGCTCCTGACGCTGCTCGCGCTCTCCGCGTTCGTGCCCGTCTGGGAGATCGCCCAGGTGGGACGCCAGCTCGCGGACACCTTCGCCGCGACGCAGCGTCTCCACGCGGTTCATGCCGAGCCCGTCGCGGTCACCGACGGACCGGGCGTGTCGTCGGCCTCGCTGCCCCAGGACCCGCCGACGCTCGAGATGGTCGGCGTGCGGTTCACGTATCCGGGCCGTCGGCGGCCGGCGCTCGACGACGTGTCGCTGTCGGTTCCCGCCGGCAGCACGGTGGCGCTGGTCGGGCCGTCGGGCGCGGGGAAGACGACGGTGGCGAACCTCTTCCTGCGGTTCTGGGACCCGACCGGCGGGACGGTCCGCCTGTGCGGCCACGACCTCCCGCGCTATCGGCTCGACGACCTGCGGAGCCGGATCGCGCTGGTCGCCCAGGACACCTATCTGTTCAACGACACCCTGCGCGCCAACATTCGCCTGGCCCGGCCGTCCGCGTCCGACGACGAGGTGGACGGGGCCGTGGAGCGCGCGGCGCTCGGGGAGTTCGTGGCATCGCTCCCCGACGGGCTGGACACCGTCGTGGGAGAGCGGGGCGCGCAGCTCTCGGGCGGCCAGCGTCAGCGCGTGGCCATCGCCCGGGCGTTCCTGAAGGACGCGCCGGTCCTCATCCTGGACGAGGCGACCTCCCATCTCGATGCTGTCAGCGAGCAGGCGGTGCGGAGCGCGCTCGATCGGCTGGCGCGAGGGCGGACCACGGTGGTCATTGCCCACCGGCTCTCGACGGTGCGGGACGCGGACCAGATCCTGGTCTTCGACGAGGGCCGCCTGGTCGACGCCGGGACGCACGAGGCCCTCCTGGCCGCCAGCGCGCTGTACCGGCGCCTCGTCGCCCGACAGGGCGGCGCCGCGCTCGCGACCAGCCGCTGATCGCACCCCGTCGACCTCGGCCCGCCCGCGGCGGCCCGCCCGCGGCGGCCCGCCTTGACGCGTTTCCGGCTCCTTGCTATCGTCGCCTCAGTCGTCGGGGTCCCAGGTGCGCTCCGTCGGGGAGCGAAAGAGGGAAGGCGGTGCGAATCCGCCACGACCCCGTCACTGTGATCGGGGACGAAAGCCGCGTGTAGGTCACTGGCGCCGCGCGAGGCGCTGGGAAGACCGCGGCGAGTAGGACGATCCGAGAGTCAGGAAACCTGCCTGGGACCCGAGCGCTGCTTAACCGGTCTTCGAGGGGAGGCCCGGGTGCTTCGGTCGTCGCGTCGAGCCCAGATGTCCTGCTTTCACCCCCGCGCGAGCGGCGCCGTGCCCGCCCTCGACGCGACCCCGGCCCGCGAATGATCCCCGCGCTCGTCGTCGCCGGGGTGGGGAGCGGCGTCGGGAAGACGACGCTCACCCTCGGTCTCCTCGAGGCGCTGCGGCGCCGCGAGGTCGCGGTGCAGTCCTTCAAGGTTGGACCCGACTTCATCGATCCGGGCTTCCACGCGCTGGTGACCGGCCGGCCGTCGTACAGCCTGGACGGCTGGATGTGCTCGCGGGACCACGTGCGGGCCACGGTGGCGCGCCAGGCCGCCGGTGCCGACCTCGCGCTCGTCGAGGGCGTGATGGGCTGCTTCGACGGCCGGGGCGCCCTGAGCGACGAGGGCTCGACCGCCGAGGTCGCGAAGTGGCTGGGCGCGCCGGTGGTCCTGGTGGTCGACGCCCGGGCGATGGCCCGGAGCGCGGGGGCGGTGGTGCTCGGCTTCGAGTCCTTCGATCCGGACCTGGATCTCCCGGCCGTGCTCTTCAACCGGGTGGCCAGCGAGACCCACTGGCGGTGGCTTCGCGAGTCGGTGACGGCGCGCTGTCGCGCCGTCCCGCTGGGCTACCTGCCGCGCCGCGATTCCCTCGCGCTGCCCGAGCGGCATCTCGGGCTCGTGACCGCCGCCGAGCGCGGGCTTCCCGCGCCGCTCCTCGACGAGCTGTCGGAGGCGGTGACGGCCTCGATCGATCTGGACCGGCTCCTGTCGCTGGCTCGGAGCGACGTCGCCCCGGCCGCCCCGGCGCCTCACCCGCCCGCCGGGCGGATTCTGGCCCGGATCGGCGTCGCCCGCGACCTGGCCTTCCAGTTCTACTACCCGGCCAACTTCGACCTCCTCCGGGCCGCCGGGGCCGAGCTGGTCTTCTGGAGCCCGCTTCGGGACACGGAGCTGCCGGACGTCGACGCCCTCTACCTCGGCGGCGGCTATCCCGAGGTCTACGCGCGCGACCTCGCGGCCAACGCGCCCATGCGCGAGGCGGTCCGCGCGTTCACCGCCGGGGGTGGCCCGGTCTACGCCGAGTGCGGCGGGCTTCTCTATCTCGCGGAGGCGCTCGAGGACGAGTCGGGCCGGCTCCACGAGATGGTCGGGCTCCTCCCCACGATCGGGCGGATGGTCCCCAAGCGCCTCACGCTCGGCTACGCGGAGGTCGCGACGACCCGCGAGACGCCGCTCGGCCCGGCAGGCACGACAGCGCGCGGCCACGAGTTCCACGCCTCCCGGATCGACCACGTACCGGACTCGGTCCCGCGCGCCTACACGGTCCGGATGAGCCGGGGCGGGGACCCGCGCGCTGAGGGCTACCTGATCGGCGAGACCCTGATGAGCTACGTGCACCTGCACTTCGGCTCGAATCCCAGCCTGGTGGACCACCTCGTCCGCCACGCGAGCGCCCGTCGAGGGCGCCTGGCCGCAACGACCGCCGTCGCGTCACTGGAGGGGGGACCCACGAGATGAGCGAGACTTACGCGCAGTCGACCGACACCCGGCCCCTGATCCTGGTGGGCCTGCTGGGCCTGGCGATCCTCGGGTTCTACATCCTGGCCTTCGACCAGGGGTGGCTCCTCTCCCTCGTCCAGGGCGAGCGAGCGTTCGATCTCAACTTCATTCACGAGGCCGTCCACGACGCCCGCCACGTCGCCGGCTTCCCCTGCCACTGAGCGCCATGCGCGCCCTCAAGACCGTCCTTGTGTCGGCGGTCGTGGCCGGGCTGATCGGGGGCGCGATCGCGTCGGTCTTCCACGGGCTCTTCACCGAGCCCGTCATCGACCGCGCCATCGCGGCGGAGGAGGCGCGGGCGGCCGCGCAGCCGGGACACCACAGCCCGGGACACCACAGCGAAGAGCCCGTGGTGAGCCGACGCGGTCAGAAGATCGGGCTCGTGGTGGGCCTGCTCCTCTACGGGTCGATCTGGGGCCTCCTCGTGGGGCTCGCGATTCACGCGACGCGGGGGTGGACGCCCGGCGCGTGGAGTCTGGCGCGCCGCGGCGCCGTCCTGGCCGTCCTGCTTGGCTGGGCGGTGGCGATCTTCCCCTTCATCAAGTACCCGGCGAATCCGCCCGGCGTCGGGGAGCCGGACTCGATCGGATACCGGCAGACCCTCTACATCGGCTTCATGGCGCTGTCCGTGCTCGGGCTGGCCCTGGCGACGGCCATCAGGCGGCGGACCGGCGGCTGGCTCGCCCCCGGCCTCTTCTACGTCGCGTGGGCGCTCGGCATCTATTTCCTGATGCCGCTGAACCCTGACCCGGTGGAGCTGTCCGAGGCGATCGTCCGGCCGTTCCGCGCGCTGTCACTGGCGGGGCTCGTGATCTTCTGGGTCGTGCTGGGCGCCGCGCTCGCGGTGCTCGGCCGCGACCGAGCCACGGGCTCGCGGCGAGTGGCCCGGCCCGGTCATGCCTGATCTCGGCCTCATCCTGGCGTGCAGCGGATGCTGTTGCGGGCACCCGGACCGGGGCGGCGCGATGGCGCCGCCCCGGGTCCTCCGGTCGACGACGCGGCGCCTCTACAAGGCCTCGGGCCTCGCGGACCGCGTCCGCCTGGCGTTCACCGACTGCCTCGGGCCGTGCAGCGAGGCGAACGTCATGCTCCTCTACCTCGGCGGTCGGCCGCTCTGGCTCCGGCGGATGAACGCCCCGGAGGCGGTCGAGGCGCTGCTCGTCTACGCGCGGGAGGCGGCCGACGGCGCGGCACCCCCGCTGCCCGCTGCGCTGGCCGAGCGATCGTTCTCGTGGACCGGCGGCGGTCTCGGCCCGGAGCCGCCGATCGCCGACGCCGAGCCGGCCGAGCCGAAGGAAGGCGCGGCGTGAGCGTGCCGCGCCGGGCCACGGTGGTCGAGGGACACCTCGTGGCCCCCGGCGTGCGGCGCGTGCGACTGGCCGTGCAGGACGAGGCCGCCCTCGGCCACCGGGCGGGGCAGTACGTCCTGCTCCACTGCCCGGACGGGAGCGGCAGCGTGGTCAAGCGCGCCTTCTCGATCGCCTCGCCGCCGCGGACGGACGCGTCCTTCGACCTCTGCGTGCGGCGCGTGCCCGGCGGCCCGGCCTCGGAGTACGTGCACGCCGTGGCCCCCGGCGCCGAGGTGGCGTTCACCGGCCCCTGGGGGAAGTTCGTCGTCGAGGACGAGACGCCCGACCTCGTGCTCGTGGCCACTGGCAGCGCGATCTCGTGCACTGCGGCGATCGTCGAGGACGAACTCGCCCGTCCGCGCTCGCGACGGGTCCACCTCGTGTGGGGTCTCCGTCACGAGGAGGACGCGCACGGTGTCGAGCGGCTGGACGCGCTTGCCCACGCGCACCCGCGCTTTGCCTACCAGCTGTCGCTCTCGCAGCCGGGGCCCGGATGGGGCGGGCCGCGCGGCCGGGTCACGGAGTTGCTCCGGGCGACGCCTCCCGCGTCCGAGGCGCTCTACTACCTGGCCGGCAACGGGGCGATGATCGCCGACTCCGAGAGCTGGCTCCTCGGCGCCGGGGTGCCGGGCGCGGCGATCCGCAAGGAGATCTTCTTCACTCCGGGTCAGGTGCGGGTTCCGCTCCGGGAGCGCCAGGCGCGGGCGGCGAACCGGACGCGGCCGGGCCGGGTGGTCGTCGGGCTGGCGCTCCACGCCGGCACGCCGACGGGCGAGGTCCTCGCGGCGATCGCCGGCGCGCTCGCCGAGGCCGGCGTGACGCCCGCCGCCGTGCGCAACCTCGCCGCCGCCGTGAAGGCCTCCGACGAGCCGGGGCTGGCCGGGGCGGCCACGGCGCTGGACCTGCCCGTCGAGTTCTACCTGCCGGCGGAGCTCACACCGGGGGGCGCGCCGGCGAGCGCGTGCGAGGCGCTCGCGTTCGTGAGCGCCGGGGGCGGGGCGCTCCTCCTGCCGAAGCGCCGGGCGCCGGCGGTGACGGTGGCGATCGCCGCGGTCGCGGCGGTCGTCGGGCAGGGCCCGTCGTGACGAAGCCGCTCGCGCCGATCATCCTGCCGGACGCGATCGAGGCAGAGTCGTTCCGGATCATCGACGCCGAGATGGGGCCGCACGACTTCTCGGTGCTCGAGTGGCCGATCGTCCAGCGGGCGATCCACGCGACGGCGGACTTCGACCTGGGGCGCAGCATGGCGTTCCACCCGCGGGCCGTCGAGGCGGGACTCGCCGCGCTGCGCCGGGGCGCGCCCGTCGTCGCCGACGTCCAGATGATCCAGGCGGGGATCAGCGCCGCGTATCTGACAGAGCTCGGCGGGCGGCTGTGCTGCTACATGGGCGACGCCGACATCGCCGAGCGCGCCCGCGCGGAGAGGACCACGCGGGCGATCCAGTGCATGCGGAAGGCGGCTCGCGAGGCGCCCGGCGCCGTGTACGCGATCGGTAACGCGCCCACCGCGCTCCTCGAGCTGGTGCGCCTCGTGGAGGACGGCGAGGCCGATCCGGCGCTCGTCATCGGCGTGCCGGTCGGGTTCGTCTCGGCGGCCGAGTCCAAGGAGCGGCTGCGCCAGCAGGGGCTCGTGCCGTACATCACGAACCGGGGGCGGAAGGGCGGGACCCCCGTGGCCGTCGCGGTCACGAACGCCCTCCTGCGTCTCGCGCGCCGCGCAGGCGGGGAGCGATCGGCATGAAGCTCTACGCGATCGGGGTCGGCCCCGGTGCGCCCGATCTCCTGACGCTCCGCGCGGCGGAGATCCTCCGGCGAGTGCCTGTGATCTTCAGCCCGCTGTCCGCGATGGGGACGACGAGCCGCGCGCTCGAGGTCGTCCGGGGCCTGCTCGACCCGTCCCGGCAGCAGGTGGTCGAGCTGACCTTTCCGATGCAGAAGGAGCAGGACGAGCTGGAAGGGGAGTGGGAGGAGGCGGCCGACGAGATCGTCGAGCAGCTCCGGCGCCACGGCGAGGGCGCCTTCATCACCATCGGCGACGTATCGCTCTACTCCACGTTCATCTACGTCGAGCGGCTTCTCGCCGCCCAGTACCCCGATCTCGTGATCGAGATGGTGCCCGGCATCCCGTCGTTCTCGGCCATGACGGCCCTCATGGGCATGCCCTACGGGCAGGGGGACGACCGCATCGCCATCTTGCCCGCCACCTTCGGCCCCGAGCGGATCGGCGCGGTGCTGCGCGACTTCGAGACCGTGATCCTCATGAAGGTGAACCGCGTCCTCGACGAGGTGCTCGACACGCTCGAGCGCCTCGGGCTCACCGAGCACGCGACCTTCGTGACCAAGTGCGGGATGCCGGACCAGGAGGTCGTCTACGACGTCCGTACCCTCCGGGGCCAGCGGCCGTCCTACTTCTCGATCCTCCTCGTGAGCAAGACCGGGCGGCCGTCCGGCACCGCCGTCGCGCCGCCTCCGCGCCCGCAGCCGGCGGCGGCGCCGCCCCCCGCCATGGCCGCGTCACCCCCGTCCGTGACCGCCACCGCGCCTTCCACGCCCGGCGGGAAGCTCTTCCTGGTGGGCTTCGGCCCCGGGAACCACGACCATCTCACCTTCCGCGCCAAGCAGGCGATCGGCGAGGCCGAGGTGGTGATCGGCTACCGGACCTACATCCGGCTCGTGCGCGAGCTCATCGAGGGCAAGGAGATCCACTACACGGGGATGACCGAGGAGCTCGAGCGCGCGCGGAAGGCGGTGGACTTCGCCTACGCCGGGCGCCGGGTGGCGCTGATCTCGAGCGGCGACGTCGGCGTCTACGGCATGGCCGGCCCGGCTCTCGAGATCCTGAAGGAGCGGGGCTGGCAGCCCGGGTGTGGGGTGGAGGTGGAGGTGGTGCCGGGGGTGACCGCCCTGTCGGCGTGCGCGTCGGTCCTGGGCGCGCCCGTCGTCCACGACTTCGCGGCCATCTCGCTGTCGAACCTCCTCACGCCGTGGGAGGTCATCGTCGGGCGCATCGAGGCGGCGGCCCGGGCCGACTACGTGATCGCGCTCTACAACCCGAAGTCCGGTCGCCGGACCCAGCAGATCGTCGAGACCCAGAAGATCCTGCTCCGCCATCGCCGGCCCGACACGCCGGTCGGGATCGTCAAGAGCGGGCTGCGGCACGGCCAGCGCGTCGTCCAGACGACGCTGGCCGACATGCTGAGCCACGAGATCGGCATGCTGACGACGATCCTCATCGGCAACTCGACGACGTTCACCTACGAGGGGCTGATGATCACGCCCCGCGGCTACCAGCACAAGTACGAGCTCCCCACGCTGGACGGCGCGGCGGCCGAGGCGTCCGAGGCCATGATGGCGGGCACCGCGCTCGGCATCGACCCGTTCCTCGGCCGGAAGCGGAGCCCGCCGGCGTGACGCGCGACCGCCGGGGCCTCGTGATCTGCTACACGGGCGACGGCAAGGGCAAGACGACGGCGGCCCTGGGCCTCGCCGTGCGGGCGGTGGGCGCCGGGCTCCGGGTGCGGATGCTCCAGTTCATCAAGGGCGAGTGGAAGCCGGCGGAGCTGAAGGGCCTCACGCTTCTCGGGGAGCGCTTCTCGATGGCGCAGCTCGGGCTCGGCTTCGTGACCTACAAGCCGAGGCTGCCGCGCGAGCGACACGTGGAGGCGGCGCAGGCGGCCTGGGCGCAGGCGCGGACGGAGATGGAGTCGGGCGCGCAGGACGTGCTCATTCTCGACGAGATCAACAACGCCTTCCGGTTCGGGCTGATCGAGGTCGGGCCGGTGATCGAGGCGCTGCGCGCGCGGCCGCCGGAGCTCACGGTCGTCCTGACCGGCCGGGGCGCCCCCGCGGAGATCGTCGAGGCCGCCGACCTCGTGACCGAGATGCGCTCGGTCAAGCACCCGTACCAGCAGGGCCTGCCCGCGCTGCACGGGATCGACTTCTGAGGGCCAGCCGGTGGCCGACGAGCCTCGACGCGGCAAGGCGCTCCGGGAAGGGTACTCCACCGGCTCCTGCGCCGCCGCCGCCGCGAAGGCCGCGACGACGGCGCTCCTGACGGGAGCCGTCCCCGTGGACGTGACCATCGACCTGCCGATCGGGCGGCCGGCGACGTTCGCCGTGCACGCTGGCGCGATCGACGGCGGGGCGGCCCGCTGCTCGGTGGTCAAGGACGCCGGCGACGACCCCGACTGCACGCACGGCGCGGAGATCGTGGCCGAGGTCCGCCTTCGCGCCGAGCCCGGAGTCGGCATCGACGGCGGCGAGGGCGTGGCCCGCGTCACGAAGGGCGGGCTCGGCATCCCGATCGGCGACGCCGCGATCACGCGGGTGCCGCTCCGGATGATCGTGGACTCGGTGACGGCGGCGCTGGCGGCGGCCGGCCATCCGGGCGGCGCCGAGGTCCTGATCGTCGTGCCCCGCGGGGTCGAGATGGCGAAGAAGACCCTTAACCATCGCCTGGGGCTCCTCGGGGGCATCTCGATCCTGGGCACCTCGGGAATCGTCAAGCCGTACTCGACCGCCGCCTACAAGGTCTCCATCGTCAACGCGATCGACGTCGCGATCGCGGAGGGCCTCACCGAGGTCGTGGTGACGACCGGCGGCAAGAGCGAGGAGTACGCGCAGCGCATCTGGCCCCTGCCGGAGACCGCGTTCGTCCAGATGGGCGACTGGGTGGGATTCACCCTCAGCTACTGCCGGAAGAAGCAGCTGGCGAAGGTCGACATCGCCGGGATGATCGGGAAGCTCTCGAAGGTCGCGGACGGAGAGTTCTACACCCATGCGCGCCAGTCGGCGGTCAACCTCGAGGGCCTGGCGGCCATCGCCGAGTCGCTGGGCGCCGCCGAGGCGGTGGTGGCGCAGATCCGCCAGGGCAACACGGCCCGCGAGGCCCAGGAGATCGCCCTCGCCCACGGTGTCGAGGGCTTCTTCGACCGGATCGCCGAGAAGGTCGCCCGGAACTGCCGGGACTACGGCGAGGGCACCTTCGCGGTGGAGACGGTGCTGACGGACGCGGACGGCGCGGTCCTGGGCCGGGCGCTGGCGGCATGAGGCCCGCGCGCGGCGTGATCCACGTGGTGGGCGTCGGGCGGGAGGGGGCCGAGAGCCTGACCCGCGCCGCGCTCGCCGTCGTCGAGCAGGCCGAGGTGCTGGCGGGCGGGCAGCGCCTCCTCGACGCTTTTCCCCACGTTCCGGCCGAGCGCGTGAAGATCGGCGCCCGCGTGGACGAGACGCTGGCCGCCCTCGCCGCGCGCCGGCTGGACCGGCGCGTCGTCGTCCTGGCGACGGGCGACCCGAACTACTTCGGGATCACGCGCGCGCTCCTCCGCCACGTTCCGGCCGAGGCGCTCGAGATCGTCCCCAACGTGAGCGCGCTCCAGTGGGCGTTCGCCAAGGCCGGGGCGCCGTGGGACGACGCCGCGTTCCTCACGGTCCACGGCCGGCCGGCGGACGGTCTCGTCGAGATGGTTCGCGGCCGGGCCAAGGTCTGTCTCTTCACCGACGAGACCAACACGCCGCGGGCAATCGCGCGCACGCTGCTCGACGCGGGGCTGGGCGGCCATCGCGCCGTCCTCTGCGAGGACCTGGGCGGGCCGGGGGAGCGCGTGCGGCGCCTGACGCTCCCGGAGCTCGCCGAGGTCGACGCGCACCCGCTGAACACGCTGATCCTCCTCGGCCCCGAGGGTCCCGCTCCCGACGCCGCCCGCGACGCCTGGAGCCCGGGGCTGCCCGAGGCCGCCTTCGATCAGCGGAAGCCGAAGGTCGGCCTGATCACCAAGCGGGAGGTGCGCGTCCTGAGCCTCGCGCGGCTCGCGGTCAGGCCCGACAGCGTGGTCTGGGACATCGGCGCCGGCTCGGGCTCGGTCTCGATCGAGGCCGCGCGCCTCGCTCCCCGAGGCCAGGTCTTCGCCGTGGAGAAGAACGCCGAGGACGTCCAGATCGTGCGGGCCAACGTCGAGAAGTTCCGGGTTCCGCACGTGACCGTCGTCCACGCCCGGGCGCCCGAGGGCCTCGACCGGCTGCCCGATCCGGACGCGGTCTTCGTGGGCGGCAGCGGGGGCGCCCTCGCCGAGATCCTGGGCATCGCCGCCAAGCGCCTCCGAGCCGGCGGACGGATCGTCGTCAACGCCATCACGCTCGAGACGCTCCACGAGACGGTGGAGACCCACCGGCGGCTCGGGCTCGAGCACGAGGCGATCCTGGTGTCGATCGCGCGGTCGAAGCCGCTCCTCGAGATGATGAGCTTCGAGGCGCTGAACCCCGTCTACATCGTGACCGCGTGGCGCCCGGAGCCGGCGCCCAGCCCGGCGGGCGAGGGGGGCGGCCGGTGACGACCGCCACCGGAAGGCCGCCGGTCCCCGGCACCGTGTACATCGTCGGCGTGGGGCCGGGCGATCCCGAGCTGATGACGATCCGGGCCAAGCGGATCCTCGAGGGTGCCGACCTCATCGTCTACACGGGCTCGCTCCTCGGACAGGGGATGCTCCTCGACATCCGGCCCACGGCGCGCGTCGTCGACAGCGCCGGGCTCCACCTGGACGAGATCGTGAAGCTGATGCGCGAGGGCGCGCTGGCGGGCCAGGTGGTCGCGCGCGTGCACGACGGCGATCCGGCGATCTTCGGGGCGCTCTCGGAGCAGGCGGCGCCGCTCGAGGCGGCGGGGGTCCCCGTGGAGGTCGTGCCGGGAGTGACCGCGGCCTTCGCGGCCGCGGCGGCCCTCAAGGTGGAGCTGACCGTCCCCGAGCTGGCGCAGACCATCATCCTGACGCGGATGGAGGGCCGGACCCCGGTCCCGGACGGCGAGAAGCTGCGCGACCTCGCCCGTCACGGCGCCACGCTGGTCCTCTACCTGAGCATCGCGCTGGTCGACCGCGTCGTCGCCGAGCTCCGCCAGGGGTACGCCGACGACACGCCGGTGGCGGTGGTCCAGCGAGCGTTCTGCGCGGACCAGCGGATCCTGCGCGGCACGCTCGCGGACATCGCGGGCCAGGTGAAGGCCGCCCGGATGCGCGCGCAGGCGCTCATCATGGTCGGGCCCGTGTTTCGCCCCGACCTCCGCCGGACGTGGGACCGCCGCTCGAAGCTGTACGACGCCGACTTCTCCCATGGCTTCCGCCGCGCCCGCCGGGACGGCCGCGACGCGGAGGAGGGCGCGACGGCGTGACGCCGGCCGGACCCCCGAGCCAGGACGTCACCGCGCTGCTGGAGTCGGCGCTGGCACTCGGCGACACGATGGTGATTGTCCGCAACGGCACGGCTATCGCCGAGGTGACCGGGGGCCCGCTACGGCGCGGGACGGAGTGGCTCACGCTCGGCGACGAGGGCGCGGGGGCGTCCCACGTCCACGTGAAGATCGCCGATGCGCGGGGTCTCCGCTACCGGGAGGGGACAGGCCGGAACGCGGCGCTCGACCTGGTCGGGCGGGACGGCGCGGTGATCCTGTCCGTGACGTTCCGGCGCACCAATCCCGACCGGGCGGAGCAGTTCGACGCCGCGCGCCTGGCGGCGGTGCAGGCGCGGTTCGGCGGCCTCACCGGGGAGCCCGCGTGACGCTCGCGGTCATCACCGTCACCCGCCAGGGGATCGCGCTCGGTGAGCGGATCCTCGCGGCGGAGCCCGCGGCGGTGCTCTACGTGCCGGCGAAGTACGAGGTCACGGCCGACGACCGCCGGCGCGTGTTCCCAGGGCCCCTGGCGCCGCTCCTCGCCGAGATCTACGGCAGCTACGACGGCTTCGTCTTCCTGATGGCGACCGGGATCGTCGTGCGGATGATCGCCGAGCACATCAAGGACAAGCGATACGACCCGGCGGTCGTGGTTATGGACATCACGGGGCGGTTCGCCATCAGCCTGGTGTCGGGCCACCTCGGCGGCGCCAATACCCTCGCGCGACGCCTGGCCGAGGTCACGGGGGCGGTGCCGGTCATCACCACCGGCACCGACGTCAACGAGACGATCGCGCCCGACGTCATCGCCATGGAGATCGGCGGCGAGGTGGACGACTTCCAGGTGATGAAGAAGGTGAGCGCCGCGCTGGTCGACGGCGATCCCACCGGCGTCGTGGACCTCACCGGGGTGGACGCCCCGTCCCTCAGAGGGCCGCTCAAGGCGAACGTGAAGATCCTGCCGACGCTCGAGGCGCTGCGCGACGCGCCGGTCGCGGCCGGGATCGTGATCACGAACCGGCTGCTCGACCTGACCGGCCACCGGCGCCCGGTCGTCCTGCTCCGGCCGAAGAACCTCGTGGTCGGGGTCGGCTGCAATCGGGGGACGGCGACCGACGAGATCGCCGAGGCCGTCGAGCGCGTGCTGCTCGGGCACGCGCTGTCGGTCAAGAGCGTCCGGACGCTGGCGACCGTGGAGGCGAAGCGCGACGAGGCCGGCCTCGTCGGCGCGGCGGCTCGCCTCGGCCTGCCGCTCGCGTTCTGCGACAAGGACACGCTCAACGCCGTCCCCGACGTGCCCAACCCGTCAGCGGCGCCGATGAAGTACGTCGGCGTTCAGGGCGTGGCCGAGCCCTCGGCGCTGGCCGTCTCGGGCGGGCGGCTCCTCGTGGAGAAGGTGAAGTCGGGCAACGTCACCGTGGCGGTGGCCGAGTGCCCGCCGGGGAGCCGGCCGTGAGCCTGCCGGCGCCGTGCCTCATGTTCCAGGGGACCAGCTCCTCGGTCGGCAAGTCGCTGCTGACGACGGCGTTCTGCCGGCTGTTCGCCCGCGCCGGGTACCGGGTGGCGCCCTTCAAGTCCCAGAACATGGCGCTCAACTCGTCCGTCACGATCGACGGCGGGGAGATCGGCCGGGCCCAGGCGGCGCAGGCCGAGGCGGCGAACATCGAGCCGACGGTGGACATGAACCCCATCCTCCTCAAGCCGGAGGCGGACCATCGCTCCCAGGTCGTGGTGCGGGGTCGGCCGATCGCCAGCGCGTCCTTCACGGAGTACCGGGAGATGAAGCCCCGCCTGCTGGGCGTGATCGAGGAGAGCCTCGCGCGGCTGCGCCGCGGCTACGACGTGGTGCTGATCGAGGGGGCGGGGAGCCCGGCCGAGATCAATCTCCGCGAGGGCGAGATCGTGAACATGCGCGTCGCGCGGCTGGCGGAGGCGCCGGTGCTCCTCGTGGGCGACATTGACCGGGGCGGCGTCTTCGCCGCGTTCGTGGGCACGCTCGAGCTCCTGCCGCCCGACGATCGGGCCCGCGTGGCGGGCTTCCTCGTGAACAAGTTCCGCGGGGACGCGAGACTGCTCACGGCCGGCCTCGACGAGCTGACGGCGCGCACGGGGGTGCCGGTGCTTGGCGTGGTGCCGCACACCATGGAGCCGCTGGTCCCCGCCGAGGACTCCCTCGACCTGGACGAGCTCGCGCGCGAGCGCGGCCCGGTCGTGCTCACCATCGCGGTCGCGCGGCTCCCCCGGATCGCCAACTTCGACGATTTCGAGCCGCTCACACGCGAGCCCGGAATCCGGCTCCGGCTGGCGCGCGTGCCGGAGGATCTCGAGGGCGCTGACCTGATCGTCCTGCCGGGGAGCAAGAACACGGCCGAGGACCTCGGGTGGCTCCGCCGGGCGGGGCTCGCGTCGGCGATCACCGCCGCGGCCGCCGCGGGCCGGACCGTTCTCGGCATCTGCGGCGGATTCCAGATGCTGGGGGTCGCCGTGCACGACCCGCACCGCGTCGAGTCTGCTGCGGGGACGACACCGGGGCTGGGCCTCCTCGCGGCCGAGACGTGGCTCGAGCCGGGGAAGACGACGGTGCGGGTGCGCGGCCGGGTCGCGGACGCACCGGGCCTGTTCGCCGGCGCGGCGGGAAGCCCGATCGACGCCTACGAGATTCACGCGGGCCGGACGGACGTGGGCGACGCACGCCGGCCGTTCGAGATCCTCGCGCGCCGCGGCGTCGCGGTGGCCGAGCGCGACGGGGCCGCGAGCGGCGAGGGGAGCGTGGTGGGCACGTACCTCCACGGCCTGCTCGCGAACGACGCGCTGCGACGGGCGCTTCTCCGGCATCTCGCGGCCCGCCGGGGCGTCGCGCCGGACCCGCGCTGGGGCACGCCGTCGAGCGCGTCCGAGCGCTACGACCGACTGGCGGACCTCGTGGCCGCGTCCTGCGACCTGGGGGCGATCGGGAAGCTGGTGGGACTGGACCTGCGGCGCCCCGTCCCGGCGCCGTGACCCTCTACCGAAGGGAGCGAGCGTGAGCGACGACGTGATCCTCCTGGTCGGCCACGGCAGCCGCGAGCAACCGGGGAACGACGAGTTTCTCGCCTTCTGCGCGGCCGCGCGGCCGCATCTCGGTCCCGAGCGGATCGAGACGTGCTTCATCGAGCTGGCGGAGCCGCTGGTTCCCGAGAGCCTCGACCGCTGCGTCGCACTGGGGGCCCGGCGGGTCATCGTGCTGCCGGTGATCCTGCTGGCCGCCGGCCACGTCAAGGTCGAGCTCCCCCACGAGCTCGACGAGGCGAAGGCCCGGCACCCGGGCATCGAATTCCTGTACGGCCGCCACATCGGGCTCGACCCGCTCGTCATCGACGTCATGCGGGAGCGCCTGGCGGAGGTCGAGTCCGCGGTCGCGTGGCCGCCGGAGGAGACGGCGGTCCTCGTGGTGGGCCGGGGGTCGAGCGACCCCGACGCGAACAGCGAGCTGTTCAAGCTGGCGCGGCTCCTGTGGGAGTCGCGGCGCTACCCGTGGGCCGAGGTGTGCTTCATCGGCGTCACGGGCCCGTCGCTGCCCGAGGGCCTGGCGCGGTGCCGCGCGCTGGGCGCCCGGCGCATCCTCGTCGTGCCGTACTTCCTCTTCACGGGGGTGCTGATTCCGCGGATCCACCGGCTGGTCGGCGAGTACGCCGCCGCGCATCCCGGTCTCGAGGCGCGCGTGACCGACTACCTGAACGGCCATCCCGCCCTCTTCCGGGTGCTGCGCGAGCGGAAGCGCGAGGCGGTGCGCGGGGAGGCCCGGATGAACTGCGCGCTCTGCAAGTACCGCGTCGCTTTGCCCGGTCACGAGCACGCGGTGACGGCTCCGGCGTGATCGGCACGGTCTACCTGGTCGGCGCCGGCCCGGGCGACCCCGGACTCCTGACGCTCAGGGCCGCGCGGCTCCTGGAGACGGCCGGCGTCGTCGTGTACGACCAGCTCGTGGGAGACGCGATCCTCGACCGCCTCCCCGCGGGCGCCGAGCGGATCTATGCCGGCAAGGAAACGGGCTCCCACACCATGGACCAGGCCGCCATCAACGCCGTCCTCGTGGACCGGGCGCGCGGCGGGCGGACCGTCGTCCGTCTCAAGGGCGGCGACCCCTTCGTGTTCGGGCGAGGCGGCGAGGAGGCCGAGTACCTGGCCGAGCACGGCGTCCCGTTCGAGGTCGTCCCGGGCGTCACGTCCGCGGTGGGCGTGCCCGCCTACGCGGGCATCCCCGTGACCCACCGGGGCGTGGCCGCGAGCGTCGCGGTCGTGACCGGCCGGGCCGGGCCGGCCGGGGAGGCGCCGGACGTCGACTGGGCGCGCGTCGCGGGCGCGGACACGATCGTGGTCCTGATGGGCGTGGCCAATCACGAGGCGCTCGCCCGCGCCCTGCTCGACGGCGGCCGCAGCCCCGAGACGCCGGTGGCGGCGATCCGCTGGGGCACCACCGCCCAGCAGCAGGTGGTGACGGGCACGCTCGCGACCATCGGCGACCGGATGCGGACCGCGCATCTCCGCTCGCCGGCGACCCTCGTGATCGGTGAGGTCGTCGGGCTGCGGTCCCGGCTCTCGTGGGCCCCACGCCGGCCGCTCTTCGGGCGCCGGGTGCTCCTCCCCTCCGCGTACCCGAGCCCGCTGACGGCGCCGCTGGAGTCGCTGGGCGCGGAGGTGCTGCACGTCGTCCCGGTGGAGCTTTCGCCGCCGCCCTCGTGGGCGCCGCTCGACGCGGCGCTCGATGATCTCCGCGGCCTGGCGGGCGTGATCTTCGCCGACCGGGCCGGTGTCGAGGCCGTGCGCGAGCGGCTGGCCGCGCGCGGCCAGGATGCCCGCGCCCTCGCGGGCCTGCGGATCGTCGCCGCGGGCCGCGCGGCCGCACGGGAGCTCCGCGCCTTCGGGATCCTCCCCGATGCGGTCGTGGACGAGGCGCCCCCCGGGTGGCTGAGTGGAGCCGCGGGCGAGCGCTGGCTCGTGGCGGGGAGCCCCGATGGCCAGCAGCTCGTTGGTGCCCTCCTCGCGCGCCACGGCGCGCGGGGGGTGGCCCCGCCGGTCTCCACGGTGACGACGCCCAAGTGGCGGGCCGACCGCCTGCGGGCGGTGCTCACGACGCATCCCGCACACGCCATCGTCTTCGGCGAGCCCGGCGACGTCGGGGCGATCGTCGGCGCGCTCGACGCCGAGGAGCAGTCCCTGCTGGGCTCGATGACGCTGGCCGCCGTGGGCGCCGCGACGGCGGACGCGCTGAGCCGGCTCGGACTCACGCCGGCGATCCGGTCGACGGACGCGGAGCCGGCAGCCGTGGCCGAGGCGCTCGCCGTCGTGCTCGGCCCCTCGCCCGACGATGGCAGCGCCTGAGGGGCCCGGGCGCGGGTACCCGGTCGTCCTGCGCCTCGCAGGGCGGCGCGTGCTGGTCGTCGGCGGGGGATCCGTGGCGGCGAGGAAGGCGGGGAGTCTGCTCGCCGCGGGCGCCTCGGTGCTGGCCGTCAGCCCGATGTTCGGCCCGGACTTTCCGCCGGGCGCGGCCGTCACCCGGGTCCGGCGACGGTACCGCGCAGGCGACCTCGAGGGGATGAGTCTCGCGGTCGCGGCGACCGACGACCCCGCGGTGAACGCGCAGGTGGGACACGACGCGCGTCGCGCCGGCGTCTGGGCGAGCATCGCCGACGACCCGAGCGGCTCGGACTTCATCGTGCCGGCCGTCGTGCGGCGGGGCGAGTTTCTGCTGGCGATGTCGACCGGCGGCGCGAGCCCCGGGCTGGCCGGACGGCTCAGGCGCGAGCTCGACGAGCTCGTGCCGGACGACGTGGGCGCGGTGATCGAGCTGCTCTCGGAGATCCGCGGCCGGATCCGGGCGCGGGTGATCGATCCCGCGCGCCGGCGGGCCATGATGGCGCAGCTCCTAACGCTCGACCTGCTGGCCGCGCTCAGGCGCGGCGGCCGCGAGGCGGTGCTCAGGCGGGTCGACGATCTCCTGGCATCGACGGATCGAGGCGGAGCGCGTCGTGGACGACCGCCATCCTCCGCTGAAACGACCGATCGTCCAGGACGGGCCGCGCGCCGTCGACCGGGAGCTCCTCCTCGAGCGTCACCCACGACCGGCAGCCGTCGTAACGGAACAGGGCCGGGGTCTCCACGGGGCGGGGCAGCCGCCAGGCGCGGACGGCGATGACGTGGAGCCCCGGGCGGCGATAGTGGAACCGGCGCTCGACGGCGGGCCAGGCGAGGGCGTGCTGCCCGTCCAGATCGCGGAGCCGCTCGAGCTGGGCGACGTGGACCGCCGCCTCGACCGTCGCGTAGAGATCGAAGCGCAGGATGCCGCCGGGCGGGGCCGTCCGGGCGACGTCGGGAAGGGTCGTGCGCACGGCCGCCGTGAGCTCCTCGGCCTTCTCGTGGAAGTACGTGGGGAGGAGGAAGAATTCGCGATGCTCGACCTCGAAGCCGCCCGCCGGCTCCCGGATGCCGCCCTTCCGGAGCAGCGCGACCTGATGGCCGGCGGCCAGCCCGTGGCACACGACGGCCCATTCCTTGAGGGCCACGCGATTCAGGGCGAGCATCGCGCGCCACGATACCACGGCCGCGGCGCGGCCGGCGCGCGGGGACCGCGGTGAGCGCGCCCGCGCCGGGGACCGACGCCGTCGACTTCGCGGCGATCTGGGACGCCGTGACCGCGTGGGACCACGCGAAGCCGCGCCGGCTGGACTTCGGGACCTGCTGGGTCCAGCTCTACATGGGCGCCATGGAGATCCCGATGGTCGCGCTCCATCCCGGCGCGCCGGCCGCGCCGGCGGGCGCCCGGGTTGCCGCCTGGGCGCCGCTCCTCGAGCGCCTGGGCCTCGTCCTCGACTGCGTCACCGAGGACGTCAACTACAAGCTCAACCGGCGCGAGGGCGGCGAGTACGTGGGCCGCCTCCTGCCCGACGCGCTGAAGCTCCACGCGGTGCGCGTACTCGACCTCGGCCCCGACGGCTTCGAGGCGCTCTGCCGGGCGTACCTGAGGTTGCGGGACGTCGCCCGCGAGAGCGCGGGCGCGTAACGCCCGGCGGAAATCAAAGCCAGGGCCTGACCCCGGATTTTGACTTTGAGCGCTCAGGTGGAAAGGCCGAAAAGGGACGTCATCCGGGCGGACGCGAGCATGGCGCCCATGTCCTCGTCCGGCGGGCGTTGCGCGAACCGGCTCGCCGCGTCGAGCACCCGGGGGAGGAGCGTGAGGTCGCCCGCGGTGTTGAGGAACACCCCGGGCAGATCGAGCGCCCAGTGCACCGCCCGGTCGATATCGGCCTGCTCCTCGAGCGGTTGGTACCAGGTGGTGTGGGTCCGCTCCATCGCGGCCCACGGCCCGCGGGCGATCGACTTGATGATCTGGACGGCCACCCGGCGCTCCCGGCAGGTCGCGAGGAGCTCATCGACGGTCCGCCGATAGCGCTCGTCCTGCGCCATGAAGTAGTTGTACGGCAGCAGCACCGCATCGAAGTCGAAGCGGGCCAGGCTGCGCCGGTGCATCGCGGCGATCGTCCAGCCGTGGCCCGTGACGCCGATGAACCGCGCGAGCCCCTGGGCGCGCGCCTCGATCACGGCCTCGAGCGCTCCGCCGGGGCCCATCGCCTGCTCCCAGTCGTCCGGATGGCCCAGGGAGTGGAGCTGGATCAGGTCGACGTGGTCGACCCGGAGGCGATCGAGCGACCGGTGGATGTCCTCGCGCGCCTCGCGCGCAGTGCGCTGGCCGGTCTTGGTCGCGAGGAAGAAGTCCCGCCGGTGCCGGGCCATCCACGGCCCGATGCGGAGCTCGGAGTCGCCGTACCGCGCCGCGGTGTCGATGTGATTGACGCCGTGGCGGAGCAAGAGCTCCAGCGCGCGGTCTGCCTCCGCCTGACTGGCCCGCGCCAGGGCGGCGGCCCCGAACAGCGTCACCGTGCTCTGATGGCCCGTCCGCCCGAACGGCCGTCGCTCGATCATCCCGTCCTCCATCACCCGGCCAGATTCCGCGGCTTCCCGCCGATGCGGCGGGCCGGTGCGGCGGGTCAAGGATATCGTAGTCCCGCCGGATGCCGGCGTCCGGCCGCGACGGGCGCGGTACGCGGACGAGGGAACGCCGCCGGATTCGGGTCGAATCGGAACGCCTGCGAGCGGCCGGAGACCTGGAGTTCCTCCCCGGCGCCGCATCGAGGCACTCGGAGCGCCCAGCCGGCGTCACCGCGCGTGGCGCCGGCTGGGAGCTGATTCGGACTCAGGCGCTAGCGGGATTCCACGTCACGGCCAGCGCGGTCCTCGTGACCGCGCTCGTGCTGCTCCACAGGCTGGTCGGCCGTCTCGATGTCCCGTCGCTCGGCGAAGTCCTCGGAGGACTCCGTGCCGCGGGCGCGCTTCACCCCGGAGGCGCCGTCGCCGGGGTCCCCCCGCGGTTCCTTCCCGCGCCTCTCCGTTTCAGCCGGCGCGGCCGGGCCGCTCGGCCTGCGCCCGCCCGCCGCGGGGCCGCGACGTAGCGGGGTTGTCATCCTCGTCCTCGGGGCCTACGCGCGGGGGATGTTCCCGCAGAAAACGTAGGTCTTCACGTTTGGCCCAGCAGGGACCACGATTCGCTGCGGCCGGCGAGCGCCAATTTAGCCGCCGTCACGCTCGGCCGGCTGCTTCAGCCGGTCTCCCGGACGCAGGTTCAGGATGGCTTCCGGGAAGAGCGCGGCCAGCCACTTGGCGATGTCGTCGATGGTCACGATCCCGACCGGGCGTCGCTCGGCATCGACGACCGGCACCGTGCGGCAGCCCATCGCCATCATCCGGTTCACCGCGTAGCAGATCCGGTCATCCGGCCGCAGCACCTGCGGATCGCGTGTCATCACCGCGCCCAGCGTGGCCTTGGCCCGATCGCGATCGCGGGCGAGAGCCCGCTTCAGCAAGTCCCGGTCGGTGGCGATGCCGCGCAGCCGGCCGTCCTCGTCGACCACGACCACCGCCACCCGGTCCTGCGCCAGCATGGCCTCGAGGGCCGCCTCGATCCGGACGGTCTCGGCGAGCCGGATCGGCTCGGGCGTGGCGAGAATGCCCACGGTGTCGCTCAGGAGGGCGTCCTGGAGCTTGCGGACCTCCGTCCCGAGCGTCTCCGAGTACTCGTCGTGATACTCGGCCGTCGCGGCCGACGGCTCCGGCCGTGCCGTGTGAGTCACGTCGCTGATTCAGAGCAAGGGTTGTGCCGCCGTCCGGCCGTCGGAACGAGGGCAGAGAACGCGCCCGTCAGGACAGCCTGCCGCCGGGACGACATCCTGGCGAAGCCGGGCGTCACGGAGGAACGGAGGCTTCGGAGGCCCTGTTCTCAGCTACCGGTGCGCGGGGCCGACGCGCGAGTCCTCGCGAAAATACGGACCTCTCCGACGATGACTGGCCCGCGGCTTGCTCGAGGTCATGTCAGACGCGGTTGAAGGCCGGCGCCCGCATTCCGGGCCGGGGCTCGGCCTTGGTCACGAGGATGAGGCGCTTCGCGACAGGATGGCGGCTCGGCGACCCGATGTCGCCGTGTAATTTTCGGGCTTCGGGCCTGCGGGCTCGACACACCACGGATCCAGGAGGGAGACCACGATGGGGCGGCACTGGCTGGGCGGCGCGGCGATGGCCGGCTTGACCGTTGTGCTCATCGCCGGCTGCGAGGGCGATTCGAGCTCCAGAGGATTCTCGAGCGTGACCATCACCGGCGAGGAGGAGGAGACCGTGCCCGGCAACCGCTGCGCGGTCAAGGGCCACGCCACCAACACGGGCAACCGTCGCGCGCACGTGCGGATCACCTACGAGGCGAAGAACTCCGGCAACGTGATCGCGACGTCCACCGCCGACTTCGAGGTGGCGGCGTTCTCCAACTTCGACTTCGCGAACTCCGTCCAGAACAGCCAGGGCCAGCCGTCCTCGAGCGCCTTCGTCCCCCCGGTGAGCTGCGCCGCCGTCGACGACATCGACCGCAAGGATCTCGACGTCGACGCGAGCTAGCTAGCCCTCCTCGAGACCACCCTCTCCGCCCGGCGGCGCGGGTCACGATGTCCGGCTTCTCGGTCGGCCCGTCCCGTCCGCCGTCTGCGTGGCGCTCGGGCCGGAATGGCCGGGCCCGATGGCTCCGGCGGGCGCGCGGGACCGGGCGCGCGCCCGGCCGCGCTCCCGGCCCTTGACAAGGCCTGTCGCGCGGGGTTCCCTCGTCTCGGTCGCCCGGACGGACACCTCGCAGGCGGCGACGGAAGGAGCGCGCATGACCCCCGCGATCGACGTGCACACCCACATGCTCAACCGGGACTGGCTCGAGCTCCTGCGCGCCCACGGGCGTCCCCGCTACGAGCTCCGGAAGAGCCTCGACGCCCCGGAGGGCATCTTCCTCGACGGCGCGCCCTTCATGACGCCTCAGCCGGGGCACTTCGACTATCCGTACCGGATCCGGCAGATGGACGAGGCGGGGGTCGACTTGGCCGTCATCTCCCTCACGTGCCCGAACGTGTACTGGGGCGGCCGCGACGTGAGCCTCAAGGCGGCGCAGGTCGTCAACGACGACATGGCCAGCGCTCAGGCCGCGTACCCGTCACGCGTCCGCTGGCTCTGCTCGCTGCCGTGGGAGTATCCCGACGCCGCGGTGCCAGAGCTCGGGCGCGCCTGTGACCGGGGCGCGGTCGGGGTCATGGTCCTCGCCAATATCGCGGGGCGGGCGCTCACCGATGCCCTGTTCGCGCCGGTGTGGGCGGAGATCGACCGGCGGGCGCTGCCGGTGCTGGTGCACCCCACGGCCCCGCCGGGGACGCCGGACATGGCGCTCCGGGAGTTCAACCTGATCGCGAGCATCGGCTTCATGTTCGACACGAGCCTGGCCATCGCGCGCATGATGTTCGACGGCTTCCTGGACCGCTACCCCGACGTGAAGCTCATCGTCTCGCATGCCGGCGGGGCGCTGCCGTACCTCGTGGGCCGGCTGGACCAGTGCTTCGACAAGATGAACGCCGCCCGCACGAAGACGTCGACCCCGCCGGGGGAGTACATGCGGCGACTCTACTACGACTCCGTCACCTACCGGTCGGACGCGCTCGCGATGTGCGTGGACGTCGGGGGGGCGGACCGCGTCCTGTACGGCTCGGACTATCCGCACAACATCGGCGACATGAAGGGCTGTCTGGCCCGGGTCGACGCGCTGCCGGCCGGTCAGCGCGACGCCGTCCGCGGCAAGAACGCCCAGCGCCTGTTCAAGCTCTGATCGCCCCGTGCGCGTGCTCGTGATGGGGGCCGGCGCCGTGGGCGGCTTCTACGGCGCGGCGCTCGCCGGGCGCGGCCACGCCGTCACGTTCGTCGCCCGCGGCGCGCATCTCGAGGCCCTCCGCGAGCGCGGCCTCACCCTCCGCAGCGGCGGAGCCTCGACGGTCCTGCGGCCCGTTCACGCCGTCGCCGACCCGTCCGAGTCCGGCGGGGGCTTCGACCTCGTGCTCTTCACCGTCAAGGGATACGACACAGAGCCCGCGGCCCTGGCCCTTCGGCCGGCCGTGGGGCCGAGGACGGCGGTCCTCACGCTCCAGAACGGCGTCGAGAGCGGAGACCGGCTCGGCGCGGTGCTCGGCGACGGTCGCGTGCTGGTGGGGACGACGCTCATGGCGACGACCATCGCCGAGCCCGGGATCATCGATCAGGCGAATCCGGTCCTGCGCATCGAGCTCGGCGAGCGATCGGGCGAGGTCACGCCGCGTGTAGAGTCGATCGCGGCGGCGCTTCGAGACGCCGGCGCCGAGGTGCGGGTGACGACCGACGTCCGCCGGGCAGTCTGGGAGAAGTTCGTCCGCCTGGCGCCCGGCGCGACGCTCACGACCGCGTGCCGAGCGACGCTCGGCGAGGTGAGGAGCACCCCGGAGGGCGCCGCGCTCTACCGGGCCCTCATCGCCGAGACCGTCGCCGTCGGTCGGGC
>DATBGA010000028.1:0-31136 GCA_036558225.1 Candidatus Methylomirabilota bacterium | reverse complement strand
CCCCGCCTTCGGGTAGATCTTCGCCACCACGGTCAGGACTCCCGCCATCGCGTCGCCTCCTGGCTGATCGTGCGATCACACCACATGCCCGGGCCCGCCTCCGACCGATCGTCGCGGAAGGACCCGGCGCCGGCCACTCAGTAGGTCGCGCGGCCGCCCGAGAGGTCGTAGACGGCGCCGGTGCTGAAGGAGCATTCCTCCGAGGCCAGCCAGGCGACGAGCGCCGCGACCTCCTCCGGCCGGCCCATCCGCCCCATCGGGATCTTCGAGACCAGGAGGTCCACCGTGCTCCGCTCCATCTGCTGGAGGAGCTCGGTGCCGATCACGGCCGGAGCGACGGCGTTGACCAGGATCCCCCGCGTCGCGACTTCCTTCGCGAGGGCTTTCGTCAGTCCGATGACTCCCGCCTTCGCGCTCGAGTACGGCACGAGCGTCGGGTTCCCCTCCTTGCCGGCGATCGACGCGATGTTGACGATCCGCCCCGAGCCCCGGCGGAGCATGGCCCGGATCGCCGCCCGGCAGCAGTAGAAGACGCTCGTGAGGTCGACCGCGAGCACGCGCTCCCAGTCCGCGTCGTCGAGCTCCCAGATCGGGAATGAGCGGCCCGTGATGCCGGCGTTGTTCACCAGCACGTCGAGCCGGCCCCATCGGTCCACGACGGCCCGCACCGCGGCGTCGACCTCCGCGCTCCGGGTCACGTCCCCCACCAGGGCGACCGCGCCCGCGCCCACCTCGCGGGCCGCCGCCTCGACCCGGTCACGATCGAGATCGAGGAGGGCGACCCGCAGCCCATCCCCGGCGAGCCGGCTCGCGATGGCGAGCCCGATCCCGCGCGCGGCGCCGGTGACGAGAGCGCTCCGGTCGCCCGGCATGGGTCAGGACCGCGCGTGGCGGGTCGCCGCGCGGCGTCGCCGGTACCGCATGTTCAGCATCTCCACGAAGAGGGAGAACGCCATCGCGAAGTACACGTAGCCCTTCGCCACGTGGGTGCCCATCCCCTCGGCCACCAGCATGACGCCGATGAGGAGAAGGAAGGCGAGCGCCAGGATCTTGATGCTGGGATGCCGCTCGACGAAGGCGCTCACCGTCCCCGCGGACACGAGCATCACCAGCATGGCGAGGACCATGGCGATGATCATCACGGAGAGCCGGTTCGCCATGCCGACTGCGGTGATGACGGAGTCCAGCGAGAACACGATGTCCAGCACGAGGATCTGGAGCACGACCCAGCCGAAGGCCGCGCGCTGCTTCGCGCGCCTCGTCTCGTGCGGCTCGCCCTCGACCTTCTCGTAGACCTCGCGCGTTGCCTTGAAGATGAGGAAGAGCCCGCCCGCCAGCAGGATGAGGCTGCGCCCGGACAGCTCGACGTCACCGAGCGTGACCAGCGGCTTGGTGAGCTTCATGATCCACGAGATCGTCAGGAGCAGGAGGATGCGGATGCCGAGCGCCAGGATGAGGCCCAGCCGGCGCGCGAGGTCCTGCTGCGACGCGGGCAGCTTCGCCACCAGGATCGCGATAAACACGATGTTGTCGATGCCCAGCACGATCTCCATGAGGGTGAGCGTCGCCAGGCCGAGAAGGACGTCGAGGGAGAGGAGCGCGGCCATCGCGAGCCCATCGTACCCGCCGCGTCCGGGGCCCGCAATTGACGCGACACGGTCGGCCGTCCCTCACGCGGACCGCGAGGGTCACGGCGTGGCCCGACGGATCCGGCGACGGGATGGCGGGGGCGGATGCCGCTCAGCGCGGCATGCGCTTCGGCCCTCGCAGGATCCGGATCAGGTGCGAGGCGTACCAGGTGAGCCCCGCGAGCGGATCGTCGGCGAGCGCCTTGAAGTACCAGTCGAGGAACCGGCGCGGCGCGCGGTAGGTGTCCCGGTATCCGCGAAGGATGTCCCGGAGCGTCGGGGGCGGGCCGAGGAGCTCGTGGGTCCGGAGAGCCCCGACTCGATGGCCCGCCCAGTCGACGATCGAGGCGCCGAAGGCCAGCGCGTCCTCGAGCGGGCTCACGAAGACCGGCAGCCCCGCCGGATCCGGCAACGCCTCGACCGGCTCTCCCCGCTCGATCCGGACGCAGAGCCAGGGGATGTTCTGGCCCGCGGCGATGCTGCACCAGACCCGGTACCCGGGGCGGCAGTTCAGCTCGAGCAGCTTGGCGACGCCGTCCCGCGGATCCTCCTTGAACTGGGCGCTCGCATGGCCGGAATAGCCCAGGCGCTCGAGGAGGTGGGCGACCTGCTTGATCAGCCCCGGCTCCTCGATGGAGACCTGGGTCGTGGTCACGGACGCGTAGGACGGGAACGCCGTCCGCTCGTTCCGCCGCACCGTCGCGGTGACGAGGAGACCCTGGCGGTCCATCGTGGCGTTCACGTTGACGCGCCGGTTCAGGCGCCCCGGGATCCACTCCTGGAGCACTGGCATCCCGAACGTCCGCTCGACGCTCAGGACCGTGTCCGCCAGCTGCTCGCGCCGGACGACGAGCCGCACGCCGCGGGAGCCCGACGAGCACCGGGGCTTCAGGAGCAGCGGGAACCCGACCAGGTCGGCCAGCTCCGCGGCCTCCGTCAGGGTCCGTGGAAGGTACGTCCGGGGACACGGACACCCGATCTCCGCGGCGAGCTCCGCGAGCGCGTACTTGTCCATCGCCTGCCGGAGAACCGGCCACTCCGGAACCGGCACCGTGATGCCGCGCGCGGTGAACCGCGACTTGTTCTTCGACAGGATGCCGACCTCCGGGTCCCACGACGGGAACACGGTGTCGATGCGCTCCCGCGCGCAGATGTCCAGGACGGCCTGGACGTAGGCCTCCTCGGACTCGGAGTTCTCGTCGTGGATCCGGCCCCGCTGCCAGTCGTGGGCCGCGAAGGGAACGGGGTACACGCCGTCCACGGCGCGGGACACCGCCGCTGGCGCGAGTCGGCCCAGGAAGCCGTGCTCCCGGTAGACCGTCGCGATGACCCGCGCCGCGTACGGCCGGAGGGCGCGCAGGACGCAATACGCCTGGCCATTCCACGGGTTGGTGACGAGCAGGCGCATCGCGGGGGGCGGCGCCGCCGGAAGGGGCGCCTCGGCCCGGCGCTCCGTCCGACGTGCGGTAGTATGGCGCATGCACGCTCCGGGGTCGCTGTGCGCTCCAGACGGTCGGCGGAAGACCGAGCCGTCGCCGCTCCCGGCGGCGCATTGTAACAGAGCCGAGCCAGGATCCCGATGGTTCCGCCCCGCGCCGCCGGCTTCCCGGCCGGGCCCGCCGACGCGCGGCGGTGGCGTCAGCGCCGCGTGACCGGGACGTCCACCGCCCAGGCGTGCGCGTACACGGACGAGTGGCTCCGCCTCAACGGGGTCTGGGCCCACTTTCAGGACTGGCCGGCGGCGCGGGGCGAGGCCGGTGGTGAGACGAGCGGGCCGGAGACCATCCTCCTCCTGCACGGTCTGACCCAGCAGAGCCACGCGTTCGACGCGGCCGCGGCACGCCTGTCGCGCCGCCACCGCTGCCTGGCGCTCGACCTCCGGGGCCGGGGCGAGAGCGGCTGGGCGGCGGGAACCTATGACATCCCGCACTACGTCGCGGACGTGCTGGCCCTCCTCGACGCGCTCGGCCTTCACGCCGTCCACGTCCTCGGCACCTCGCTGGGCGGCCTGATCGGGCTCTCCCTCGCCGGGGTGGCCCCGGACCGGCTCCGCTCCCTCGCCCTCAACGACATCGGACCCGAGATCGACCCGCGGGGCGCCGCCCGCGTCGCGGCGTACACGGCGAACATCCCGGAGCGATTCCCGGACCTCGCCGCCGCCGCGCGTTGGGCCCTCGCGCAGTATCCCTGGCTCAGAGGGCTCGCGTCGGAGGCGGTGACCGAGGCGATCCGCTGGGCGGTCCGGCGGACTCCGGACGCTGGGTGGCGCTTCAAGTGCGATCCCGCGGTCGGGCGCGCTCCCCGGCCGGCGCCGGAGGCGGCCCGCGCCGCCAGCCGAGCGTGGTGGACGGCCTTCGAGGCCCTGCGATGCCCCATGCTCCTGGTGCGGGGCGCCGAGAGCGACATCCTCTCTCGCGAGGTCGCGGGGGCGATGGAGGTCCGGCAGCCGCGCCTCCGCCGCGTCGACGTCGAGGGCGTCGGCCACGCGCCGAGCCTCGCGGAGCCGGCCGCCGTCGCCGCGCTCGACGCCTTCTATCTCACCGGCGGCCGCGCCGAGCCGTCGAGGCGAGGGTGATAGAATGCCGCGGGTATGGAGCCCCGCCCCCTCCGTCCGGATGACCTCGTCGAGGACGCGCGGAAGCGCCTGACGCGTCAGTCCTACTCGCCGCGCGCGTCGATCGCCGGCGTGGAGCTGTCGGAGGCCGCCGTCTCGCGGAGCGCCGACGGGCTCTTCGCCGAGATCGTGCGGATCGACGGAGGCGGCGGCGCCGTCCAGGGTCTCGAGGGGTTCCGGCCCATCCAGTGGAACTGGAGCTCGCTCCTGCCGGGCGCGGTCAAGGCCTGGCACCTCCACCTCGAGCAGGACGACCTCTTCATCGTGCCGCCGGACTCGACCCTGCTCGTCGGGGTCGCGGACCTCCGGCGCGACGACCACGCCGAGACCCGGCCGACCCCGCAGCGCCTGGTCCTGGGCGCCGGGCGCTGCCACCGGCTGCTGATTCCCCGGGGCGTGGCGCACGGGATCGCGAATCTCGGATCGGCACCCCAGGCCATCCTCTACGCGGTCAACCGGTTCTTCACCGCAGACGCGGACCGGACCGACGAGTGGCGCCTGCCCTGGGACCACTTCGGCGCCGAGTTCTGGGAGATGGGGCGGGGCTGAGACGCCGCGTCCCGGCGCGCCTCGTCCGCCGCTCGGAGGGCGCGCCGCCGCCGCTCAGGCCGTGACCGGGGCGGGAACGGACTGAGGCAGCGCCAGACGGAACAGGCGCACGGGCGTCTCGACGTTCCGCAGGGGCCGCTCGCCGAGGGCCTCGAACGAGAGCTCGTCGCCCAGCCGCTCCCTCGTGCCGGAGCCCACCAGGATCTCGTTTCCCCGGGCCAGCGCGGCGACACGCGCCGCCACGATGGTGACCTGCCCGGACGCGGTGTAGGTCCACCGCGTGCCGTTGGCGCCTTCGATCTTGGTGGCGCCCACCGTCGCGAGGCCGGAGTTGACGCCGATGTGGACGGCGAGCGGCTCGGGCAGCCCGTCGAGCGAATCGTTCAGCTCTCGGGTCCGACGGAGGATCGCGAGCCCGCACTTCACGGCCTGCCGGGCGTGGCGCCGGGGGTCCGCGTCGCGGAAGATGGCCATGAGGCCGTCGCCGGCCGTCTCGTTCACGTCCCCGCCGCGCCGGAGGATCTCGTCGAGGTACGCGCCGAAGCACCGCTCGACCAGCTCGTTGACGCGGCCGGGATCGAGGCGCTCGGTGAGCCGCGTGTAGCCGACGAGGTCGACGAACAGCACCGTGACGTCCCCCTCGCGCTTGTCCAGCTCGGGCGCCTCCGGCGCGCGCTCGATCAGGTCCTGGACGGTCCGGGGAACGAACTTGGCGAGATTCGACCGGATGCTCTCGAGGATCTCCACGCGCCGGACCACGGTCCTGAGCTCGGCGTTCGTCTCCTGGAGGGCCGTGTACGCGCGGGCGTGCTCGAGGGCGAGCGCGCTCGAGTTCGCCAGGAGCCGGAGGAGCCCGAGGTCCTGGCTCGAGTAGCCGAGGCCCGACCGCCTCGGGCCGAGGGCAAGGAGCCCTGTCACGCGTCCCTGGAACAGGAACGGGACGACCAGGCTCGCCCCGAGGCCATCCATGGCCGTGAGGCATCCCGCCCGGTGCTCCTCCAGCACGGGGTCCTCCTCGACCCGCCACCGCGTCAGCGGCTGGCCGCGCAGCTCGAGACATCGCACCAGCGGCGAGCCGCCGTCGATCGGCGGCCGGCTGCCCTGCTCGTCCATCTCCTCCTCGTTCGCGCGCACGTACCCCTGCCGGCGCGCGTCGAGCAGGTAGAGCTCCTGCTGCACGGGGTGCAGCTGCTCCCCCACGGTCTGGGTGAGCAGCTCGACGATCCGCGGCAGGTCGAGCAGCCCGCTCATGACCTCCGAGACCCGCTCGATCGACCGCTGCACGTCGACGCGCTGGCGGAAGAACAGACGGTCGACCAGCCGCTGCGACCGGAGGTAGAGCGGGTTCAGCAGGACCACGACCAGCACCGCCATGACGGCGGCAGCGACGATGGGTGACTGCGCGGCCTCCCAGTTCGCCAGGAGGATGTCCATGGCCGCGATGGCACCCGTGTAGGCGAGGACCACGAGCCCGGTGGCCGCCGAGTATACGGTGCCGGCGCGGAGCGCGGCGCGCACGTCGAAGAGGTCGTAGCGGATCATGGCGTAGGCCATGACGATGGGGAACAGGAGCGTCAGCTGCCACATCGCGTTGAGATAGGGAACCGGCACGTGGAAGAGGGCCTCCACCGCGGTTCCGAGGATCGGCGGCACGTAGCCCAGGACGAACGCCGCGCAGAGGATCCGGGCCCGCTGCTGGATCAGCGGTGTCCCGCCGACCACGCTGGCTCGCGCGAGCGACAGGACGAGCAGGATCAGCGCCACGCCCCAGTACGCCGCGCCCGCCGCGGGCACGGCGAGGAGCAGCCGGACGTCACCCTGGAGCCCCGGCAACTGGTAGACCCCCGGCAGCTGGAGGAGCGCGGCGAGAGCTCCCGAGATCAGGTAGGGCAGCCAGATCACCCGGGGAAAGCGGCGGAGGATCCGGCGGCGCTGCGGGAACGTCAGCGCGAGGTGCAGCAGCGTCGCCGGCCAGAAGGCCCAGGCGGTCAGGAACAACCCGGAGAACCGGTACGTGGTGTGCGCGTCGGCGAACGTGATGCTGACGACGTAGGCGATCAGCGAGAAGGTGAGGAAGAGCCAGCTCTGCGATCGCCCGGGTCGGATCAGGAAGACGACCGCGCCCACCGCGAGCTGGAACAGGCCCGGCAGGAGGGCCTGAGTCACGAACCTCAGGAAGTCCCGGCGCGCGAAGAGGCGGGTCCTGACATCCGCCTCGACCAGCTGGCCGCGCCGGTAGACGATGTAGTGGAAGGTCGTCCCCGGGTCCTGGCTCTCGATCGTCGTCTGGATGTCCCCGCCGCTCTTCAGCACCTGTCCGTTCATGACCCGGACGACGTCGAACGGCTCGAGGGGCCCGCGCTCCGGACCGCCGATCGCGACAAGCAGGTTCTCCATCACCCAGAAGCCGGCGAAGGTCCGGCCCTGACGCTGGTACCGGTCGAGGGTGGCGACGACACCGATCGCGAGCGCGAGCCCGATGATGCCCCAGAAGAGCGCGTTCCTGCGCATCCCCGCCATTGTACGCCCCGGCCCGCGGGCGCCTCCGCGATCCGGGGCCGTGGGCGGGCTCAGCGAAAGGCCGGCGCGACCTCGCGGGCGAGGAGCTCGAGCTCCCGGAGGATGTGGTCGTGCGGCATGCCGGGGAAGTACAGGCGAAAGATGACGTGGGTCGCCCCGAACGTCTCGATGAAGCGCCGCACCTGCGCCCGGCACCGCTCCGGCCCGCCGATCACGAAGCGGTCGCGTCCGAGCGCGTCGAGCTGGTCCACCGGCGTGGTGTCCTCCGCGCCGATGAGCGGGTGCTTCCAGCGGCCCCCGCCGTACTCGTCGCGGTAGTTCACCAGCAGATGCCGCTCGGCGAGCTCCAGCGCCTCGGCGTCGGTATCGGCGATCACCGTGTCGCGCGTGAGGGGCCACTCGGCCGGGTCCGGCCGGCCCGCCGCCCGCAGCTCCGCCTGGTAGCGCGTCTTCCCGTCGAGCAGCTTCTGGAGGTGCGCCGTCGGGCCCGGCACCCAGGCGTCGGCGAGGCGGGCGGCCCGGCGGATCATGAGCTCCCCCCAGCCGCCGATCCAGATCGGGGGATGCGGCCGCTGAACCGGCTTCGGCTCGAGGCGCGCGTCGCGGAGCGGATAGTGCGGGCCGGGATGCGTCACCGCCTCCTGCGTCCAGAGCGCCCGGATGACCGCGAGCGCCTCCTCGAACCGTGCCCCTCGCTTCTCGAGCGGCGTGCGGTAGAGGGCGAACTCGTCCGGCCGGTACCCGATCGCCGCCCCGAACACGAGGCGGCCGCCCGACAGGACGTCGACCATCGCCGAGTCCTCGGCCGCGCGCACCGGGTCGTAGAAGGGCAGCACGACCACGTCGGTGCCGAGAAGCATCCGCGAGGTGCGGGTCGCGAAGCCCGCGAGGACCACGAGCGGCGAGGGCCAGTAGTGGCCGCGCACCCCGTGGTGCTCCTCCATCCAGACGGAATCGAGGCCGAGCGCCTCCGCGCGGTCGACCTCCGCCAGCGCCTCGCGCGCGAGATGCCCGCCCTCGGTCGGGATGAAGCCGAATCGCACCCCGCGCGGGGCCAGACCTTGACCTCCCGGCATTGCTCGCCTCCCCGCTCCCGCCGATTGTCCAGCGGTCAAGGCCCGACCGCCCACCCGCGGGTGAGGGCCCGCACCTCCTCGAGGAGCGCCGACTCGTCGACGCTCGCCAGCCGTCCGTCCCGCACGACGCGGCGCCCGTGGACCCAGACGTCGGTGATCGCCTGGGGCGAGAGCGCGTAGACCACGTTCTTCATGAGCGCGTTCGGCGGGTGGAGCGACGGGTGCCCGAGGTCCAGCGCCACCAGATCCCCCCGCCGCCCCGGCGCGATCTCGCCGACGGGAAGGCCGAGCACCTCCCCGCCGCCCGCGGTCCCGAGCCGGAAGGCCTCCTCGGCGCCGAAGGCGGTCCCGTCGAGGTGCGTGACCTTCTGGAGGAGGGCGGCCATCCGCATCTCCTCGAAGATCGACAGGCGGTTGTTCGTGCAGCCGCCGTCCGTCCCCAGCGCCACGGGAACACCGAGGGCGCGCATCTCCCGGAGCCGGGTCACGCCGTCGCCCAGGATCATGTTCGACGACGGGCAGTAGGCGACGCGCGCGCCCCGCTCGGCCAGGAGCTCCACCTCGCCGCCGTCGAGCCACACGCAGTGGACGCCGATGAGCCGGGAGCTCAGCACGCCGAGCCGGTCGAGGTAGCGCACCGGGGTCAGCCCGTGACGCGCTTCGACCTGCTCCCGCTCGGCACGGTACTCCGCGACGTGGATGTGAAACGGCACGTCCCGCTCGTCGGCGAGCGCCGCCGCGGCCCGGATCATCTCGGGCGACGCCGCGTGAAGGCTGTGGGGCGCGGGCTGGACGCTCACCGTCGGATCGTCGGCGTACCGGGCCATCAGCTCCCGGCACCGGGTCGTCGCCTCCGCGACCGTCTCTCGGTACTCCGGAGGCGCCCCCGTCCAGTCGTAGAAGGCCCGGGCCAGGACGAGGCGAATCCCCACCCGCCGGGCCGCCCGGATCGCCGCCTCCGCGTTCGCGTGGCCGTCGCCCTGGATGTAGAAGAAGTCCACGACCGTCGTGATGCCGTGGCGGAGCATCTCCGCGAAGGCGAACGCCGCCCCGATCTCGATGCCGCGCGCGTCGAGCCGCCGGGAAAACGGATAGAGGACGCGGTCGCGCCACCCCATGAAGTCGAGGTCGTCGCCCAGCCCCCGGAGAAGGGACTGGAAGGAGTGGTTGTGGGCGTTGACCCCGCCCGGCAGGAGGAGCCGCCCGGGAAGCGGGAGCATCGCCTCCGGCGCGGGGGCCTCGCCGGCGGGGAGCGGCGGGAGGGCCGCTCGGGGTCCGACGGCGGTGATCTGCCCGTCCTCGAGACGGACGGCCCAGCCGTCGTGGACGGCGCCCGCCGCGAAGCACCGCTCGGGGAGCAGGAGCACTGGGTCAGTCGTGCGCAGTGTGACCGGCGCGGCCCAGGAGTGGGCTTCCGGAATCCAGGAACCGGGTCACGAGCCTCACCCGCGCCCTCAGGCGCCGGAGGCCCGGGCGCCAGGTGGGCTCAGCGGCGCCGACGGGCGCCGCGCCGGCGGGGTCGGCTGGCCAGGCGGCTGATGAAGTCGTCCACCGGGATGGCCGGCATCGTCATCATCTGCACCGAGCCCCGGGCGCCGAGCTCGACCGAGATGCGGGAGACGGTCTCGTTGTCGGGGGCCTCCAGCACCGTGACGAAGTCGTAGGGCCCCAGAACGGCATACTGGGCGATGACCCTGACCCCCATCCGGCCGACCTCCGCGTTGACCTTGCGGATGGACCCCGGCAGCTTCCGGAGCACTTGGCGGCCCGTCTCGGACAGCGAGGACAGCATGATGTAGAGCGGCATGGGACCCCTCCGGGTCGGCGGCGCCCGATCGTGTCGTCCTGGACGCAAGCAGCAGTATATCGCACCTTGTATACTGGTGAGCATGCAGCTCAGGGGATGGGGGCTGACCCAGGCGAGCCGCATCGTCATCATCCTCCTCGTCGTCCAGCACATCGGACTGGGTCAGGTTCTTGCCTTCGCGCCCGCGCCGACCACGGGGCACACGCTCGCCCGTCCGACGCAGGCCACCACCGCGCTCGACACCGTCGTCCTGCTCGCGAGCCTGGTCGACGCGAGCTACCGCTCGAGCGCGGCCCTCTGGGAGTACGGCTCCCCGGCGATCCCGCCGGATCCAGCCCCCCTCCCTCGCCGGCTGCCGCGGGCACCGCCCGCAGCCTGAGCTCCGCCGAGGCCGGCGGACTCGGGCGCCCCGAGACCGCGGGTCGTGGACGCGAACGGGCGTGGCAAGGCGCGCATGCGCGCGCGGCATCTGAATGCAGGCAAGGGAGGCCGCAGATGAAGGTGTTCCGGGACACGATCGAGATCCGGACGGAAGAGAACCAGCAGTTCGTGGACGTCACCAAGCAGGTGCGGGATGTTGTGAGCCGATCGGGCATCCAGAACGGCACGCTCCTCGTCAACTCCCTTCACACGACCATCGCCGTCTTCGTCAACGAGTTCCAGTCGGCGCTCCTCGACGACCTGGGCGCCGTGCTGCAGAAGCTGATCCCGCGTCGGGACGGGTATCGCCACGACGATCCGCGCCACTCGGACTGCGACCGCGCCAACGCCCATGCGCACCTGCGGGCGACGCTGCTCGGACGGCCGATCGCGCTGGCCATGGCCGACGGCGACGTCCTGCTCGGCCAGTACCAGAGTGTCATCGTGGCCGAGCTAGACGGCCCGCGCGACCGGCGGCTCCAGGTCCAGATCGTCGGGGAGTGATCGCCCCGGCGGGCCCCAGACCGGCCGGGCTCCGCGTCCGGGCGCGCTTTTCTTGACACGCCCGGACGCGCCGACTCAAGATGGCGGCATGCGGCGAGGCAGCGCTCCCTCGTCTCCCGCGGGGCGTGGCCAGTCCGGGTTCGGGCTGGTGGAGATCCTCGTGGTGGCCGTGATCCTCGCCGTCGCCGGCGCGTTCCTCTACCAGTACTTCGTGTCGACGACGAAGACGGTGGAGACGATTCAGCAGCAGAAGCCGATGTCCGCCGCGCGGCTCGCCGCCGACCGCGCGACCGTGGCGGCGATCCGGACGTCGCTCCAGCTCTACTTCGGCCAGCACGGCGGCTATCCGCCGAGCAAGGACGTCGTGGCGACGCTCCTGAACCCGCCGCCGTCCTTCCAGTGCGAGGGGAACGACTACCGGTACGAGCCGTCGACCGGTCTGGTCACCCTCGTCATCGACGACGCCAGCCGCTGCTAGCGGGCCCTCGGCCGGCGCGCCCGAGGCGCCGCTACCGGAGAACGCCCGGCACGGTGTCGAGACCGAGGTCGGTGAGCCGCTCCCGGGTCGGCACGCCGTCGGCGTCCCAGCCACGCAGCGCGTAGTAGGCGTCGAGCATGCCGCCGAGCTCCTCGGGCGAGCAGTACATCCCCGCCGACGGGCCGTCGGGGATCGGCTCGTGCATCACCTTCCACGGCAGCACGTCGTCCTTCCGGCGGACTCCCTCGCGGACGTTGAACAGCCGCTCGAGGTTGACGATGCGCTCGCCGATGCGCTCGAGCTCGGCCACGTCGACCGACCAGCCGGTCACCGAGGAGAGCAGCCCCGCGTAGGCGTCGTTCAGGAAGACTCCGAAGCCGCGCTCCGACGTGAAGCGGCACATGACGAGGCTGTCGTCCACCGCCGTGAAGTGCTGGCTCTTCGCGGCGAACGCGGGCTTGTCCTCCGTCGAGCGCCGGTCGAAGCCCTGGGCGTACTGGGGGGTCGGGCGGGTGTCGTGGTGGCTCCCGCCCCGGGTGGCGGTCGCGTACCCGATGGACATGCCCTTGAGCGCGCGCGCCGAGTGGGCGGGTAGCTCCAGGCCCTTGACCGCGTAGGGCAGGCGCTCGGCGCCGCGCCCGATCTCGCGGGCCAGCCGCCAGGAGCCCTCGGCGAGACGGTCGCCGAACCCTTCCCGGCGCGCGGTCTGCTCGAGGAGCCGGATCATCCCCGCGTGGTCCGACCAACCGAACGGCCCGCCCACGTCGGCCGGCGACAGCAACCCCTTCTCGAGGCACTCCGCCACGAAGGCGAGCGTCACGCCCATCGAGATCGAGTCGAGCCCGAGGAGATCGCACAGGATGTTCGCGTGGATGATGCTGGGGGCGTTCGAGTTGCCGAGCATCGAGCCGAAGGCGAAGAGGGTCTCGTACTCGGGCATCTTCCCCCGGACGCCTCCGTACAGCGGGACCTCCGCGGAGACGGCGAACTGCTTGCCGCACGCGACCGGGCACTTGAGACACGTCGTGTCCCGGTCGTGGTAGTGCTCCTTGAGGGAGCGCCCGTCGATCGCCTCCCACCCGGCGTACGTCTCCTGCTTGAGGTTGTAGGCGCCAAGAGCCCCGAGAGCATTGATGGGGCCGGTGAGGGCCGGCGTGCCGTACGTCGAGAGGTTCGCGGTGCCCTTCTTCATCGGCTCCCGCGTCTCGTCGACCAGCTGCTTGAGCCGGCCGGGATCGGCGACCGCGGTCTTCCGGGTCCCCCGGACCGTGACGGCCTTCAGGTGCTTCGCGCCCCAGACGGCGCCGATGCCGCCGCGGCCGGCCACACCCTCGCGGTTCTTCCAGTAGTGGGCGAGACACGCGAAGCGGACGCGGCGCTCCCCGGCCGGGCCGATGGCCAGGACGTCGGTCTCGGCGCCGTCCGTGGCCTGGATCGCGTCCACCGTGTCGCGGGTCGTCTTCCCCCAGAGGCCCCGCGCGTCCTTCACGGTCGCGCCGTCCTCGTCCACCGCGAGGTAGACGGGATGCTCCGCGCGCCCCGCCACCACGACGGCGTCGAAGCCGGTGCGCTTGAGCATGGCCGGGAAGCGCCCGCCGAGCGTCGAGTCGAAGAACAAGCCCGTCTGGGGCGACTTGGTGGCGACGCACGCCCGGCTGTTGCCGGGCACGATGGTGTCCGTGATGGGCCCGACCGCCAGCGCAACGGGGTTGGCGGGGTCGAAGGCATCGGTCCCCGGCACCGCGGCCTCCCACAGGAGGCGCGCGGCCAGCCCGTTCCCGCCGAGGAAGGCCCGCGCCGTCCCCTCGTCGAGGGGGCGAACCTCTGCGCGTCCGGTCGTGAGGTCCACGTGAAGCGTCCGCCCGCCGTACCCGGTCATCGCCACCTCCCGACAGCCAGCCTACATCACCACGGCCGCGGGCCCCGTGATCTGCCGCCGGTCCTACCAGGACCATGGCCTCGCCGCGAGCCGGGTCGGGCGCTCACGCCAGTGGATCGAGGACCTGACCACGGGGCCCGAGCCCGCCGCCACCCTCCCGGCCGAGCAACGCTCGGACATCCTCCTCGAGAGTTCTCTCGCGCTCCGCGAAGCCTACGGCCGCAAAGGGCAGAAGCTCAAGGCGGGGCCGTGAAAGGCTGCAACGAGATCGTTGAGCATATCGGGGCCCGGCCCCGCCGCGGGTGCGGCTCTCCACGGCATCTTGCTCTCTCCCTTGACGGCATAAGCGTGGGGTTGCCCGGCGGTACTGCCCTTGACAGCGCCCGCACCGGCCGCGCACCATCGAGTGGTCGCGTCCGTCGGCCATTCGGGGAACGGGGAAGCCCAAGAGCGACACCATGTCGACCCCCCCTCCGCTTGACCTCGTCGCGAATGCTTTGCCCCGGGGCCGCACCGGGTGTGCCGGGGCACGATGCCAGCGCTAGGCCCTTGCCGGGCTGGCTCGGCCCAGCGTGCCAGAATCATCGTAAAGTCCTTGACAATCCAGCGGCAAGACACCTAGCGTGTACGCCGCGGCTCGGAGCCCAGGACGTTTCGACGGCGTTTGGCCTACGCGATTCGGAATTCTCACGTGTCGGATGAGCGAGGAGGACCTGTGAACGACGATGCCGTCAGGACCACCCAGCAGGAAGGCGCCCACCAGCGTCGCCGAACCTTCCTCAAGACCGCCGCCGTGGTCGGGAGCGCCGCGGCCGGCAGCCTGGCCTTCCCGGCCGTCGGGCGCGTCCACGCGCAGGCGCCGGTGAAGTGGCGCGTGCAGACCGCGTGGGACGCCGGGACCGTCGGCTACACCGCCTTCCAGAAGTACTGCGAGAACGTCAAGGAGCTGTCCGAGGGCAAGCTCGAGTTCCAGCCGTTCCCGGCCGGGGCCATCGTGGGCACCTTCGAGATGTTCGAGGCGGTGAAGGCCGGCGTCTTCGACGCCATGCACGTCTTCACGCTCTACTGGGCCGGAAAGATGCCGGTCACCGCGTTCCTCTCGTCGTATCCGCTGGGCCTCGACCGGCCCGACCAGTGGGAGACGTGGTACTACGAGCTGGGAGGCCTCGACATCGCCCGCAAGGCCTTCCAGACGCAGAACATGTTCTACGTCGGGCCCATCCAGCACGACCTCAACCTCATCCACTCCAAGGTCCCGATCCGGTCCTACGAGGAGTTCAAGGGCAAGAAGCTGCGCTACCCCGGTGGGATGATCGCCGAGATCTACGCCTCGGCCGGCGTGTCGACGGTCCTGCTGCCGGGCGGCGAGGTCTACCCCGCGCTGGAGAAGGGGGTCATCGACGGCGCGGACTTCGTGGGCCCTGCCGTGAACTACAACCTCGGCTTCGCGGAGGTCGCCAAGTACATCATCATGGGGCCGCCGTCCACGCCGTGCCTGCACCAGCCGGTCGACCTCATGGACCTCACCGTGAACATGGCGAAGTGGCGGGCATTGCCCAAACACCTACAGGAGATCGTCATGGCCGCCACCCGCGAGCACTCCTGGAACCAGTACGCGCTCATCCAGAGGGAGGACATCGCGGCCTGGGACAAGTACAAGGCCAAGGGCGTGCAGGTGATCCGGCTCTCGGATGGCGACATCGCGAAGTTCCGCAAGCACGCCATCCCGATGTGGTTCAAGTGGGCCAGGAAGGACGCGCTCGCCAAGGAGGCCTTCGCCTCCCAGCTCGCCTTCATGAAGACGATCAACGTCGGCTACATCACCGACGACATGCTCGTCGACCTCGACGGCAAGAAGCTCACGCTCTAGCTCGGGGGAGACGCGACGCGGGGGCGAGGACCGGAGCCGGTCCCGCCCCCGTCCGCTGTCCGGAGACTCTCCAGGATGCAAGCGCTCGTCCACGGCATCGACCGCATCAGCGTGGTCTCGGGCCGGATCCTCGCGTGGTGGACGCTGCTGGCGGTGACCATCATCAGCTACGAGGTGGTGGCCCGCTACGTCTTCGACCGGCCCACCAACTGGGCCCACGAGTCGATGACCCTCATCTTCGCCATGCAGTACGTCCTCTGCGGGGCCTACGCCCACTACACGAGATCGCACGTGCGCGTGGACGTCGTCTACCAGTCGCTGTCTCCGCGCAATCAGGCGCGATTGGACGCCCTCACCGCACTGCTGTTCTTCTTCTACCTCGGCATCATGACCTACACCGGCTGGAAGCTCTACTGGGACTCCCAGCTCATGTGGGAGGTGTCGTTCACGGACTGGGCCCCGCCCATGTACCCCGTGAAGTTCACCGTCTTCCTGGGCTCGCTGCTCCTGCTGCTTCAGGGATTCGCGAACTTCGTCCGTGACGTGGCCTTCGGCTTCTTCGGGATCCGCCTGGCATGAGCATCGAGTGGATCACCCTGCTGATGTTCGGCTCTCTGATCCTCATGCTGGTGGCCGGCATGCCGGTGGCCTTCGCCTGCGGCGGGGTGGGCATGGTCTTCACCATCGTGCTCCTGGGCCCCACCGCGGCCAGCCTCGGGGTCGTCCGCACGTTCACGCTGATGAACCAGTACCTGCTCGCCGCGATTCCGCTCTTCATCTTCATGGCCGCGATCCTCGAGCGCAGCGGGATCATGGAAGAGCTCTACGAGATCATCTACCGGTGGATGGGGGGCCTGCGCGGCGGCGTCGCCTCGGCGACGGTCGTCGCGTGCACCATCCTGGCCGCCATGGTCGGCGTCATCGGGGCCAGCGAGACCACGATGAGCATGATCGCGCTCCCGGAGATGTTCAAGCGGGGCTACAACCGCAAGCTGGCCATGGGGGCGCTGCTCGCCGGGGGTACGCTGGGCATCCTGATCCCGCCCTCCGTGCTGATGATCGTCTACGGCCTCGTCGCCAACGAGTCGATCGGGCAACTCTACGCCGGCTCCTTCATGCCCGGCTTGCTGCTGTCGGGCCTCTACATCCTCTACATCACGACCCTCTGCTGGATCTGGCCCCACATGGGACCGGCAGTTCCCGCGCAGGAGCGCATCTCGTGGATCGCAAAGGTCAAGCTCGCCCGCGGCGTGCTGGCGCCCCTCCTGCTCGTCGCCCTCGTACTCGGCGTGATATTCGCCGGGGTCGCGGCCCCCACCGAGGCGGCGGCGGTCGGCGCCGGCGGCTCACTGATCCTCGTGACGCTGCAGCGGCGCTTCAGCGCCCGCAAGCTCTACCAGGCCCTCGAGAACACCCTGCGCGCCACGGCGATGGTGCTGTGGACCATCTTCGGCGCCAATCTCTTCGTTGCCCTCTACGTCGCGGTGGGCGGTGCCAGGTTCGTCGAGGACTCACTGACCGGCTCGGGGCTGGGGCCGTGGGGCATCCTGATCTTCATGCAAGCCATCCTGCTCTTTCTGGGCTGTTTCCTCGACTGGGTCGGCATTCTCATGCTGACCGTGCCCATCTTCGTGCCCATCATCAAGAAGCTCGGCTTCGACCCGATCTGGTTCGGCGTTCTCTTCAGCGTGAACCTCCAGGTCTCCTTCCTGTCGCCGCCATTCGGATACGCGCTGTTCTACCTGGCCGGCGTGGCCGGACCGAAGCTTGGCGTGAGCACGCGGGAGATCTGGTGGTCGGCGTTCCCGTTCATCGGGCTGCAGCTGGTCGGTCTGACCCTCTGCGTGCTGTTCCCGCAGATCATTCTCTGGCTGCCGCACCTGCTCTACGAGTAGCCCGGCGCCCGCGAGGTCCCGGCGCCGGATCAGGGACGGACTGTAGCGGATCCGCGGAGGACGTGGCGAGGTACGGTCAGCCATAACGGCCGAGACGGACTTCCTCACCGGCTAGGGGCTGATCGCCGAGGCGTCGACACTTCCGCGGCCACAGGCCAGGCATGATCGGTGGCCTCGGGACAGGATAGACATACCGATTCTGGATGGCGTAACATCCGTGAATCCCTTCCCGTAGGCCATCAGCCCAGGCGGATCTGCCATTGTCAACTCCTCAAGAAGGAGAACGAAGATGAGTACGAGAGAACACAACTGGGAAGCCTTGATTGACCATCTCAAGCTGAGCCGCCGCGATTTCGTCTTCACAAGCCTCGCCGCGGGCGCGCTGACGTTGACGCCCCGGTTCGCCAGCGCCCAGGGCGGTGCGCCGTACAAGATCGGCGTGCTGCTGCCCTCGACCGGCACCGGCGCGAATTACATGGCGCATTGCATCAAGGGGCTGCCGGTCGCGATCGCCGAACTCAACAAGCGCGGTGGCTTGCTTGGCAAGCAGCAGGTGGAGATGATCTATCGCGACACCGAGACCAAGCCCGACGTCGGTGCGCGCGAAGCGAAATCGCTCATCCTGAACGACAAGGTGGATGCCATCTTCGGCACCTATTCGAGCGCGGTCGCGTTGGCGGTGCAGGAGATCATCCACGAGCACAAGGTGCTGCATTTCGCCGCGACGTCCAACAGCTCAAAGATCACGCAGGACAACTACACGCCTTACACCTATCAGTTCTGTCCCGACAGCAACATGCAGTCGGGCTCGGTGGTGGTCGCGGTGTCGCGCATGGCCACGAAGAACAACTGGAAGACCTATGTTTCGCTGGGGCAGGACTACGAGTGGGGCCGCGACACGCACAAGGGTTTCACCGCCGGCCTCGCCCAGGTCGCTCCCGGAATCAAGGAGACCCGGCAATTTTGGTTCAGGCTGGGCGAAACCGACTTCACCTCCTATATCACCGCCATCATGGCAGCCAAGCCCGATTTCATGTTCGGTGCCGTTGCCGGCAAGGACGCCGAGACGTTCATGCAGCAGGCCGGTCAGATGGGCCTGTTCAAGCGCGTGCCGTTCCCCGGCGGCCTGATCGCGGTCAACGACCTCAAGGCGCAGCGGAAGACGCTGCCGCGCGGCATCATCGGGCTCGCGCGCTGCCCGTTCTTTGCGCACCTCAACGAGCCGATCATGCAGGCCTACATCAAGCGCGACCGCGCGGCGTTCGGCCCAGAGGACTACCCGGACGACTGGGCCTGCATGTACTACGACGCGCTCGGCGGGCTCGAGCAGGGCGCGAAGAAGGCCGGCTCGACCCAAACCGAGGCGATCGTCAAGGCCCTCAAGGGGGTCACCATCGACACCTGCCGCGGCAAGCGCACCTTCCGCGACTGCAGTAACCAGCTCGACGTGCCCTCGTACGTTGGCGAGGTGTGGGATTCGCCGGACTATCCGTTCCCGATCTACAAGCCGGACACGATGGTCGTCGTCGAGGGCCACGACGTCTGGACGCCGACGTGCGAGGCTGTCGAGAAGCTGAAGAAAAAGCGCGCCTGATGCGCACCGCGCAACGCGGCCGGGGCCATTCAGCGGCCCCGGCCGCGTTCTTCCGGTAGACGTCCATGGATATCGCCCCTTACGCCCTTCAGCTGTTCAGCGGGTTGTCGCGCGCGATGGTGCTGTTCCTGCTCTCGGCCGGGTTGTCGCTGATCTTCGGTGTCATGAACATCCTCAACTTCGCGCACGCGACGCTCTGGCTGGTGAGCGGCTACGTCACGTTCTCGATCTTTACCTTCCTCAGCCAGCAGTTCGGCGCCAGCCCGTGGATGCTGCTGCCGGCCATCGTCGGAACGGTGGCGCTCATGGCACTGGTCGGCTTCGCGCTCGAGCGCCTTCTGATTCGGCACACCTACGAGCGCGAGCTGCCGGAGCAGCTGCTGCTCACGTTCGCGTTGGTGCTAATCCTGGGCGACGTGATCAAGCTGATCTGGGGTCTGGAGAACCGGCGCATCAACCTCGGCGTGCGGCCGGTGGAGATGCTGGACACGCTGGTCAATCCCTACCAGTTCGTGATCATTGGCACTGGCATCACCGTCGCCGTGGGCCTCTGGCTTTTCCTGCATCGCACGCGCTTTGGCAAGATCGTGCGCGCCGCCGTGTACAGCCGCAGCATGGTGAGCGCGCTCGGCATCCGCATCCCGATGATCTACGCGTCGGTGTTCGCCCTGGGTGTCGCGTTGGCTGCGCTCGCCGCCGGCGTGTTCCTGCCGCTCTTGCCGATGGCGCTCGGCGTGGATCTGGACATCATCGTGCAGTGCTTCGCGGTGGTAGTGATCGGCGGCTTCGGCAGCATTCTGGGCACCTTTGTTGCCTCGATCATCGTGGGCATGGTCTACTCGTTCTCGATCCTGCTCTGGCCCGACGGCGCGCTGGCTATGATCTTTCTCATCGTGATCGCGGTCCTGATCGTGCGCCCGTGGGGCCTGTTCGGAACGGAGCTGCGGTTCTGAAACCCATGCCGGTGGACGCCAGGAGCCCGTGGTCCCGCCTGTACGCCGGCTTTGGCATCTCCGGGCCGGTCACGCTCCTACTCCTGGTTGCGGCGATCGGGGTCCCTTGGCTGCCTGGGGAGTTCTGGACCCATGTGGGGACCGAGGTGCTGATCTTCGGGCTGTTCGCGATGAGCTTCAACCTCCTGTACGGCTACATGGGCCAGATCTCGTTTGGCCACGCGGCGTTCTTCGGCGTGGGCGCGTACGCGACCGCGATGCTGTTCACGGCACTCAAGGGCGCGGACGGGCAGATCGGCGTCGCGGCCTTCCTGCTGTCGCTCCTCGTCGGTCCGCCGATTGCGGCGCTGGCAGCGCTGATCGTCGGGTTCTTCTGCGTGCGCCTGATCGGCATCTACTTCGCCATGCTCACGCTCGCGTTCGGCGAGCTTCTCTACTACATCGTGTTCTCCTGGTACTCCTTCACCAAGGGGGATGACGGTATCCAGGGACTGCTCCCGCCGCCGTTCTTCCAGGACTCGAGCAACTTTTATTTTTTCACGCTCGTGATCGTGGCGGTGGCGGCCGCGGTGATGTGGCGCATCACCGAGTCTCCGTTCGGGTACGCCATGCGCACACTGCGTGACAACCAACGCCGCGCCGCGTTCCTCGGTACCAACGTCCGGTCGCACATGCTGGCCAACTTCGTGATCGCCGGCGCGTTCGCGGGGGTCGCGGGCGCGCTGTGGGGCCCGTTCTCACGCAGCGTGAACCCGGGCCTGCTTGGCTGGGGCGAATCGGGAATCGTGGTATTCATGACCCTCATCGGCGGCGCCGGATGCTTCATCGGGCCGATGCTCGGGTCGGTGATCTACACGATGCTGCAGGCGGTGGTGAAGATGTACACCGTGTACTGGCCGCTCACCATCGGCACCATCATCCTGCTGATCGTCCTGTTCGCTCCCGGCGGCATCCTCGGCTTGATCGACAAGCGCATCCGGGGGGCGCGCTCCCGCGAGGGCCCGGCTGGCAACATCGCCGAGGCGGGCGCCTCGGCCGCGGAGCAGCGGCCGTGACTGAGAACCTCCTCGAGGTCACAGGTCTGGAAAAGCACTTCGGCGGCGTGCACGTCACGCGCAACGTCAATTTCGCGATGCAGGAGGGCGAGCAGTCGGCGATCATCGGTCCGAACGGCGCCGGCAAGAGCACGTTCATGAACCTGCTCACCGGCTATCACCGTCCCGACGCCGGCAAGGTCGTGTTCGCCGGCGAGGAGATCACCGGGTTGCCGCCGCACAAGGTGGCGCGGTGCGGCATCTCGCGCGCCTTCCAGGTGAGCAGCATCTTCGGGCGCATGACGGTGGGCGAGAACGTGCGCGCCGCGGTGCAGGCCCAGATGCGCGCGACCTTCCGTCTATTGTCATCGGCGAGCCGCCTCGGCGCCGAAGAAACCGAGCGCATGCTCGCCCTATGCGGGCTGGCAGGCAAGCGCGACCTGGTTGCCGGGGAGCTCGCGCAGGGCGACAAGAAGCGGCTCGAGCTGGCAATCGCGCTGGCGGGTAGACCGCGCCTGCTGTTCCTCGACGAGCCGACGGCCGGCATGTCGATCGACGAGGCTCGCTCGACCATGGAACTCGTCGACCGCCTCAACCGCGAGCTGAAGCTGACCGTGCTGTTCACCGAGCACGACATGGGCATCGTGTTCAACCATGCGCGCAAGCTGACGCTGCTCCACCGGGGCGAGATCATCCTCGAAGGCACGCCCGAGGAAGTCCGTGCCAACGAGACTGCGCAGAAGGTCTATCTAGGAGAGCATCACCTCTGACACCGATGCCTTGCCTCGAAATCCGGAACCTCCACACGTACTACGGCAGCAGCCATATCCTGTTCGACGTGTCGCTGGAGGTCAGCGAGGGCGAGTCGGTGTGCCTGCTGGGGCGCAACGGCGCGGGCAAGACCACCACCCTGAAGACCGTCATGGGCCTGGCGCAGGGAAGAGGCGGGACGATCCGCTTCAACGGCGAATCGCTGCTGGGCCGCGAGCCCTACCAGATCGCCCGGCTAGGCGTCGGTTTCGTGCCGGACGAGAGGCTGATATTCCCCGACCTCACCGTCCGCGAGAACCTCGAGATCGCCATCAAGAAGGGCCGCGGCGGTGCCGCGCGCTGGACCCTGGCGCGCGTGTACGAGCTGTTTCCCGTCCTCGCGCCGCTCGACCGGCGCCTCGGTGGCTACCTGTCGGGCGGGGAGCAGCAGATGCTCACCATCGGCCGCACCCTGATGGGCAACCCATCGCTGCTCTTGCTCGACGAGCCGGTCGAAGGCGTCGCGCCGGTGGTGGTGCAGGAGCTCACGCGACAGATCAAGAATCTCAAGGGCATGGGCCTCACGATCCTGTTCGCCGAGCAGAACATGCATTTCGCCGCCGAGGTGTCCGACCGCGCCTACGTGATCGAAAAGGGACGCATCCGTTTCCACGGCACCATGCAGGAACTCGCCGCAAACGAGGATGTGAAGTCGAAGTACCTGATGATCTAGAGCGCACCCGCGACAATTCCCGTCACCCGAGGGAACGAGGGAAAGGCCCGAGAAATGACATCATGCCGAAGCCGCAGCTCGGGCAGCGTATCAGCGCAAATCCGCCACGCGCCTCGAAATCTGTCCGCGGGTTCGAGTCCCTTTCGTGGGCATTGAAACACGCGCGCCTCGCCTGTTCACGAGGAAGCAAAGCCGGCCACGCCGAGTTCAGGGCTCGTCGTGGTCGTCTAGCCATCTCGGGGCCTTGATGGCGAACGAGGAGGTCATGCGCACCCTTCGCGGGGTAGCGCGGCCCCCATGCCCGGGCGCCAAGGAGATCGGCCCATGCGGCTGACGCTCCGACCCTGGCTTCGCTGGATCGTCCCCGCCGTCCTGGGCCCGGTACCCTTCGCCGCCAGCGCTCAGGACCCCGGCCTGCTCAGCGCGGTGGAGGAAGCGAGCCTCCGGGAAGTCCGCGACTTCGCGAGCTTGACGGCCGAGCGGTACCGGATGGTGGCGCCGCTCCAGGTCTCGGTCGTCCCGTGGGTCGGCAGCAGCTCCGTGTCGCAGTACGCGTCGAGCCCCGCCGTGTACTCCCGCGGGAGCCTCTACCTGAGCCGCCGGCTCCTGCGCGCCTCGAACCGGGATCTCGTGATCGCGGTCGCGCTCGGCTACGAGATGCTCCGGGCGCCGAGCAAGGCCACCTCGCTGGCGGATCGCCAGCGCGAGCGGACGCAGCTCGTTCTGGACGGCAACGCCAAGGCGGTCGACATCCTCATCCAGGTCAAGGGGATGTCCGAGGAGGCAGCGCTGGACGCAATGTACGCGTGGCTTCTCGGCATGCATCGCGCCGCCCTCGCGTCCGGTCGCCCGCCGGAGGCGGGGAGCGTTCGCCCGTGCGATGCGATCGGGGACCTGCTCCGTAGGTACCCGGGGGCTAGAGAGTGGTTCGCCGGGCGGGAGTGCGCGCCGGCGTAGCGGGAGCGCCGCGCGCCTCGCCGGGCTGCCACCCCAGGATCACGACGGCCTCCGCGAGCGCCAGGAAGATCAGCAGCGTTGCGGCCCCCGACAGGCTCGCCAGCAAGGCGAGCGTCCCGCTGGACAAGCCCGCGAACGCGAGGCCCACGACCGGGATCACCGGCCGCTCCGCAGTCCATCACGCTGCACGGCCCGGTCGAGAGCCCGACCAGGCTCGTCAGCATCCCCGCGACGCCGCCCCGGCGGGTCGCCGACATGCCCGCGCCGCCGGTGCCGACCGCCGCGCGGCGGCGCGCGAGAAGCGCGAAGTAGGCGCCGAAGAGCCCGGCCAGGAACAGGATGCGCGCCAGGTCGGTGACATCCACCGCGAATCCCCACTCGGTACCGCCCTGGGCACTGTCCGACGAGAACCAGAAGAGGGCGAGGGCCGGGAGCTTCTCGAGCTTCCGGTCGAGCGGGATCGTCGGCCACAGCACGTATCCGGGCGGGCGCTGACGGCGGAACGGCGTGGTAGCGGCACCCGGGGATCCTATCTCTTCCACAACGACCGCAATCCAGGCCCCCTGCGCCTCCGCATCGAGCTCCGGCTGAAGGGCGACGCGCGTCTGGAAGCCGTCAGGCCCTGACCGGATCAGGCCTCCACACAGCGCGCGACGCGTCGAGGGAATTGTTCAGAAGTCAAAGCCTGACCCCGCGGAGCAGCGCGACGATGCGGGCCGCGGTGACCGGGCCCTCGGTGATCCGCACGCCGAACGGCGCGAGCGCGTCCTCGATGGCGTTGGCGAGGGCGGCCGGCGGCGAGATGGCCCCCCCTTCCCCGACGCCCTTGACCTCGAGCGGGTTGCGCGGCGAGAGGTGCTCCAGGTGGACCGTCTCGATGAACGGGAGCTCGTCGGCCCGGGGCACCGCGTAGTCCATCAGCGACCCGGTCAGGAGCTGGCCCGCCGAGTCGTAGACGATCTCCTCGCACAGGCCCCCGCCGATTCCCTGGGCCACCCCGCCGTGGATCTGCCCGTCCACGAGCATCGGGTTGATCACGCGGCCGCAGTCGTGGGCGACGACGTAGCGGAGCAGGCCGACGCGGCCCGTCTCCGGATCGACCTCCACCACGGCCACGTGGACCGCGCTCGCGTACGTCACGGTGGGCACGCCCTGGTACGTGGTCGCCTCGAAGTCGGGCTCCACCGCCCCGGGAGCCTGGAAGGTCGGCAGGCTCGCGCGCACGATGCTCGAGAACGCGAGTGCGCGGCCCGGGCTGCCCCGTACGAACACCCGGCCGTCCTCGACCAGGAGGTCGGCCTCCGCGGCCTCGAGGAGTCGCGCCGCGGCGCGCACGAGCTTCGTCCGTACCGCCGCGCCCGAGGCGGCCACGGCGTTTCCCGCGAGCACGGTGCTCCGGCTCGCGAACGTGCCGATGCCGAACGGGATCGCGTCGGTGTCGCCCCCGACGACCGTGACGTCCTCGAGAGCGGTGCCGAGGGCGTCCGCCGCGATCTGGGCGTACACAGTCTCGTGGCCCTGCCCCTGCGAGCACGCGCCCGTCGCGACGACGACCTTGCCCGACGCGTCGAGCCGGATGGTCGCGCCTTCGTACGGTCCGACTCCGGTGCCCTCGACGTAGGAGGAGATCCCCACGCCCCGGTAGATCCCGCGCGCGCGGAGTCCCGTCTGCGCCGAGCGGACGGCGTCGTAGTCCGCCGCCCGGAGGGCCCGGGCGAGCGCGTCGGGGAAGTCGCCGCCGTCGTAGACGAGCGGATTCCCGTCGCGGTAGAGGATCCCGAGGTCGTAGGGCATCTCCTCCGGGCGGACGAGGTTGCGGCGGCGCAGCTCCGCGGGATCGAGCCCCACCTCGCGGGCGAGCATGTCCAGGAGCCGGTCCATGACGAAGACCGCCTCGGGCCGCCCTGCCCCGCGATACGGGGCGTGGGGCGTCTTGTTGGTCACGACCGCGCGTCCGTGGAACGCGGCGTTCCGGACCCGGTAGGGCCCGAGGAGGTGGGCCACGGTGTTGTAGGGCTGCACGATGCCCCAGGGATTGTACGCGCCGAGGTCGAGCAGGAACCGGTCCCGGAACCCCACGATCAGGCCGTCGCGAGTCGCGCCGATCTCGGCGTCGTGCACCTGCTCCCGCGAGTGCGTCGCGCTCGCCAGGTGCTCCCGCCGGCTCTCGATCCACTTCACCGGGCGCCCGAGCCGCGCCGCGATCGCCGGGACCAGCACGTCCTCGGGATAGATCGTCGTCTTCACGCCGAAGCCGCCGCCCACCTCGGGTGCGACCACGCGCAGCTTGTGCGCGGGCAATCCGATCGCCTCGCCGAGCGTCCGCTGGAGCCAGTGCGGCACCTGGGTCGAGGCCCAGACCGTCAGGCCCTCGCCCCGCGCGGCGGGCTCCGCGAGGAGACCGCGGGTCTCCATCGGCATCCCCGTGTATCGCGGGACGCGAAAGCGGGCCCCCACGCGCACCGGGGCGTCTCCGAGCGCTCGCTCCGGGTCGCCGATCCGCACGTCGAACGCCACGCCCACGTTGTCGCCCCACGCCTCGTGAAGGAGCGTGGCGCCGGGAGCGAGCCCCGCCTCGGCGTCGACGATCGCGGCGAGCGGCTCGTAGTCGACGTCGATCAGGTCCAGGGCGTCCTGCGCGACGTAGGGGTCGGTGGCGACGACCACCGCGACCGGCTCGCCGACGTGCCGGACCCGGTCGGTCGCGAGCGCGAGCTGCACGGCGGTCTTCAGCTGGAACCCTACGCGGGCCTGAAGGGGTGGCGGCGGCGAGCCGGCGAGCGGCAGCGGGCGCAAGACCTCCTTGAGGTCGGCGTACGTGAAGCAGCCGACGACGCCCGGATGCGTCCGGGCGCGATCCAGCCGGAGGCCGCGGATGCGCGCGTGGGCGTGGGGGCTCCGGAGGATCGCCGCGTGCAGGCATCCCGGCGGACGCAGGTCGTCGACGTAGCGGCTCCGGCCGGCGATGAGGCGCGGGTCCTCGCGGCGTCGGATTCCGGCCCCCACGTACCTCGTCGCCACCGCTCAGCCTCGCCCCTCGAGCAGCCTCGCGAGCTCGCTCGAGAATCCCTCGAAGTCCTTGTAGTGGATCGCGTGCATGCCCGCCGAGCCGGCTCCGGCCACGTTCTCCGCGTTGTCGTCGGTGAAGACCGCCTCGTCCGGCGCGCAGCGGAGCTCGGCGAGGACGCGCTCGAAGATCGCGCGGTCCGGCTTGTGGAGCCCCAGCTCGGTGGACAGGAAGGCCCGGTCGAACGGCCGGTACAGGCCGCGGTCCCGGTTGAGCCGCCCCACCTCGACCTCGGTGTTGGTGAGGCAGGCGACGAGGCAGCGCCGACGCAGCTCCTCGATGAGTCCGAGCACCCGCGCGTCGAGCGGCACCGTCGCCGCCGCGTAGACCGCGAGGTGCCGCGCGACGACCGCGTCCGCGTCCACCGGCCGGGGGCTCTCGGCGGCGACCCGCGCGTAGAACTCCCGGAGCGTCATGCGGCCCTCGCTGAGCGCGACCGCGTCGGCGGCGCGCCGCTGCCGGACGCGCGACTCCGGCAGGCCCAGCCCCCGCGCCAGCTCGGGGAAGAGGACCTCGTCGAACGGCCGCTCCAGGATCCCGCCGATGTCGAAGATGACCGCCCGGATGAGGGCGCGGTGACCCGTCACGCGAACGCCGGCATGACGTGCTTCGCGATGAGGTCGAACTGCCTCGGGTCGTCGGTGACCGGGCCGAGCACCATGTACTGGAGGCCGGCGGACACGAGGTCGGCGATGCGCGCGTTGATCCGGTCGATGGAGCCCACCATGTAGGACTCCTGCAGGTGCTCCCAGCTCCGGTGGGTCCCCATCACGCGGAGGAACGGCGCCTTGGACGCCTCGACCGCCCGCTCGTGCTGCGTGGTCTCCACGAGGTGCGTGAAGTTGCAGTGCCCGAACGTGAGGCCCTGCGGATCGCGCTGCATCCGCACGGCGTGCCGCTGGAGATCCTCCCAGTCGCGCTTCACCCATTCCTGCTTGCCCGAGCACCGCGAGATCCAGTGTCCGGCGCGGACGATCCGCTCCGCCACGGTCGTGGCGAGCTTCGGCACGTCGTGCTCGCCCGGATCCGGGACCCGCGACCCGCCCGACACCCACACGTCCGGCAGCCTCGGCGGCCTCGGGTCGATGGTCACGTCGTCGAAGCGGTAGTGGCGGCCGTGGAAGCTCGCGTTGGGCTTGGACAGGAGGAGGAGCACGGCCTCGATGAGCTCGTCGGTGCGCCTCCCACGCTCCTCGATCCGAGTGCCGGTGACCTCGTACTCCCGCGCGTACCAGCCGGGCCCAACGCCGAACAGGTAGCGGCCCTGGGAGAGGTGGCACAGCGTCGAGATCTCCTTCGCGAGCATCACCGGGTGCCTGACCGGCAGCACCAGGATGCCCGTGCCCAGCCTGACGCGGGTCGTGAGCGCGGCGGCGTATGCCAGCGCGCCGAGCGGCTCGAGCCACGCATTGCCGTAGAGCCCGGGCGCCGACAGCAGGTGGTCGACGACCCAGACGTCGATCCCGTGCTCCTCGCACTTCAGGATCGAGTCCCGGATCTTCGCGGTGTGCTCCCGGACGCTCTCCGGAGATGCGGGGGCGTCCGCCCACGCGTAGGTCGGGATCCACGTGCCGAACCTGAGCCTGGCCATCTCCTATCCCTTCGAGCCGGTCGCGAGGACGCCTTTCGACGTCATCGCGCCGTCTTGCCGTAACGGAGCTCCAGCGTCGTGCACCCCCGCGGCACGCGGTAGGGGCCGTGGACCATTCCCGGCGGGCGGCACGCGTACATCCCGGAGGTGAACGTCTGCCCCTTGCCGAGGTCCATCAGCTCCCCGGTGAGGATCCAGACTTCCTCCCAGAAGTCGTGGGTGATCGTCTCCCTGGTCTCGACGCCCGCCGCGAACCGGAGGAGCCGCGTGACGTCTCCGGTCTCCGGGTCCTGGGCCAGGACCTTCTGCTCGACGCCGGGGCCCCCGGCCCCGCCGGTGGCCGAGCCCGCAACGGGCTGCCAGGGAATGTGGTCGGTCGCGAAGAACTCGAGCTCGGGCTTCGGCATTCGCGAGTCTCCTCCGATGGATTCAGCGCGCGGCGCCCGTTCAGTATCGAGAGGCCCCGGGGGGGCGTCAAGGCCGGTCAGGCCGAAGGTCGGGCGGGAGCCGTCGGTCCCGCGCGTCGGAGCGCGTTGACGTCCCGTCGGCGACGCGGTATCCGTGGAGACCACCCGGCGTCCACGCGGAGAGGAGACGAGCCATGGCGATCCGCATCACGCGCGTCTACACGCGCACCGGCGACCGCGGCGAGACGGCGCTGGTCGGCGGCCGCCGCGTGCCCAAGGATGCGCCGCGCATCGAGGCCTACGGGACGATCGACGAGGTGAACGCGACCCTCGGCCTCGCGCGGGTCTTCAACGCCGAGCGCCTCGGAGAGGGCGAGGGGCCTCGATGGCTCGACGAGACGCTCCACCGGCTGCAGAACCAGCTCTTCGACCTCGGGTCGGAGCTGGCGACGCCGGAGGACGCGGCCTACGAGGGCATGTACCGGGTCGGCCAGGCGGAGGTGACGGAGCTCGAGAAGCTGATCGACCGGTGCCAGAAGGAGCTCCTGCCGCTCAAGTCGTTCGTGCTCCCGGGGGGCGGACGGGTGGGAGCGTTCCTCCATCAGGCCCGGACGGTGTGCCGCCGCGCCGAGCGGGAGATCCTGCGACTCTCGCGCGCGGAGCCACTCTCGGAGTGGCCGCTCCGCTACGTCAACCGGCTGAGCGACCTCCTCTTCGTGCTCTCGCGCTGGGTCGCCCGGCGGCTGGGCGAGCCCGAGTATCTCTGGGAGCGGGGCCTCCAGTCTCACAAGCCCCGAAACTAGGAGGCGCCGCTCACAGAGGAGCGGCGCCTCTCTCTAGCCAAAATTCCGCGGTCGCGGAACGCCTACTCGTACCGGTAGCGCGGAGCGTCCTTGGCGTCCATCGAGTCGCCGATGTGGCTGTGGTAGGTCTGAGAGTCATCCGTGGTGAAGCCAAACCACCCGGGCGCGAGCGAGCCCAGCATGTAGAGCGGCCGCATGATCGCGTAGTCGAGCGCGGTGCCGATCGGGTTGAGGACGAGGCCGACCGGTCGGAACGGGTGTCCGTAGGCACTCGGAACCGGCGAGAACCCGGTCCAGGTCGGGTCCGGCATCGTGGACGAGTTCGCGAGGTACGGGTTGTTGATGTACTCCCCGTCCGGTATCCCCTTGGACACCGCGCAGCCCACACAGACCACCGCCGCCACCATCAGGAAGATCAGCTGTCTCATGCCCATCGCTCCCCCCCTGCCGGGCCCCCCGGCCGTCCCTGTGCCAGCCCCTCCGGTCAACCGGACCGGGACCCCGGCCGGCGGTTGGACGGTAGCACGAGCCGCGGTCCATACCAAGGTATTTCATACAGAGTCCAAGTGTGTACAAAAGGGCGGAGGCTGGTAGACTTGGGCAGGACCGGGGCACCCTCGGTACCTAACCCCTGGTTATCTTGACCACGGAGGCTGGGTGGCATTCCCGCATCACCCGCTGCTCGACCGACTGAGGGGGTGGCTCACGCGGGCCGCCCGCGGCGCCGAACGGCCGTCCGCGGAGGGCCTCGAAGTGCCCGCGCCATCGACGCCGGGGAGCGGAGCTCCGGGTGGTGGGCGCTGGGACGAGATCCTCCGGGTCCAGGAGCTCACGCTCAGCCTGCTCTCCAACAAGGTCACTCCTGACGAGCTGTTCCGCCACGTCGTCGACGGGGCCGCCGACTCGCTGGGCGCCGACGAGGCCTCGCTGATGCTCCTCGAGGGCGACGACCTGCGCGTGGCGTCCTCGACGCGGACCCCGACGGGCGAGGCCGAGACGTGGCAGCAGCGGTCGCGCCTGGGCGAAGGCGTCGCGGGCTGGGTGGCCCAGACCGGGAGTCCCGTGCTGCTGAGCGAGGGCGACGACCTCTCGCGGTTCCCGAACCTCGTGCCCAAGGGGGGCCGCATCCAGTCGGCGGTGTCCGTCCCGCTCGAGGTCGGCGGCCGGGTGGTCGGCGTTCTCAACGCCAACCGCCTGGCGGACGGAGCCCGCTTCACCTCGAGCGACCTGGCCGTGCTGCGCCTGTTCGCCAGCACGGCGGCCCTCGCGATCGACCAAGCGAGCCTCCTCCAGCGTGCCCAGGCTCGCACCCGCGCCGTCGAGGCACTGCTGGCGGTGGTCGACGCGTTCGTGACGGGCGCCGACCCGGCGCGCGCCCTGAGGGCCGTGATGCCGCGGCTGGCGACGGCGTTCCGCCCGAGCCAGGCGCTGGCCTTCCTCGCGCCCGCTCCCGAGAGCCTCACGCTCACCGCCGTCGCCGGGTGGGACACGGGCCCGCTCGACCAGGGCGCGCTCGAAGGGACCTCGCTCGCCCTGACCGACGAGCTGACCCGTCTCCTCGAGCACGGTCAGCCCGCCTGGACCGCGGGCATCCCGCTCACGGGGGCGCCGGCCTGGCTCCGCCACGCGACCGCGCCCTGGCTCATGCTCCCGATCCGCAGCGGCCAGGCCAGCCCGCGCTGCCTCCTGGCGCTCTCGTGGGAGGACCCGGGGTTCGACCTGCCCCCCGAGGAGCTTCGCGTGCTCGAGGGCCTGGCGGGCCAGATCGGGGTGGCGCTGGCGCGCGAGGACCGGGCCGCCGTCGTGGGCGCCCTCCAGGAGCAGGTGAGCCAGGCCCGGACGCACCTCGTCGAGGTCGAGCGCCTCGCGACGATCGGCCAGAGCATGGCCGGCCTCGTCCACGACATCAACGCCCCCCTCACGGCCCTGATGACGCTCGCGCAGATGATCCAGTCGGACCCCCAGGCCGACGGCACGAGCCGGGACCGATCCAGCCAGATCATCCAG
>DATBGA010000027.1:0-64621 GCA_036558225.1 Candidatus Methylomirabilota bacterium | reverse complement strand
TTGCCGCCGAGCAGGTTCCGCATCACCGACGAGCCTTCCGCCCGGCCGGCGCCGAAGAAGTAGACGTACTTGGTCATCGCGCTCCGGCCTCGACGGCGCGCGGCCGCCGCCCGTCGCTGTGCACGTGAAGGATCTTGCCGGTCGCGGTCGTGTACGGAGGCCGGCGCTCGACCCGCACCATCCCGGCGTCCTTCCACAGAATGCCCATCACGCGCTCGACCCCCGAGCCGGCCGCGACGGCCGCCAGGAAGGCACCGGCCAGGGCGTCGGCGTCGACGGGTCCGACGTCGGGGCGCACCAGGAGACGCACCCGGGGGCGCCCGTCCTCTCCCTCGTCCTCCACGAGCTGGTAGTCGGTCGGCCCCCCGCCGAAGCGCGCGGGCAGCACCTCCTCGAGCACCCGGATCACGTCGGCGTCGAGAAACGTCATGCCGCCGGCCGTCAGCTTCTCGAAGCTTCGGATCGTGTGGAGGTGCGCTGTCCAGCCGAGACCCTCGAGCGGGCAGCCGCACGACCGCGAGTCCAGCACCGCCCGGTCCCCGAGCGAGACGTTCAGCAGGAGGAATGGCGCCGACGGCCGGAGCGAGGAGACGAGCAGCGCCCCGGGAACGAGCCCCGGGCCTCCCCCGTCCGCACCCGCCTGGATCACCGCACTGAGATCGTGAGTCACGTGCACCTCGTCCGGTGCGACCGGCGCGAAGCAGGCATAGCCGATGCGCCCAGCCTCGACGGTACCATAGCGCGGTCGGCACTCCGCACCGGTTCGTCGGATCGCGTCGCGCCGGGCCGCAGTCAGGGGCTCTCCGTGCACCCAAAACCGGACGCCTCGCCAGTCGAGGCCCTCGGAGCTCGCCAGTTGGCAGAGGCGCACTACCGAGCTCACGAAGGCGTCGAGGCTCGGGCTGTCCCCGTCCGCGCGCACCCGCGCGATCCAGCGGACGATCGGGCTCGGGTCGCTCGCGGACGCCAGGACCGGCCGGGGCAGGCGGAGGCGGCTGAGCCGGCCGCCCCAGCCCATCACGCGCGCGCTCCAGCGGTACCGGGGGTGGAGCCCCGGCGCGCTCGGGCTCACGTGCGAGAACCAGTCCACGGGGACCGAGGTGAGGAGGCTGTACTCGAGGATCCTCGCCATGGACGCTGAGCCCGGAATGCCCCAGCAGGCGTAGCGCCACCGTCCCCGCTCCGGCGCCCCGAGGCTCAGTAGGCGGTCGACCGCGGTGTCCCGGATGTACGCGAGGTCCAGCGGCACGACCGTCCCCGGGCTCCGGCTGCCCCCGGTGCGGACGACGAGATGCAAGGAGGCACGCGGGTTCCGGAGCTGGCCGGGGTCGATCCCGAAGGTGACGCCGCCCCGCGTGACTGGGCGTCGCCCCTTGAACTCCTCGACGGTCAGGTACACGCCCTTCCGCAGCAACGTCTCGAGGGCGCCCTCGACGCCTTCGCGGCTGACCAGCCCCTCGACGTCGCCGTACTCGCACCCGGCGAGCTGGAAGAGCCGGCGGTAAGGGTGCCCCGCAGGCCCGGAGAAGACGTCCCGGATCAGGGCGAGGAGGTCGGCTCCCCGGCGCTCGAGGCGCTGCCGGAGGATCGCGCGCGCCGCATCGATGGCAAGGGGATGCCGGAGAAACGCGGGAATCTGGCGGAGATAACGGAGCCCGGTCAGCGCCTCGTCGAGCAGGGAGATGGCGGCGCCCTCAGCTTCCCTGGCAGCCCGGCCGACCGACCCGCGCTATACCACCGCGGAGTGACCGCCGTCGAAGTTGATCGCGACGCCCGTGATGAAGGCCGCCCGGGCGGAGACCAGGAAGGTCACCAGGGCGCCGAGCTCGTCGGCCTCGCCGATGCGTCCGAGGGGGACTTCCCGCTCCCGGGCCATGCGCGCGTAGAAATCGTCCAGGGTGCCGGCGCGGCCCTGGCTCGTCCAGCGTCGCTCCCACTGGCCGCTCTTCACGAGCCCGATCAGGACCGCGTTGACGAGGATCCCGTCCGGCGCCAGCTCCTTCGACAGCGCCTTCGTCAGGGCCAGCCCGGCGGCGCGGCTGACCGAGGTCGGCAAGGAGCGCGCGGCGGGAGCCTTGGCGCCGGTGTTCAGGACGTTGACGATTCGACCCCCGCCGGCCCGCCGCATGTGCGGCACGGAGAGCCGCACGCCGCGGATCGCGGCGAAGAGCTTCAACTCGAGGTCGGCCTGCCAAGCCGCGTCGTCGACCGTGTCGAAGCCCCGAGCGGCCGACGTCCCGGCGTTGTTGACCAGGATGTCGAGCCGGCCGAACCGCTCGACGGTCGAGGACACGAGCGCCTCCAGGTCGCCGGGGCGGGTGACGTCGGCCGCGACCTCCAGGACCTCCGCTCCGTCCCCGCGCAGTCGCTCCCCCGCCTCCTTGAGCCGGCTCGCATCGCGCCCGCAGATCGCCACGGCCGCCCCTTCAGCGGCGAGCCGTCGCGCCGTCGCGAGGCCGAGCCCGTCGGAGCCGCCGGTGACGATCGCGACCTTGCCCCTGAGTTCGAGGTCCATCGACGCTCCCTCGCGCGCGATGCCGCGCGCAGAAGGACTAGACCATCCTCGGGCGCAACCCGTCAAGCCGGCCCGAGACATGGCGCGACGGCACACGCGCGTGCCCGAGGACGCGGTCCTGGTCGGGTCGCTTCCCGGTGATCCTTGTCGACACTTCGGCCGGGATCGAGCTGCTCCGCGCCACGGGTCATCCGGTCCACATCACCCTTCGATATCGTCTCGCCGGGCACACGCGGCTGAAGACGGGGCGATACCGCGTCTTGCGGCCCGTTCCCAGTTGGTGAGGATCGGCCCCAGCGCGCCTCAGGGGTTGCTCCCGGCTGGCCAGGCTCGCTCGTAGGCCGCGCGGAAGTTCAGGGGCGGCGACGTGACCGAGAGGTACTCGAACTCGGATCCGCCCGTGTTCTCGAAGCCGTGGAGGTCGCCGTCCTCGAAGCGAGCGATGTCGCCCTCAGCGAACGGCAACACTTGACCGCCGTCCAGCAGGAGCTGCCCCCGTCCCCGCAGGGCCACCCAGACCTGCTCGGACGTTTCGTGCCGGTGGGGCGGATTCCTCGCGCCGGGCCGCACCGTGACCCGCGTGATGGTCAGGCGCGCCGAGCGGGAGTTCTCGGGAAACAGCAGCTGGCGCGACGTCACGCCCGAGTTGGAGAAGCTCTTGACCTCCGCGGCCCGAATCAGCTCCATCCGCGTCTCCTTCCGCGAGTCGCGCCTTGCCGGAGCCGGCCAAGGCGGCATCCCCGCGCTGCACGTGCCGGCGGGCGGTCGTCGAGAGCGGTCACGCTCAGCGGAGATCCGGGTGGAGCGCGACCAGGCCGTCCACCAGCTCGCGGGTGATCTCCCGGAGCGCCGCCTCGCCGGTCTCGCGGTTCGCGAGCGAGGGATCGCCGCGCGCGCCCGTGCGGCTCCAGTCGGGGCCCGAGCCTGGATCGGCAGCGAAGACCACGGGCTGATAGAAAACGGTGCGCGGCGCGTCCGCCATGTGACCGTAGTCGGGCTCTGCCCGGTCCATCCGGACGGCGTCGGGCTCGATGGCGAGGACGAGGGACGTCTCGAGCTCGTCGGCGTGGCCGCCCAGCTTTTGGCGGAGCCGCGGCGTGATCGCGCGCCCGAGCGTGGCCAGGTCGGCGACCGCGACCCGGACGCCGTGCGCCGCGTAGAAGTCCCGGACGGCGATCCGGAGGGGCGCCTCCGTGGAGACGCCGGTGTTGATGATCGCCAGCCGGCGCGCCCCCTGGGCCAGGAAGCCCGCCAGGACGTCGGTCACAAGCGCCATGAACGTCTCGGCGCGGAGGTGCTGGCTCCCCGGGTAGCGGACGAAGGCCGGATAGTAGCCGAAGGAGACGACGGGCGCGACGAGCACCGGGAGGGCCTCCGCCACCCGCCGCCCGAGCTCCCGGGCCAGCAGGTAGTCGGTCCGGAGCGGGAGGTGCGGCCCGTGCTCCTTGGCGGCCGCGCCCACGGGCACCACCACGACGGCCCCCGCCGCGATGCGCGCGCCGGCCTCCGGCCAGGCGAGGTCCTCGAGGAGCGCGCCCCGCATCGTCCTACGTCCCCCCGAGCCAGCGGTCGAGGAACGCGCGCACCCACGAGCCCCAGACCGGCGCGCCGTTCTGGAAGAACTGGTGTCCCTCGTCGGCCGTGAGCCCGAAGGGCGGGAACACGCGGGCGGCGTGGGGCTTCCCGAGGCGCAGGAGCTCGGCGTCGAGCTCGCGCGTGGGCGCCGTGCTGTAGTCGTTCTCCGCCTGGACGAGGGCGATGGGCATCGCGAGCTGCCGGGCGGCCTCGAGCATCGTGGCGCGGAGCGTGGGCGTCCGCTCCCAGTTCATCGCGGCGCCGGCGAAGTCGACCGCGCAGCGGAGCCGGGGACAGCGCGCCGCGGCGAGAAGCGACATGATGCCGCCGAACGAGCTCCCGATCACCCCGAGCCGGTCGGTGACCTCCGGGCGCGCGCCGAGCCAGTCCACCGCCGCGACGACGTCCTCCGCCTCGCGCCCGAGACGCCCGGCCAGCGCCCGGTCGTACTCGGCGGTCCCGAACTCCGCCGTGACCTCCTGGCGCCAGGTCGGTCCCTCGGAGTTGCCGTATCCACGGCGGTGCGGAAGGAGCACGGCGTAGCCCCACGCCGTGAGCACGGCGGCCGTTCCTGGCCGGCAGAAGTCGCTCGTGCCGGGGTGGACCGAGCTTCCGTGGCTCAGGACCAGGCCCGGGAACGGGCCAGCGCCCGGCGGCAGGTAGAGGAACGCGGCCAGGGTGCGCCCGCCGCTCGGGATGCGGACCTCGGCCGGCACCACGGGCCGCGCGGCATCCGGCTCCGCGGAGGCGTCGCCGTCACCGACCAGGACGAGGCGCTCGAACCGGTCGATCAGCGCCGTCATCCGGGCTCGCACCGCGCCGAACTCGGGGCTCGCGCCGCGCGCCTCGAGGTCGCGCGCGTGCGCGGCCGCGTCCGGGAAGACGCACTCCCAGGTCACGTCGGGGCCCTCCCCCCGAGGATCGGCCTTGGCGAGGATGCGGCCGTGCGGAAGGCGGAGGGCAACCCGAATCTCCGAGGCGCGCCGCCGGGTGGCGAGGACCTCGGCGGCGCGGCCGGGCTTGGCGTAGTAGTGCGTGCGCTCGACGAGCATGGGCGGCGTCACGCCGTTCGCCGCAAGGGCTCCGGCTCCGGGAAGTAGCAGCGCACCCAGCGGCCGGGCTGCTCCTCGACGAGCGGGGGCTCGGCGGCGCGGCAGCGCGCCTGGGCCCGCGGGCAGCGCGTCTGGAACCGGCAGCCCTCCGGCGGATCGAGCGGGCTCGGGATCTCGCCCGGCAGGACGGCGGGCGGCACGGCGTCGGGGCCCGCCTCGGGGACGGCGGCGAGGAGCGCCCGCGTGTACGGGTGGCGCGGGTGCTCGAAGAGGGTCGCCTCCGGCGCGACCTCGACCAGCCGGCCGAGGTACATCACCGCCACGCGGTGGCTGACGTGACGCACGACCGCCAGGTTGTGGGAGATGAACAGGAGCGCCAGCCCGAGCTGACGCTGGAGGTCGGCGAGCAGGTTCAGGACCTGCGCCTGGATGGAGACGTCGAGCGAGGACACGGCCTCGTCGCACACGAGCAGGCGCGGGCCGAGGGCGAGGGCCCGCGCGATCCCGATCCGCTGCCGCTGGCCGCCGCTGAACGCGTGAGGGTAGCGCGTCATGTGGTCCGCGGACAGCCCCACGGTATCGAGCAGCTCGGCCACGCGCGCGGCGGCCGCCCGGCGCGTGGCGCCGAAATTCCGGAGCGGCTCCCCGACGATGTCACGGACGGTGAGGCGCGGGTTGAGCGACGAGTACGGATCCTGGAAGACCACCTGGACCGCGCGGCGGAAGTCGCGGAGCCGTCGCTCGGGGACGTCGGTGACGTCCCGGCCGTCGAACACGATGCGTCCGGCCGTCGCGGGCAGGAGCCTGAGGATCAGCCGGCCGACCGTCGTCTTGCCGCAACCGCTCTCGCCCACGAGGCCGAGCGTCTCCCGGGGGCCGACGTGGAAGGTGACGTCGTCGACCGCGCGCAGCACGCCGGCACCGATCCGGAACTCCCGCACCAGCCCCTCCACCGCGAGCAGCGGGGTCATGCTTTGACTCCCAAGGCCGGGTCAGACCTCGACTTTGACTTCCGGCCGTCGCGGCCGGCCCCGGACGGGTCGCGCTGTTTGGAAGTCAAGGTCAGGGCCTGGCCCCCTCGGACGCGCGCCAGCAGCGGACGCGGCGGTCGGGGCCGTGCGCCTCGAGGGCCGGCGCCGCCTCGCGGCAGAGCGGGATCGCGTCGGGGCACCGGGGATGGAAGCGGCACCCGGAGGGAATCGAAGACGGGAGCGGCGGGCTCCCCGCGATCGCCGACAGCCGCGGGCGCTTCTCCTTGACGCCGGGGACCAGCGCCAGGAGGAGCCGCGTGTACGGATGGCGCGGCTCGCGGAAGAGCTCCCGGGCGGGCGCCTCCTCGACGACCTGGCCCGCGTACATGACGACCACCCGGCTTGCCATGGCCGCGACCACGCCGAGATCGTGGCTGATGAGAAGCACCGAGGTGCCCGCCGCCCGGCCGAGATCGCGCAGGAGGGCGAGGATCTGGGCCTGGATGGTCACGTCGAGCGCCGTCGTCGGCTCGTCACCGACCAGGAGCCGCGGCCGGCAGGCCATGGCCATCGCGATCATGACGCGCTGGCGCATCCCGCCCGAGAGCTGGTGCGGGTAGTCGCGCACCCGGCGATCCGGATCGGGAATGCCGACGTCGCGGAACAGCTCCACGGCGCGGGCGAGCGCCTCGCGCCGCGCGAGCCCCAGGTGCTCCTCCAGCACCTCCGCCACCTGGAAGCCGACCGGCAGCAGCGGGTTGAGGCTCGTCATCGGCTCCTGGAACACCATCGCGACCTGTCGCCCCCGCACCCGGAGCCAGTCGCGCTCGGGCAGCGGCACGAGATCGCGGCCGTCGAGGCGGATCTGGCCCGCCTCGACCCGCCCCTGCTCGCCGAGGAGCCCCAGGATCGAGAGGGCGGTGACCGACTTGCCGGACCCGCTCTCGCCGACGAGGCCGACGACCTCGCCCTCTCGCACGGTCAGCGACACGCCGTCGAGCACGGGCACCGGCCCTCGCGGCGTCGCGAAGGAGACGGACAGGTCGCGGACCTCCAGCAGGTCCGTCACCGGTCGCGCGCCCGCGGGTCCAGGAGGTCGCGGAGCCCGTCGCCCAGGAGGTTGAACCCGACGATCGTGACGCCGAGGACGGCGCTGGCCGACAGGGCGAGGTACGGCTCCGTGCGGAGAGCGACCAGCCCGTCGCGGATCATGCCGCCCCAGGTGGGCAAGGGCTCCTGGACGCCGATGCCGAGGAAGCTCAGCGTCGCCTCGGCAAGCACGATGAACCCGACCCCGATCGAGGCGCGGACGATGAGAGGCGGCACGACGTTGGGCAGGACGTGCCGGAGCAGGATGGTGAGCGGGCGCGTCCCGCTCACGACGGCCGCGTCGACGAACAGCTCGGTCCGGAGCGCGAGCGTGAGGGACCGCGTCAGCCGCGCGATCCCGGGCCACCAGACGATCGCCAGCGCCACGATCACGGTCCGCGTGCCCGGCCCCAGCATCGCCGCCACCACGATGGCCAGGATCAGCTCCGGGAAGGCGAACACCACGTCCGCGATCCGCATGAGGAGCGCGTCCACCCAGCCGCCGAAATAGCCGGCGACCATGCCCGCGAGGGTGCCGGCGGTCAGCGTCAGCGCGAGGACCGAGCCCGCGACCAGGAGCGAGATCCGCGCGCCGACGATCAGCCGGCTCAGGACGTCGCGCCCGAGCGCATCGCCGCCCAGGAGGTGCGCCCGAGAGGGCTCGGCCCAGACCGCCAGGAGATCGGTGTCCTCGTATCGGTACGGCGCGAGCCACGGCGCTCCGAGGGCCACCAGGGTGACCACGACGACCAGCGCGCCGCCGAGGCGCGCATTGCGACTCCGATGGAAGCGGCGCCAGAAGTCCGATCCGGCGCGCGCGGGGATCTCGAGCGCCGCGGACGACGCGCCGGGACCCGTCACGCGCCCCCCGCGCGACGCGCGCCCAGGCGAATTCTCGGGTCGATGACCCCGTAGAGGAGGTCCACCATGAGGTTGAGGCCGGCGTAGAAGAACGTGAACAGGAGGACGATTGCCATCGTCACCGGATAGTCGCGGGCGAAGATCGACTGGATCGCCATCCGCCCGAGCCCGGGGATGTTGAACAGGGTCTCGATGACGAACGTGCCGGACAGGAGCCCGCCGAGAATGATGCCGATCGTGGTGAGGAGCGGCACCAGCGTGTTGCGGAGCGCGTGCCGGTAGACCACGAGGCGGCGGCTCAGGCCCTTCGCCCGGGCGGTCCGGATGTAGTCCTGCTGCAGGACCTCGAGCATGTACGTGCGGGACAGCCGGGCCAGGTACGCGATCGGCGGGATGGCGAGGAGCAGGACGGGCAGGACCGCCTGCGAGAGCGTGCCCCACCCGGCGACCGGCAGCCATCCGAGCCGGATGCTCAGGAGGTAGACGAGGTAGGCGGCGAGCGCGAAGTTCGGGATCGACGTGCCGGCCACCAGCACCAGGACCACGAGCGTGTCCCAGAGCGAGTTCCGCCGGAGGGCAGCGAAGACCCCGAGGGCCACGCCTACCGGCACCGCGATCAGGAGGGCGCCTCCCGCCAGGAGGGGGCTCACCAGGAGCCCCGGGGCGATCACGTCGATGACGGGCGTGCTCGCGAAGCGGAACGAGAGGCCGAAGTCCGCGCGGACGATGCCGGCGACGTAGGTGCCGAACTGGCGCCACAGCGGCCGGTCGAGGCCGTACTCGGCGCGGAGCCGGGCCTCGAGCGCCGCGTCCCCCGACCGGTCGCTGAGGAGCGTCATGATCGGGTCGCCGGGGACGAACTGGTTGGCGGCGAAGGTCAGGACGACCGCCGTCAGCAGGACCGGCACCAGGCCGAGCGCGCGGCGCAGCGCGTACGCCCTCACCCGCGCGCCCTCACCTCCTGCCGACGGCGGCCCGCGATCAGTTGATCGTCACGGTGTTGAACGACAGGAAGCGGAAGGGCGTGAGACGCACGCCCTGGACGTTCGGCTTGCGAAGCGCGATCTGCATGCGGATGACGAGCGGGCAGGTCCCCCAGTCGGCCAGCAGCACCTGCTCGGCGGTGTGGTAGAGCCGATACCGCGCCTGGGCGTCCGGGATCCCCTGGGCGCGGTCGATCAGCTGGTCGAACTCGGCGTTCTTCCACCGGGACCGGTTGTAGGGGCTGGGACCGTACCAGACCTGCGACAGGAAGTACATCGCGTCCGGGTAGTCCGCCGTCCACCCCCAGGGGAAGAACGGCACCTCACCGGCGTTCATGCGCTTGATGAACGTCCCCCGCTCCTGGATCTCCATCTCGACCGGCATGCCGAGGACCTTCTTGAACTGATCGGCGTAGTACGCGAGCTCATCCTTGTAGTTCGGCTCGCAGGTGATCTTCACCGGCGGCAGGCCCTTGCCGTCCGGGTAGCCGGCCTCGGCCATGAGCTGCTTCGCCCGGGCCGGATCGTACGGGATCGGCTTGACGTTCGGGTTGTATCCCGCGACGCCTGGCGCCATCTGGCCGTAGAGCGGCGCGCCGGCGCCGCCGTAGAGGCCCTTGACCAGGGCCTCGCGGTCGAACGAGATGCAGACCGCCTCGCGGACCCGCTTGTCCTTGAACGGGGCGTAGAGATTCTGGTTCATGCCCATGTAGCGGATCTGCGCGGACGGCACCGCCAGGATCTCGTCCTTGAACTTCGGGTCCTTCAGCACGCGTCGCGCCTGGATGGCCTCGAGGTCGACCACGTCCAGCTCGTTGGCCTCGTACATCGAGATCGCGGTGTCGAAGCTCGGCACGACGAGCATCGCGATCTCGTCGACGGACGCGACGCGTCCCCAGTAGTCCTTGTGAGCGGCGAGCCGCACCTCCTGCCCCCGCTTCCAGTGCACGAACTTGAACGGCCCCGTCCCCGCCGAGACCTTCGTGTGCCAGTCGGCGCCGTGCTGCGTCACGATCCCGCTGTCCATGAACTGGAACGGGTAGATCGGGAACAGCACGTCGGCCTTCGTGAACCGGACGTCCACCGTGTACGGATCGACGATCTTGACTCCGGAGAGCTGGGTCGCCTTGCCGTCCAGGATCTCCTGCGCGCCCTCGATCACCTTCAGGTAGCCGAGCGTCAGCCCGCCCTTGTTGCCGGGCAGCAGGATCTGCTCGAAGGTCCACTTGACGTCCTTCGCCGTGAACTCCCGCCCGCTGTGGAACTTGACCCCTTTCCGGAGGTGGAAGCGGAAGCCCTTGTTGTCCGGATTGGCCTCCCACCGGACCGCCAGGGCCGGGGCGATGCCGCCGTCCTTGTCGATCTCCGTGAACCCCTCGTAGACGTTCTTCATCACGTCGCCGGCCACCAGCTCCGAGTACGTGATCGGATCGACCATGGCCGGATCCGCGCGGAGGTTGGTTCGGAGCACCTTGGCGTCGCCGGGCGCCGGGGCGGCGACGGCGAGGAAGACGCTCGCGAGCACGGAGATGACGGCACGGCCTGCGCTGCCGAGGCTCATCGGAACCTCCCGGGTCTAGACGGGTTCGAGCGTCGTCGGGGTCCGACACGGTGACGGCGCCATTCTCGACAGCCCCTCCCGCCAAGTCAAGGCAGGCGGCGGGCACCGGCGGGCCCGGCGCGGCGGCGCGCGCAGAGGTCGCGCATGAGAGAGAATGGCGGGCGGCCCGGCTCGCCCGGGTGACGGACCGGGACGTCCCGGGCCCGGCTCTCGACATCGACGTCCGCTCCGAGGAGGAGAACATGCAGATCGGCGCCTTCATCTTCCCGACCGAGTACTCGATCCGCATCGAGGAGCTGGCCCGCACCCTGGAGTCCCGCGGCTTCGAATCGCTGTTCGTGACGGAGCACACGCACATCCCGGTGAGCCGCCGCACTCCCTGGCCCGGGGGCGGCCCGATCCCCAAGGAGTACCTGCACACGCTGGACCCGTTCGTCGGGCTCGCGGCGGCGGCGGCCGTCACGTCGCGGCTCCGGCTCGGCACCGGCGTGTGCCTGATCATCCAGCACGACCCCATCGTGACCGCCAAGGAGATCGCCAGCCTGGACCTCCTGTCCGACGGGCGCTTCCTGTTCGGCGTCGGGGCGGGCTGGAACGCCGAAGAGATGGAGGACCACGGCACTGCGTTCCCCACCCGCTTCCGCGTCATGCGCGAGCGAGTCCTGGCGATGAAGGAGATCTGGACGAAGGACGAGGCCGAGTTTCACGGGGAGTTCGTCCGCTTCGACCGCCTGTGGTCCTATCCGAAGCCGGTCCAGCGGCCCCACCCGCCGGTCCTCCTGGGCGGAGAGGGACCGCACACGCTCCGGCGGGTCGTCGAGTTCTGCGACGGCTGGTTCCCGCGCGGCCGGACGGGCGTCGACACGATCCTGGCGCAGACCGAAGATCTTCGCGCGCAGGCGGCGCGCGCCGGACGCGACCCGAAGACCATCTCGATCTCCGTGTTCGGCGGCAAGGTCGACGCGGCCATCCTCGACCGGTACCGGGCGGCCGGCATCGATCGCGTGGTGCTCCCCTTGCCCTCGGAGGGGCGCGAGCGGGTCCTGCCCCTCCTTGACCAGTACGCCGCGCTCCTCCGCTGACCGGCGGGCCGGGCCGGACGATGCGCGAGAGGATGAGACGCGCCCACCCCGCAGTCTTCGTCCTCCTGCTGGCCGCGGTCATCCTCTACACCTGGCCTCTGGTCACCGACCTGGCCCACCTCTATCCCGACAACCCCGACGCGCGCGTCCTCACCTGGGCGATGATCACCGCCTTCCGGAACCTCGTGACGCAGCCTCACGCCCTCCTCCAGGGGAACGCGTTCTATCCCGTCGGGCTGAGCCTCACCTTCAGCGAGCCGCTCTTCGCGCCCGCGATCGTGGCCGGGCCCCTTCACGCCCTGACCGGCAACCCGGTGCTCGCCTACAACGTGGCGCTGCTCCTCTTCTGGGCGCTCTCCGGCTGGGTCATGTACGCCGTCACTGTCCGGCTGACGCGCGACCGGGCGGCCGCCCTGCTAGCCGCCGCGATCTTCACCCTGTGCCCGTACCGCACCGACATGTACGTCGAGTTCAACATGGAGATGACGTTCGGGATCCCGCTGGCGGTCTACGCGCTGGTGCGCTTCCTCGAGTCCCAGCGCGCGCGATACCTCGCGCTCTTCTGTGTCACGCTCTGGCTCCAGGCGATCTCGGTCCTCTACTACGCCGTCATCCTCGCGGGCGCGCTCGGCTTGGTAGCGCTCCAGTACGCCGCGCTCCGGTGGTCGGGCTGGCGGGTCCGCACCCTGCTGCTGGCCGCCGCCGGCGCCCTGGCGCTCGGCGTGGCGCTGTCCCCGGTACTGCAGCCCTTCCTGGTGACGCGACGCGAGCTCGGCTTCGAGCGCCGCCTCTCGGAGGTCCAGGACCGATCGGCCGAGGTGATGAGCTACGTCGAGATGCGGCCGAACCGGCTCTACCGGGCGGTGCCGGCGGGCTACTACTACGAGGCCACGCTGTTCATGGGCTTCGTGGCCCTCGGGCTCGCCGCGCTCGGCCTCCTCTGGCTCCGCCGCGAGCGCGCCGCGGCCTCGGCCTGGCCGGAGCGCGCGCTGTGGGCCGCGACGCTCGGCGCGATCGTCCTCGCGGGGCTCGCGCTGGGGACCGGGGGTCGGTCCGGCCCGCTCGTGAGGCTGCCGTCCTTCACGGCGACCGGCGTGGCGCTCCTCATGATCCTCCTCGCCCGCGAGGCGCTGGACGGATGGCGGCGCCGGCAACGCGGGCTCGCCGATCGGCGGCTCGACCCGCGCGGCTGGGTCCAGCTCCTGCTCGGCGTCTCCCTCGCCGCCTTCCTGCTCTCGCTGGGCCCGGTGGTGAGCTTCCGCGGCCGGCCCATCGGCCCCGGCCTCTACGCCTGGCTCCAGCCGTACGTCCTGCCGCTGCGAGCCCTCCGGGCCGCCAACCGGATCGGCGTCCTCGTCGTCTTCGCCGTCTCCCTCCTCGCGGCCTTCGGCGTGACGTGGCTCCGCGCCCGGCTTCCCCGGCGGGCGTTCGTCGGCGTCACGGCCATGCTCGGCCTCCTGCTAGCCCTGGAGTACGCGACGTTCCCGCTGGCCTTCGGCCGGGTCCCGTCGCTCGCGCGCCCCGTGGACCGCGTCATTGCGGCGTCGCCGGCCGACGCCGTGGTCCTGGAGTGGCCGACCAACGTCCCCATGACCGACGCCGACGCGATGCTCCGCTCCCTCGGCCACGGGAAGCGCATCGTGAACGGCTACTCGGGGTTCGTCCCGCGCCTCCCCGCCCAGCTGTCCAGGCTCCTGACGATGCCGGGCCCGCCCTATCCCACGCCCGCGGCCGAGGCCTACCTCCGCCGCATCTACCCGCTCGACCTGCTCGTCGTGCGGCTCACGGACAAGGCGCTGCCCCCCCCGCGGCGCTCCGCGTGGCGGGAGCTGCGCCAGGCACCGCCGGCCTTCCTCCGCTTCCGGGGCAGCTACGGCGACGAGGATCTCTGGGACGTGGCCCCGAGGCCCGAGCGCGGGACGGTGGCCGAGCGCTGGGTCTCGTTCGGGTTCCTGAGCGACCACCCGCTCCTGCGGGCCATGCTGCGTCCGCTCGCCCCGGATCCCCGCCTCGAGCAGTCGGCCCTGGTGCTCCTGAACGGCCAGCCGGTCGCCGAGCAGCGCATCGACGGGGACGGAGTCCTCACCGCGACCCTGCCACCGCCGTACCTCCAGGCGGCGTTCAACGTCGTGACGCTGAACTTCCGGTACCGGCGCCCGCACGCGGCCCTGGACGACCGCTACCGGATCGGGCTGACCGGCGGGGTGAGCCCCGGGGACCTGCGCGTCCAGAGCGCGGGCCAGCCGTACGGGGAGTCCGCCTCGATCGTCTTCAACGGCGTGGAGCTGGCGGCGAACCGGCGGGGCTACAGCCTCGCCGCCCTCGCGCCCGACGGACGGGTGCAGGCGACCGAGGCGTTCGACACGTTCCTCGATCCCCAGGCGGCGGCGCGCCTTGCCGCGTTCATCGCGAGCCTCCCGCCCGGGACGCTCGTGGCGGGCGCCGTCCGGGACGAGGCGTCGCATCGGCTGACCGAGGACGCGGTGGCCGCCCTGAGGAGCCTCGGCGTGGCCGGCGACCTGCGCGGGCATTTCAGGGAATCCCACGCGTTCGTCGGGATGAAGGGCGCGCCGGCAGGAACCGCGCTGGAGGCGCTCGGCCCGCGAGAGCTCGCGCTCACCGTCGGCCAGCCGCCGCCGACGCTCGGCTTCGAGCTCCAGACGTTCGCACTGGAGCGCGCCGCCAGCGGCCGCTGAGGCTCGCGGACGCGCCCGCCCGCTAGCGTGGCGCCGCGCGCGACCGCACGAGGCGGTGGTAGTCGCCCCTGAGGTAGCGCCCCATCAGCTTCAGCACCGCGACGCCGTAGGGGATCGGCCGGAGATACGAGCGCTCGCCCGCGTAGCGCGTCGGGATCGGGAGGTCCACGACGCGGAGACCCAGGATCCGGGCGGCCACGAGCATCTCCTGGTCGAAGACGAACCCTCGCGTCGTGAAGCTCCGGAACGGGATCGCCTCGAGCGCCCGGCGACGGTAGAGCATGTAGCCGCTGTGGTACTCAGCCAGCCCGAGCCCGAACACGCGGTTCTCCATCCAGGTGAGCCCGCGGTTGGCGACGTACTTGTAAACGGGCATGCCGCCCCGGAGGGCCCCGCCGCCCCGGAAGCGTGAGCCCTGCACGACGTCCGCCCGGTCGCCGTCCAGCGGGGCCAGGAGCGCGGGGAGCGACTCCGGCGCGTACTGCCCGTCGCCGTGGAGCCACGCCACCACGTCGGCCCCGAGCTCGAGCGCCCGCCCGAGCCCGGTCTGCGCCGCGCTGCCGTAGCCGCGATTCAGGGCGTGCTGGACCAGATCGAGGGTCGGGTAGCGCCCCTGGAGACGGCGCGCCACCGCCGCGGTCCCGTCGGTGCTCCCATCGTCGACGACCACGTACCGGGGATCGCGGGCCACGATCTCGGTGGGGATGCGGTCGAAGACGCCCTGGAGGGTCTCCGCGGCGTTGTAGGCGGGAATGGCGATGACGAGCCGGGCCGGGCCTCCGGGGGGCCCGCCGCGCATCAGGACGTCGGAGAAGCGGCGTAGGGCGCGAAGCCCGCCATGCTCCGTTCGATCGTCTCGTCGAGCCCGTACGTCGGCTGCCAGCCGAGAAGCTTCTGGGCCTTGCCGATGTCCGGGATGCGCCGGTCCGAGTCCTCGTACCCCTCGCCGTAGAACTCCCGGCTGTCGACGTCCACGATGTCAGGCAGGCGCTGGCCGGGCTTCCGGAACTTGCGGTCGTAGAGGTCACGCATGCGCTCGGCGAGGCCCCGGATCGACAGCTCGTTCTGCGGGCTTCCGACGTTGAAGATCTGCCGGTCGCACACGCCGTCGGGATTCGCGATGATCCGCTCGATACAGTCGACGGCGTCATCGATGTAGGTGTAGCAGCGCTTGTGGTTGCCGCCGTTGACCAGCTTCATCTGCGTGCCCTCGAGGAGGGCGGTCATGAAGTGCGAGAACACCCGCGGATTGCCTTCCTGGGCGGTCGTGAGGTAGTCGATCTTCGGCCCGATGAAGTTGAACGGGCGCACCACCGACCAGTTGAGCCCCTCCCGGATCCCGTAGGCGTGGATCACGCGCTCCAGGAGCTGCTTGGCGCAGCTGTAGATCCACCGGTGCTTGTTCACCGGCCCGAGGATGAAGTCGGTCGAGTCCTCGCTGAACACCGCGTGCCGGGGGTCGTCGGGGTCCTGGAGCATGTCGGGGGCCACCGCGGCCAGGGTCTTGCCGTACACCTCGCAGGTGGAGAATTGGATGAGCCGCTTGCGCTTCTCGACGCACGCCTCGGCGATGTGGAGGTTCTCCGTGAAGTTCAGCTCGAAGACCTCCAGCGGCTTGGCCACGTAGAGGCTCGGCGTGGCGTGCGCGATCAGGTCCACGACCACGTCGGCCCGATCGATCATGGCCCGCGTCGTCTCGCGCTCGTGGCGGATGTCGGCGCGGACGAACTTGAACTTCGGGAGGAGGAGCACCTGCTCGAGCTTCTCGTCCGTGAGGTCGAGCCCCTCCACGTCGTAGCGCGCGTCCCGGAGCAGCCGGTCCACCAGGTGCGAGCCGATGAACCCCCCCACCCCGAGCAGCAGCACCCGCATTCGTCGCCTCCAGTCCTGGGCTCACGTCATCGGTCGAACGCCGATCCTGATATCGCAGCATCGGCACGCGGTTATTCACGGCCCGCCACGCAGGGTGGGATACGGGGGTCGGGATAGCAAGACGGGTAAACCCCTACAGATTCGGGTGAATCCCGCATTTTGGCCCGGGACTGTCCGGACGAGCGTGCCGGTCCGGGCCGCTACCGCCGAGATCCGCGGGCGCGGGTCGGACGGAAGCTCGCCGCGAGCGCGGTGCCCAGGGCGATCAGAGATCCGACCCGACGGACCAGCGCCGAGCCGGCCGCGGGCGCGCCCTTCAGAACCGCGACGCCGTGAGCGTCACGTCCGCCCGGACCCAGGCCTTCTCGAAGCGGGCCTGCGCCGCCGCGGCATCGGCCGTCTTGCCCTGCGCCGCGAGACTCTGGGCGAGCCCGAAGAGCGACCACCCGTTCTCGGGGTTTCGCTTGAGATCGTCCCGGTACACGGCCTCGGCCTCCACCGGCCGGCCGCCGGCGAGGAGCGCCGCGCCGAGCGACTGGCGAACCGGGTAGTACCAGACGGGCGGCTCGGTGAACCAGTGGCCGTCCTGCTCCGCCACGGCGGCCAGGAAATGGCGGACCGCCACGTCGGTCTGCCCCGTGCGCGCCGCGATCTCCCCCGCGAGAACGTTGTCCGCGAGGCCGAGGATGGTCTTCGTCTTGAAGAAGCCCGCGATCGTCCGCTCGGCGGGCACGGCGGCGGCGACCTGCCGGAGCGCGGCCAGCTCCGCCTCGGCGTCCGCCCGGCGCCCGGTGGCGATGAACGCCATGCCGCGCGCATACCGCCAGGCGCCGGTCACGTAGGGGAACTCCGCGGGCGGCGCGGGCTGGCGGAGCATCTCCTCCCAGCGCCCGAAGCGCACCAGCGCGAAGAACGGCGCGGCGGGCGCCGTCTCCATGTCCGACATCTCGCGGACCATGGCGGGAGGCGCGGACTCGGCGAACTCGCGCGCGGCCCGGATCGTTTCCGCCGCCCGCCCGTCCATGCTGGCCGCCTGCCAGAGCATGTCGAGGTTGTGCGGGTAGTAGAGCCCGCTGACCATGGGGTTCGTCCGGCCCTTCGCCAAGTACGCGCGGTCGGCCTTCACCGCCACGACGTTCGAATCCACGGCGTCGGCATAGCGGCCGATCCGCAGGTAAATGTGGGAGGGCATGTGGACGATGTGCCCTGCCCCCGGCATGAGAGGTCCCAGCCGGTCGGCGGCCGCCTCGCCGCGCCTCGGATTGGGACCGCCCTCGACCGCGTGGATGTAGAGATGGAGCGCACCCGGGTGGTCCGGGTTCGCGCGCAGCACCCGTTCCAGGGTCTCGAGGATCTCCGGGGTCTCGGGCTGCATGCTGCCATCGGGCTTCCACAGGTTCCACGGCCGGAGGTTCATGAGCGCATCCGCGAACAGCGTGGCGGCGTCGAGGTCGTCGGGAAAGCGCTGCGTCACCTGGCGCATGGCGTCGGCGTACGCGCGGTCCAGTTCCGCGCGCTGCGTCGTGGGTGTATCAGCGTGCCGCTTCGAGAGGGCCTCGATGGTCGCCCGCTCGCGATCCGTGGCGGGACCTGCCAAGACCACGGCCTGCTGGATCGCCGCGAAGGCGGTTCGCTCCCGATCGGCGTCGGTCGGGCTGTTGTAGTTCGACCCCTGGCTGAGCGCGATGCCCCAGTAGCACATCGCGCAGGTCGGGTCGAGACGCGTCGCCTCACGGAACGCGGACTCCGCCTCCATGTGATTGAAGGCGTAGACGAGCCGGAGCCCCTGGTCGAAGTACGCCTGTGCCTCGTCCGAAGCGGTGATGCTCTGGTGGTAGCTCCCGAGCCCCTCATAGACCATCGGCGGGGGCACGGCCCCCGCCGCCGGGCGCCCGTGCCCGCCGGACTGTCCGGCGCAGCTCGCGAGCGCGAGCGACAGGATGCCGAGGATCGCGTGGCTGCGTCGACTCATGACGCACTCCTTCCATCGTCGGTCCGTTCGGGCCCGCGTCCCACGCGCCGGCGTGTCCGGGCGCATCCTCGTTCAGCGATCGGGCATGCGCCGGAACCGCCAGCAGGGATCCCGGACGGGATCGCCCCAGTACATCTGCGGGACCTCCTGGGTGAAGGAGCGCGGGCGGAAGCAGGCGTCGGCCTCTTTGTCGAGCGCCGCCGGCTGCGCCGTGGAGCAGCCGGCGAGCAGGAGGAAGCCCAGCAGGGGCGTGAGCGCGGAGCGTCGCATCGTCGTCATGATACCTCGGGGCGCCGGGCGGACCCGCGACCGCGCGTCCGGGCGAATCCCGACAACGCGCGTGACACGCGCGAGCGGCTGAAAGTTGACCCGCGGCGGACGGCGTGAGAGCGTGGCATCAGTCACGCCTGACGTTTCGTCCGCTGCGCTCGAACAGGAGGCTCCGATGAGAATCCGACTGGCTGTGATGCTCGCGCTCCTGACCCTCGTGTATGCCGCGGTGCCGGCGGGAGCGGCGGACGCCCCGCACCGCATGTACACGCCCGACGCCATCAAGTGGGGCGACGCCCCTCCCATGGTCCCCAAGGGCGCGAAGCTCGCGGTGCTCTATGGCGACCCCGGGAAGGAGGGTCTCTTCGTCATCCGGGTGAAGCTCCCGGCCAACTACCGGATCGCCGCGCACTCGCACCCGACGGACGAGATCGTGTCGGTGCTGAGCGGGACGCTGCTGGTGGGGATGGGGGACAAGCTCGCCCCGGCCGGCGCCAAGCCGTTTCCCACCGGCAGCCTGGTCGTCGCCCCCGCCAACGCGAATCACTTCGTCCTGACGAAGCAGCCCGTGGTGATCGAGATCTCGTCGATCGGGCCGCTGGCGTTCAACTACGTGAACCCCGCGGACGACCCGAGCAAGAAGTAGCGGGCAGCCCGACCGGGCCCGGCGCCGACCGGTGCGCCAGGCCGCGACTGACGCCCGACCGGACGGCATCTTCCCGGTCCGGCTCGCGGGCCCCGCCACGGATGACCCGCGAGCCCCCCGGACCGCGCGGCTCAGCCGCGCCCGACGAATGGCATCTTCGTCGCCATGATCGTGAGGAAGAGCACGTTCGCGTCGAGCGGCAGGCTCGCCATGTGGAGGACCGCGTCGGCGACGCGCTGGACGTCCATCAACGGCTCGACCGCGACGGTTCCGTTCGCCTGCGGCACGCCCTTCGCCATGCGGGCGGCCATGTCGGTGAGCGCGTTCCCGATGTCGATCTGCCCGCAGGCGATGTCGTGCTTCCGGCCATCGAGCGCGGTCGACTTGGTGAGACCGGTGACCGCGTGCTTCGTCGCGGTGTAGGGCGCGGAGTTCGGTCGCGGCGTGTGGGCGGAGATGGATCCGTTGTTGATGATCCGGCCGCCGCGCGGCGTCTGCGCCTTCATGATCCGGATCGCCTCCTGCGTGCACAGGAAGACGCCCGTGAGGTTGACATTGACGACGTTCTGCCACTGCTCGAAGGTCAGGTCCTCGAGCGGGATGCCGGGGGCGCCCGTGCCGGCGTTGTTGAACAGGAGATCGAGGCGGCCGAATCGCTCCCTGGTGCGCTCGAAGAGCGCCCGCACGGAGGCCGGGCTGCCCACGTCGGTCGTCACGGCGAGCGCCCGCGAGCCGGCCTCCCCGGCCTCCCGGACGGCCTGGGCGAGGGCGTCCGCCCGACGCCCGGCCAGCGCGACCGAGTAGCCGTTCTTCAGTAGCGTCACCGCCACGGCCTTGCCGATGCCGCTGCTCGCGCCCGTGACGATCGCGACCTTCTCATTCGCGCTCATGAACCCTTCCTCCTGTCGGATGCCGATTGGTTGCCGATGGTCGAGCCGCCACCGAGGCGGCGATCAGAGCTTGTCGAGGAACCCGGCCCAGCCGGACAGCCGCTGCCACCCTTCGAGCAGAGCAGGCGGCAGCTCGGTCTCGCGCGCCTGGACCAGCGGACGGACCCTTTCCACCTGCCGGTGGACGCGCTCGGCGGCGGGCGCCACGGCCGCCCGCTCGCCGGTGTTGACGCGGGCCAGCGCGCTCACCGGGTCGCCCAGCGCGAGGAGCTCGCGGTCGAGCTGGCCCGCCCACGCGGCGCCGGCCCGGCGAGCGGGCGAGTCCCGCCACGCCTTCATCATCTCGTCGTAGCCACGTCGCACCTGATCGACCTCGAAGGACGCATCGTAGTCCTCGCTCTTCTGGGTGCTCGTGCGAAGCCGCACGACACCGCGGGGATCGTCCTGGACCTCGTAGAGCCGCTCCTGCCCCAGTGCGCGGTAGAACTCCTTCACGAACCCCAGCGCGTAGGCGGTGTTCCACCACCCGGATCTGACGGCCGACGTGACCGGCGCCCCGCTGAGCTGCTGGTCGATCGAGGTCGCCACCGCGTCCGCCCTGGCGAGGTGCTCCCCGAACCGGCCGCGCTTCCAGTCGAGGTCGTCCTTCATGGCCGCGGCGGCGTCCGCGAGGCGCGACAGCTCCGATCCGATGCTGGGGAGGCGCCGTCGCTGGGCCGGCGTGGCCTTCACGATCATGTCGTCGTAGGCGCGCCGGAGGCTCCCGATCTCGGTCTCGAGCCGGCTCACCCACGTGCCCGGTCGCTGCTCCGCGCGCGTGTCGTACGTCGGCTCGTCGATGATGACGCCGCACCCGGTCAAGCTGACGAGCCCGGCACCGGCCACTGCGCAGACGGCAGCCCGTCGACAGATCCGAAGTGACACGGCCCATCATGATAGCAGGACGGGCTCCGGCGACGCCGGTACACGGCCGGGTCACTGATGCGCGTCGCCTGGACCGGTCGCGGCCGTCGGCGTCGTTGGCGAGACCCGGGGAAGGCCCGGTACGGTCGCGTCGACGGGCACGTGTTGGCACTGACGTTGCGGCTCGAGGTTCGTCGACATACGACACAGCGTCGCCGGCACGCCGCCGTGTCGTGGACGGGAGGGAACATGCGCAGCTTCATCTCATCGATTGCGGTGCTCTCGGGACTCCTCGTGACGGTGCTCCCCTCCTCCGCTTACGCTCGCGTGGCGACGATCCGCACCACGGCGCCAATCGCCGAGCCGTCGGAGGTTTCCGTACAGGCCGCGCTCGTCGAAGCGGTTGAGGCGGCGACGCGCGGCGCCCTGGCGATGGGCTTGCCGCGTGTCGCGTTGAGCCAGGCCTTCCTCCTCCCAGGCGTCGTCCTCGTGGAGGTCGTGGCCACGGATGGAGAAGACGAGGAAGACGCGGATGTCGATGAAGTGCGGACCCCGGCAGGGGGCCCCGATCGATAGGGCGACGATCAATCGTCGTGACCCGCGGAGGATCCCGCTCTCCCGCCCAATGTGGCCGAATCTCGCGCTTGGTATCTGCAGGCTGGTGGCGACTCAGGGCCACTCTTACATGGTAGCCGTTACACGAAAGGGACCCCTCGGGAGTACTCGATCAACCCGCATCGGCGCACCTTCCGGGAACTAGGCGCGTAGAGAAGGGCGGCACGGGCCATGGCACACGGCTTGCCTCGACATGACCGGGGCGACCACTCTGCGGTCCCCACAAACCATACCAGTCGGAGGTGGAGTATGAAGGCACTGTTCGCGTCCCTGACGGTGATCGCCGTCCTCGGCGCTTTCGTCGTGGCGCCCGTGATGGCGCAGCAGGCGCCGGCCGGGGCCAAGACGGTCGAGGGCAAGGTCATGGCCGTCGACCCCTCGGGCAAGAGCGTTACCCTCGATGACGGGACGAAGCTCACCATCCCGGATGGGGCCAAGTTCAGCCGCGCCGATCTCAAGCCGGGCGCCGCAGTGAAGGCCGCGTACGAGGAGAAGGACGGCCAGAAGATCCTCACGAACCTGGAGATTGCGAAGTAGCACGGACCGCCAAGCGCGCCCGGCGCCGGTTACCGGCGCCGGGCAGCCGCATCAGGACGGATCGAGAAGCCTGAGGACGACCCGGCGGTTCTGACGTCGACCGTCGGCGGTCGCGTTGTCGGCGACCGGACGGGCGGTCCCTAGGCCGATGGCCTGGAGACGATGCGTTTCGACGCCCTCTTCTGCCAGGAAGCGACCGACCGACTCCGCCCGGAGCTGGCTAAGACGAAGATTGTGGGGCGGCGCTCCCGCGCTGTCCGCATAGCCTTCGAGCTCGACGACGAGAGCCGGATTCTCCTGCAGCCGTCGAACGATGCCGAGCAGCGTCGCGCGCGCCTGATCGTCGAGGACCCACTCGTCCACGCGGAACCGGAGCACGACCGCCCCGACGACGGACAGTCTTGCCCTGCTCCGCCAGAGCCGTTCCAGTCGCTCGGCCGTCGCTTCGCCGGCGGCGAGCGCTTGTTCCCCCGCGACCACCGCTTCGTCGGCGCGCCTCAGCGCGATGGTCGCGTGGTCGACGGCGTCGGCGGCCCGGCCGGCGGCCACGTCCGCCATGCCCAGTGCCTCGATCGCCGCCCGCGTGGCCTCCTCCCCCCCGCGGCGCACCACCGCCGTCTGCGCCGCGATCTCCCGCATTTCGGCCCGCTGCTCCTGGAGGTTCCTGGCGAGCCGCTCGACGGCCGGCCTGAGCGCGCCCTCGCTTCGCGTGATCTCCGCACGGACGAATTGGCGCGTCGCACATCCGGACAGCGACAGCACGAGGGCCGCGGTCAGCACGAATCGGCCCTGAGTCATCGGCACCCCTCCGACCATGAGGAAGCCTCCACGGTAGGGCCGCACGCCGGCGTCCCGGCCCGATCCGACGATCGGGCACACTCCTCCGGGCCTTCTATGGCAAGCTGCGTGCCACCAGTCAGGGCAGACTGGGATTGTCGAGCATCGCGCCGGGCCGCCGGTCGACAGCACCCGATCGGTCGACGGGAAGCGTGCGGGGGAGTCCGGCCGGGTGGTCCCGCGCGGGCGCGATAGTGGAGGGCGCCGCCAGGCTGCGTTAGGATCTCGAAGGCTGACCCGGGGAGATCGCATGTCAGGAAGACTCGTCCGCGCCGCGGGAATGTGGGTCGCGCTCCTGCCACTCGCCGCGGGCTGTGTCACCGGTCAGGCGCCAGGTCCTCCGAGCGCCAACTCTCCGAGTGCCCCGTCACCGGCAAGAGCCGCGGACAAGGAAGTCATTCAACACGTCCTCGAATCCTCGGTCCAAGTGGTGCTCGAGCGGAGCGGTGACCGGTTCCGAACCGGCTCGGGCGTCGTCATCGTCGCCACGCCGGACGGCACGGGATCGGAGTGCCTGGTCCTCTCTAGCGGCCACACATTCGCCGGTGTGACTCCGGGAGACGAGAACGAGACGTACGTCCTGCTCGGTCGGCACCACGGGGCGGCCACGAAGGTGCGCGCTCAGCTCATCACGCGCCGTGAAAGCCCCCACGTCGACCTCGCGCTACTGCGCGTGCGGGCACCCCGCTGCCAGTCGGCGCCCCTCGGCCGGCCGCCCGCGCTCGGCGACCGGATCTGGATCGTCGGGTTCCCGTGGGGCCGTCAGATCCGTCTCATCAGCGGCATGGTCAGCGAGGTGAATCTCGACGAGAAAGGGAACCTCCTCGCCGGGGCGTCGATGGTGGTGGATGCGTCCGTGGCCTACGGGATGAGCGGCGGGGGCGTGTTCGACGCGCTCGGCGGCCGGCTCGTCGGCCTGATCGAGGGCTACGGCACCGCGCGCGTGCCCTTCGGGCAGAAGCCGACGCTCCAGTACATCGACGTGCCGGTCCCCGGCGAGACCTACGTCACGTCGCTCGCGACGATCGAGACCTTCCTCCAGGAGTCGGGCCAGGTCAACCTCAGCGCCCTCCGTCGCTGAGCCCGCTCGTGGTCGCGCCTGCTCGTAGGATTCCTGGCCCGGAAGCGGCACGCCCCGCAGCATAGCGGGCTCGGGCCGCGGTCCGGGCCGCGGGCGCCGCTCCGCGCGCGTTCTGATGTACGGTAGCGCCGTGGAGCCGCGACGACCATGAGCCGGGCGGGCTCGATCCTCGGCGTGATCCTCCTGGTGGCGGCGCTCGTCTTCGGGCTCTACCTCTGGGTCGTGCTGTCCTGGCCCTACTCGGAGGGCGAGCGTGCCGGGATCCTCCAGAAGTTCTCGAGCAAGGGCTGGCTCTGCAAGACCCACGAGGGCGAGCTCGCCATCTCGATCGTCCCCGGCGTCACGCCGGTCATCTGGAACTTCAGCGTGAGGGACGTCAGCCTCTCGCCCCAGATCAACGCGGCGCTCGGCAAGCGCGTCGTGCTGCACTATCGCGAGCACCGGGGCCTGCCGACGACCTGCTTCGGCGAGACGAGCTACTTCGTGACCAGCCTCCGCGTCGTGGACTGACCGCGGACCTCGCGCGCCGAGCACCCTCGGTCGTTTGACGCCATGGAGAGGGGTCGATAGACTACCCGCGCCGAGCCCGGTTTCGGTGTAGACACGACGATCGTTTCGACATGGGAGGCTCCAATGCGGCGACGCGCGGTGATCGCTCTGGCGATGATGACGGTCCTCGGGACCACGACCGGGCAGGCGCAGACGCTCACGGGAACGCTCAAGAAGGTCATGGACAGCGGCACGCTGACGGTCGGCTATCGCGAGAACGCCCTCCCCTTCTCCTTCACCGGCTCGGACGGTAAGCCCACCGGCTACTCGATCGACCTCTGCCGGGAGATCGCCGTCGCGGTCCAGCAGGAGCTGAAGCTCCCGAACCTGGCGGTGCGCTGGGTCCCCGTCACGCCCGACAACCGGATCGACGCGGTGGTCAACGGCACGGTGGACATCGAGTGCGGCTCCACGACCGCGTCCCTCTCGCGGCAGGAGAAGGTCGACTTCACGCTCATGACCTTCGTGGACGGCGCGAGCTTGCTGATCGCCGAGGGGTCGGGCATGCGCACCGTGGGCGACCTCGCCGGCAAGCGCGTCGGCGTCGTGCCCGGCACGACGACGGAGAAGGCGGTCGCCGACTTCCTGCGCACCCAGTCCATCTCGGCCTCGGTCGTGCCCGTGAAGGACCACGACGAGGGCCTCGCGGCGCTCCAGACCTCCAAGATCGAGGCCTATGCCTCCGACCGGACCATCCTGATCGGCCTGGTGCTCCAGGCTCGCGGGACCTCCCGCTACGCGCTCATCTCGGACGACCTCTCGTACGAGCCCTACGGCTTCATGGTCCGGCGCGACGACTCGGCGTTCCGCTTCGTCGCCAACCGCGCCCTGGCGCGCATCTACCGCTCGGGGGCCATCGGCGCGATCTACTCCAAGTGGTTCGGCGCCCTCGGCAAGCCGACGCCGGCCCTCATCCTCATGTACGCCCTCCAGGGGCTCCCCGAGTAGCACGCGACCGGCGCGCCGCGCTCAGCGGGCGCCCGTCCGCCGCCGGAGAATCCCTGGCGCGCGCCGCGCCCGCGCCGATGCGGAGCCGTGCCGCGCCAGGAGGGCGAGCAGCCGCCGGTGGCTCACGAGCTTCTTCGGCACGTCGAAGAGCTCGATGATCATCGGGCCGGCGAACCCGATCCCCCGCAGCGCGCCGAGGACCCGCGCGAAGTCTATGGTGCCCTCGCCGACCGTCAGGTGCTCGTCGACGCGGCCGCGGTTGTCCGAGAGCTGGACGGAGTGGATGCGCTCGCCGAGCGCGCGCACGAACGGCACCGTGCCGCCGGGGAGCAGCTCCGCGTGGGCCACGTCGAGCGCGAGGCCCAGAAAGGGCGAGCGGATCCGGGCGAAGAGCGCGCGGAGCTCCTCGACGGTGACGCCGAGGTACTGGAACTCCGAGTCCCCCGGCAGCGGGTTCATGTTCTCGATCACCAGGGGGACCCGCCGCCGCTCGCCGTACTCCACGCAGCGCGCCATCGTCTCGTAGAGGGCGGCCCGCACGGTCTTGAGGTAGGCGCTGAAGTGGAAGCCGCAGTGGATCACCAGGTACTCGCAGCCGAGGGCGACGGTGAGGTCCACGTACTCCCGCAGGTGGGCCTCGGCCGCCTTCCGGACCGTGGGCATGATCTCGGCGGTGTTGACGAAGGAGGCCGAGTGGAGCCCGCACCGGACCCCCGACCGGTCGATGAGCGACCGCACGCGGCGGATCCGCGCCCGGTCGAAGGTCTGGGGAAAGTTCACCGGATTCTGGCACGAGAACTCCAGCCAGCTGAGGGACTGGCGCCGCGCCAGCGGGAAGTAGCGCTCGACCGGGCCCGATGACGCGGCGTAGCCGATCTGCGACGCCTGCAACGCGACGGGCTCTACTTCTTCCGCAGGCCGAGCTGGTCGATGATCTTGACGAACCGCTCCTCCTCGGCCCCGAGGAACTTCCGGAAGTCGGCGGGGCCGAGGTACGCGTCGATCGCCTTGGCGTTCTGGTTGAACGCCTTCCAGGAGTCGGCTGACATCGCCTTCTGAAACGCCTCCGCCAGGAACTCGACGCGCGGGGCCGGCGTGCCCTTGGGCGCGAGGACCCCCCGCCACTGGAGCATCACCACGTCCCAGCCCTTCTCCCGGAGCGTGGGCACGCCCGGAAAGATGGCGCTCCGCTTCTCGCTCGCCACCGCCAGCGGCACCATCTTCTTCGCCTCGACGTGCTGGCTGACCTCGGACAGGTTGCCGATCAGCAGCTCGGCGTTCTTCCCCAGGAAGGCGAGCGTGGCCGGCCCGCCGCCCTCGTGAGGAATGTACTCCACGTCGATGCCGGCCGCCCTCTCCCAGGACAGGACGACGAAGCTGTCGATCCCGCCGATCGCCGAGCCGGCCACCCGCACCTGCTTGGGATGCGTCTTGGCGTGCGCGGTCACCTCGTCGATCGTCTTCCAGGGACCGTCCGGATGACCGAACAGCCACTCCTCCTCGGCGTGGATCCGCGCCACGGGCTCGAAGGCGTCCCACTTGAGCTGGGGCTGGTTGGTGATCGTGGGCGTGATGATGGAGGAGCCGGCGTGGGCGAACAGGATCGTGTGGCCGTCGGCCGGCCGGCCGGCCGCGTAGGCCGCGGCAGCGGTCCCGCCGGCGCCCGGCCGGTTCTCGACCGCGAGCGCCTGCGGCAGGGTGGTCCTGGCGGCCTCGGCGAGCGCGCGGGCGAAGACGTCCGCGCCGCCCCCCGGGGCGAAGCCCACCACGAACGTGATCGGGCGCGTGGGGAACACGCCCGGCTGCGCCGAGACCGACCACGGCGCGCCGGCCGCGGCCAGCGCGAGCGCCGCGCCCGTCAGGATCCCGAGAGCCGATGGCTTGTCCATGTGGATCGCCTCCTTGTTGGTCGTCGGATCATGTCGTCGCCGCCGACGCGCGGGTCGCGCGTCCGCGGCGCAGGGCGCCGAGCACCAGCGGGTACACGAGGACGGCCACGGTGAGGAAGAGGAGGGTCGCCGTGATCGGTCGGGTGACGAAGATGCTCCAGCTCCCGTGGGAGATGATCAGCGAGCGACGGAGCTCGCTCTCGGCCATGACGCCCAGCACCATGCCGAGCACCATCGCGGCCGGCGAGAAGCCGTAGGCCCGCATCCCGCAGCCCAGCACTCCGAAGGCGAGCGCGGTCCACGGGTTCACGATCTGGAGCTCGGCGGCGTACGTGCCGATCATGCAGAGGGCGAGGACGGCCGCCACGAGCGCCGGGGTCGCCAGGTGGAGAGCCAGGAGGCACAGCCGCAGGATCACGAGGCCGACCGGGATCATCAGCAGGTTCACGATCAGCAGCCCGGCGAACAGGGTGTAGACGAGCTGGGGGTGCTTCGAGAGCAGGAAAGGGCCGGGCTGGATGCCGTGGAGGATCAGCGCGGCCAGCATGATCGCGGCCGAGTTGGAGCCCGGGATCCCGAGCGCGAGTGTCGGCACCAGGTCGCCGCCTTGCACCGCGTTGTTCGCGGTCTCCGGCGCGGCGACGCCCTCCATCGACCCCTTTCCAAACAGCTCGGGATGCTTCGACCACCGCCGCGCCTCGTTGTACGCGACGAACGAGGACGCCGTCGCCCCCGCCCCGGGCATGACCCCGACGATCAGCCCGACGATCGTGCCGATCAGCGTGGCGGGCCAGAGCTCCCGGAGCTCCCGGAGGGTCGGGAACGCCGTGCGCGCGCCGGCGGCCGCGATCACCGCGTTCTCGTCCGGGTGGGCGATGCGGTAGAACATCTCGGTGATGGCGAAGAGGCCGACCATCGCGGCGACGACGTCGATGCCGGTGATCAGCTCGGTGCGCCCGAAGGTGAAGCGGAGCGAGCCGGTGAGCGTGTCGAGGCCGACCGTCGTGAGCAGCAGGCCGACGAAGCCCGACGCCAGGCCCTTCAGGAAGCTCGCCTCCGCCAGCCCGGCCAGGAGGGTGAGCGCGAACATCGCGAGCGCGAACGTCTCGGGCGAGCCGAACCGGAGCACCACCTCCCCGAGCGGGAGGACCATCGCGATCAGCACGATGACGCTCACCACGCCCCCGAGGGTCCCGCAGACGAGGGAGACCCCGAGGGCCTTCGCCGCCTTGCCCTGTCGCGTCAGCTCCCAGCCGTCGAGCAGGCAGGCGGCCGAGGCCGGCGTGCCGGGGATCCGCATGAGGATGGCCGGGATCGACCCCCCGTAGTTCGCGCCGGCCCACACGCCGGCCAGCATCACCAGCGCGGTCGTGGCGTCCATGGCGAAGGTGAACGGGAGCGCGAGCGCCATGGCCACGGCGCCGCTGATCCCGGGAATCGCGCCGCCGATGATTCCCCACGCGACTCCTCCCACCATGGCGACGATGCGCGCCCCCTCCAGCGCGCTGACGAAGCCGCCGGCCAGCCCCTCCAGGAGGCTCACGGCCCCGCAGTCACCACGGCAGCCACGGCTCGAGCAGCCCAGCCGGGACCGGGATGAGCAGGCCGAACCGAAACGCGGCGTAGAGGGCGAGGGTCACGAGCAGGGGCGCGGTCAGGAGGACGCGGGCGCGGACGCCCGCCTGGAGGAGCAGGATCGCCACGACGTAGGCCGGCGTGGCGAGGAGGTATCCCAGACGCTCGAACGCAACCAGGTACGTCGCGGTCGCCGCCACGGCACCGACGAGACGCCAGGGCGATCGCAGCTCGCCCTCGGTGGCGTCGTCGTCCGCGGATTCGGAGAACACGGCGGCCGATGCCGTCCACCGGTCGCCCAGCGTGGCCGAGACGGCCAGCAGGATCCCGCATGCGGCGATCGCCGCGCCGAGGGCGAGAGGAAAGGCCCGCGGTCCGAGCGCGTCGGTCTGGACGCCCGGCTCCACCTGCAGCGCCAGACCGATCACGGCGATCCCGATCAGGATCAGGACCCCGCCCACCGCCACGTCCCGCCGGGGCGCCCCGGCCGGCCCCATGTGCTCTCCGCCCTTCGCTGCGCCGTTCCCCATACGCGATGCGCCGCTGTCGGCGGGTGATTGTCGCACGGGGCCCGGGGCTTCGCCAGGCGGCGCCGAGGGCCGGGCGCCTTGACACCGCGTGGCCGGACGACGAATAATCGCGCAGACTCACGCCTTTGATCGGCACGCGGAGCAGCGGGCTCCGAAGCCCACAGGCGACGGCCTGGCAAGGAGGCCCGGTGGCGGTTCGTGCCGACCCGACCGAAGCCTATCGAGAATCAGCGGGCGAGCGCTTGAATCTCGTGCCAGGCGGTCCGGCGGACACGGCGATCATGGTCGCGGTTCCGGTGCGATCAGCCTTCCCGGCCGGGCGGTCCCGGTTCGGAAGCGAGGCGCGGCTCGCGTACACGATCCTGACCCCGACGTTCGCGGTCATCCTCGGCCTGGTCGCCTATCCTTTCTTCATGGGCATCTACCTGTCGCTCCTGAACAAGATGGTCGGCGCGCCCGGGCGTTTCGTCGGGTTCCAGAACTACGTCGATCTATTCCATAACGACCTCTTCGTGCGGACCCTGTACAACAGCGTCGTCTACACGGTCGTCGCGGTCGCGCTCAAGTTCGTGCTGGGCCTGACGATGGCGCTCGTCCTCGACCAGGAGCGGCGCTTCAACAACTTCTTCCGGACGCTCCTGTTCGTGCCGTGGGCGGTGCCGGTCGTCATCGCGTCGCTGAACTGGCGCTGGATCTTCGACGATCTCTCCGGCTTCCTCAACAACTTCCTGATCACCTTCCACATCACGAAGAACATCATCTCGTGGCTGTCGGATCCGAGCCTGGCGATGGGCTGCGTCATCGCCGTCGTGGTCTGGGCGGGCACGCCCTTCTACACGATGACGTTCCTGGCCGGGCTCCAGGCGATCCCCCGGGAGCTCTACGAGGCGGCCGAGATCGACGGGGCCTCGATCGTCCAGCAGTTCTTCTTCGTGACCATCCCGCGGCTCCGCACCATCTTCCTCACGACGGTCATGCTCTCGACCATCTGGACAGCCACGAATCTCCAGTTCGTCTACATCCTGACCAAGGGCGGTCCGGCGGGACGCACGCAGATCTTTCCCTATCTGTCGTACGAGCTAGCGCTCGGGGCCTTCCGGCTCGGCATGGGTGCTGCCGTCTCTCTCATCCTCTTCCCGCTGCTGGTGCTGCTGATCCTGCTCCTCACCCGCCGCATGCTCCGTCAGCCGGACGAGTAGCCCGTGCGGACCAAGACCGGCACGCAGCGCCTGCTCCGGTGGGTCGGGAACGTCCTCCTGGTGGTGATGCTCGTCTGGACGCTGGTGCCGTTCTACTGGATGATCGCCACCTCGCTCAAGAAGGACAAGGAGATCTACGGCTTCGAGGCGACCCTGGTGCCGCGGCATCCGACCTTCGACGCCTACCGGCTGCTCTTCGCCAAGACGCCCTTCGTCAAGTACGTCCGGAACTCGACTATCGTCGCGGTGGGCACGACGGTCTTCTCGTTGATCTTCGGCTGCCTGGGCGCTTACGCCCTCGCCCGGCTCCGATTCCCGGGCCGGGCGGCGATCGCTCGCGGCCTGGTCTTCAGCTATCTCGTGCCGCCGTCGCTCCTGTTCATCCCGCTGTTCGCCGTGATGTCGACGCTCAGGCTCGTCGACACCTACCATGGGCTGGTCCTCGCGTACCTCGGCTTCACCGTGCCGTTCAGCACGTGGCTCCTCATGGGGTACTTCCGGTCGGTGCCGCTCGAGCTCGAGGAGGCGGCGCTGGTCGACGGCTGCTCGCGGATCGGCACCCTCGTGCGCATCATCCTTCCGATGGCGCTCCCCGCGCTGGCCGTCGTGGCGTTCTTCTCCTTCACCCAGGCCTGGAACGAGTTCCTCTACGCGCAGGTCTTCATCAGCAGCAACGAGGTCCGGACCATCACGGCCGGCCTCTCGCTGTTCATCGTCGAGGACGTGTTCTTCTGGGGGCCGATGATGGGCGCCTCCGTGCTCAGCACCCTGCCCCCGGTCATCCTGTACCTCGTCTTCCAGCGTTGGGTCGTGAAGGGCCTGACGCTGGGCGCCGTCAAGGGCTAGCCCTCCGAGCACATCACCAAGTCTGGCAAAGGAGAACCGCACGATGGCAGAAGCGCGCGTCTCGCGGCGACAGGTCCTGAAGGCAGCGGCCGCGACCGGCCTCGCGACCACGAGCCCCTGGTGGCTCGTCAACAAGAGCCACGCCCAGCGGGCCAAGAAGCTCATCTTCTGGCAGCTCCCGAACTTCACCCCCATCGCCGACCAGCTGCAGAAGGAGCAGGTCTACGAGTTCGCCAAGTCGGCGGGGCTGAAGGACGAGGAGGTCGAGTTCACGGTCGTCGGTAGCGACGTGTACATCCAGAAGCTGTCGGCCGCCCTCGAGGCCGGGAATCCTCCCGACGTCATGCGGCTCTACGATTCGGGCGTCCAGTTCTTCGGGAGCCAGGGTCACCTGGTCGATCTCACCGACCTGGTGGAGAAGATGAGGAAGGAGCCCAAGGGCGTCTTCCAGGCGACCCTGGACGCCCTCCGCGTCGGCAACCGCTACCTCGGCGCCCCCCTGGCCGTGAACCCGTGGCCAGTTCACGCGCGGCTCGACCTGCTGGAGAAGGCCAAGGTCGAGTATCCGAAAACTTGGGACGAGTTCATCGAGACCAGCAAGAAGATCCAGGAGCCACCCCGCCTCTTCGCGTTCGGCATCTGCCTGGGCCTCACGTTCGACACGACCGACAACGTCATGAACATCCTGTGGTGCTACGGCGGGAAGACGGTGGAGGCTGACAACAAGACGATCGTGATGAACTCGCCAGAGAACATCGCCGGTCTCAAGGTGCTGGAGGCCATGTTCAAGACCCACAAGATTATCCCGCCCGGGGCCATCTCATGGGACGACTCGGGCAACAACAAGGCCTACCAGTCGAGGCAGGCCGCGTTCGTCATGAACCCGACGAGCATCTACGCCTACCTCGATGGGAACGACAAGGACCTCCAGAAGGTCACGGGCCTCTTCCCGGTCCCCGCCGGGCCCAAGGGGAGCGTGAGCCAGATCGACACCTGGTCGCTGGTCCTCTTCAAGAAGAGCCCGTACCCCGATCTCGGCAAGGGCCTGATCGATTACATGCTGCGGCCCGACAACTACGACAAGATCGTGCAGTCGACCGGCGGGCGCTGGGCGCCGGTCTACAAGCGCCTCTTCGATAGCCCCTTCTGGCGCGAGAAGCCGGTGTTCAAGCACTTCATCCAGATGGCGGAGACGGGCGTCCCGGTGAGCTATGCGGGTTCCCCGACCCCCGCGGCGGGCGAGGTCCTCAACACGCACGTCGTCGGCAAGATGACCCAGCGCGTCCTGGTCGAGAACTGGCCGGCCGAGAAGGCGGTCGAGGAGGCCCACAAGGTCGTCGCGGAGATCTACGCCCGGCACGCCAAGGGCTAAGGCCGGCCGCGCCGCGTCGAAGCGTCACCGAGGGGGAGCCCCTAGGCTCCCCCTCGGTCCGTCCGTGACCCGGAGGCCCGCCCCCCGCTCACGGCCGGCGGGCGCCGCGGGGAGGCCCGCCGCAAGGCGGCCCCGGCCTGGATTCGTCGGGCCCCCATCCGGCCCAGGAACGGCTTGACAGCCGTCTCCGGTTAGGTCACCCTAACCCATATCATAATGGGTGCCTGACACTCGCATCGACCGTCCACCCCATCAAGCGAGGGCTCGTTCATGCGTCACGTTCTCTTCCGGATCGGCCTGGTTCTGGGTGTCCTCGGAGGTCTCTCGGCCGCCCACGCCCAGACGCCGGTGCCGCCGGAGCTCGCCCTGACCATCGACCAGCACAAGTTCACCCCCGAGGAGTTCAAGGTGAAGGCCGGCCAAGCGTTCGTGCTGGTCATCACGAACAAGGACGCCACGCCCGAGGAGTTCGAGAGCAAGGACCTCAAGATCGAGAAGGTCGTCCCCGGCAACAAGACGCTCAAGGTCCGAGTCCCGGCGCTGAAGGCCGGAACGTACAGGTTCGTCGGGGAGTATCACGAGGCGACCGCCAAGGGCCGGATCGTGGCGGAATAGGCGAGCCGCGTGGGCGGCACCTTCGTCATCACGCTGCGGGAGGGCTTCGAGGCCGCGCTGGTCCTCGGCCTCATCTACACGTATCTCGAGAAGATCGGCGCGCGGCGGGAGTTCCGGTACGTGACGGTGGGGGCCCTCCTGGGCGTCGTGGCAAGCCTCGCTCTGGGCGTCATGGTGACGGTGCTCTCCGGACCGCTGGTCGACCTCGGGCCCGACCTCATCGGCGCCGCCATCCTGTTCGCCGCGAGCGCCACGCTGACCTGGCACGGCTGGTGGATGCGACAGCACGCGCGCGCCATTCGCGGTGACGTCGAGCAGCGCATCGACGCCGCCAAGGCGAGGCAGCAGTTCTGGGTCGTGGGCATGATCGCCTTCACCGGCGTCTTCCGGGAAGGGGCGGAGACCGTGCTCTTCATCTGGGGGCTGCTCACTCAGGTGGGGACGAAGGCGGGCAGCTCGCTGCTCGCCCTCGGTGGCGTGCTGGGCGTGCTCGGCGCGATCGTGCTCGGCGTGCTCGTCTTCCAGGGCGCGCGACAGGTGAGCCTCCGGCGCTTCTTCGCGTGGACGTCGGGGTTTCTGCTCCTTCTGGCCGCCGGGCTTTTCAGCACCGGCGTCGGCCGTCTCCAGGGGCTGGGCCTCCTGCCCGCCGCGGATACCCTGTGGGACACCTCGGGCTGGCTCGACGACGGCGGCTTCGTCGGATCGCTGCTGGCAGGGCTCCTCGGCTATCGAGCCCGGCCGTCGACGTGGGAGGTGGGAGCGTACGTGGCGTACCTCGCCGTCGCCGGATGGCTCCTCTTCGGAGGATCCGCCCGGTCCACGGTCCCGACGCTGGATCGAACCGGCTCTCCGGCGGGCACGAGCACCGGGCGCCGCTGAGCCGGCTCCACGCCTCCGCGTCAAGTCAGCGGGTGAGATCGCGGGCCCGCCCGGTCTCCGGCAAGACCCGCCACCCCAAGCTCAGAACACGGCGATCGGGTTGGCCGGGGAGCCGGTGCCGCCCACCACCGGCAGCGGCGCGATCACCAGCATGAACTCGTCCCGCTTCTCCTCGGCACACGCCTTCGCGAGGGGCGCCAGCAGCGCGTTGTCGAGCAGCGGCATCCCGTAGGCGAAGATCGCCGAGTGCACCGCCCACGCCACGTCGTAGCCGATGGGTAGGTGATCGAGCATGTCCCAGACCAGCAGCGCCACGTCGTGGTCCCGCAGGAACGGCAGGCACGAGATGTGGAGCCCCGGCCGGGCGGCGGGGCTGCCGCCGAAGGGCCGGCCATACGGCGTGTCCGGATTCGCCGCCTGCCAGGCCTCCCGCCCGCTGTAGACGGCCACCGCGTCGCCCGGGGTGAGGCGGAGGCCGCGGGTCTCCAGGATCTCCTCCAGCTCCCAGCCGTGGACCGGACGGTCGTGCGTCACCGACGGTGTCCCGCGGTGCCGCGGCACGTCCAGGAGCACGCACCGGGTCATGATCCCGTCACTCCAGTGCTCCACCGATCCGAAGGTCGCGCCATCGAGGGTGATCTCGCGCTTGGGGTCCCGGCCGTTCCACATGGCGCGCTCGTCCCACGTGTGGCAGAGGGCGTCGAGGTGGGTGGACGCGACACCGTGGTAGAAGATGCCGTAGTAGTCGAGCGCCGCCCCGCCCCTGCCCCGCGCCATCGTCTTCATGAAGTGCTGCGCGGGAAACGCGTTGTTGATCCCCGGCTCCTTGGGAAAGGGCCGGGATAGCGACACGCTGCGGCCCGTCCGGCAGAGCCGGGCCGCCTCCACCCTTTTCGCCGGCGTGATCAGGTTGATCGTCCCCCGCTGGTCGTCCGGGCCCCAGCGCCCCCAGTTGTGGCGTTCACGGATCCAGCTCTGCACCTCGGCCTCGGTTGGCACGCGTCGCTCGGTCATCGTCACCTCATCGCGCTCGGGCATTGTCCGGGCGTCGTGGCGCTCGCGCCCGGGTCGTCTCCCTCGTCGCGCCGCTCCCCGGCTGGCCTGCGCCGCGACATGCAACTGCGCCCGGTCGATGCGATAGCACCGCTCGCTCCCGAAGACCAGCCCCCACCGCGAGCGCGCGGTGGTCCGGCCGGCCACGACCCGCACGCCGGCGCCGAGGCCTGGGATCGATCGCCATGGGATCGCCTCGCTGCGGCTGGCCCGCGGCGCCCCATCCCCCTCGCGCCGGGACCATCGGTCTGGCGCGGCGCCGCGGCCCGTGCGATCGTGGAGGTGGCCCGGATCAGGGGGAGTCCAGCCGGTCGGCGGGACCAGGGCCTGGGAGGTGCCATGCCAGTCTTCCGACGCATCCTTCACGCGACCGACTTCTCCAGCGCCTCGCGCCCGGCCCTGGTCAAGGCCATCGCCCTCGCTCACCAGAATCGGGCCCCGCTCCAGGTGGTTCATGCGGTGGCCCCGCTGATGCTGCCGGCGGGGGGCGACTTCGGCTACGTGCCGGCCGAGACGTACGAGGCGATCGACCAGGCGACGCGCCGGCAAGCGCAGAAGCAGCTGACCGCGCTCGTCGGCCGTGCCAGGAAGGCGGGGGTGCGGGCGACGGGGCGCCTTCTCGACGGCGCGCCCCAGGATCAGATCCCGCGCGCCGCCCGGCGCGGGCGCGCGGACCTGCTCGTGATCGGGACCCACGGAAGGACCGGCGTGTCGAAGATCCTGCTCGGGAGCGTGGCCGAGCGCCTCGTCCGCGTCGCCCCCTGCCCCGTCCTGACGGTTCGAGGCCGCTAGGGAGTTGGGACAGCCGGCTCGGGCGGTGGGTCCCCGCCGGCGCAGGCTTGACAGATCAAGGTTTGTTGATATGCGGGCGGGCTTCCGCGTGGTCGGCGTCTACCGGCGTCACGGTCGGCTCGACGGCCAGTGGCGCGACTGCGTCATCGTCGAGAAGCTTCTGGGGGCGGCCGCCGACGGGTGAGAGTCGACGGGCGGCCCAGGGCCCACGAGGGCCCGACGGCGGCGCGTCTCAGTCGACGTAAAGCTCGCCCGCGACCGCGTGACCCCCGTCTGCCCCACGCCGCAGGACCACGAAGGCGCCCATCCGGATGCTCCGCCCGGTCAGGTCGGTGACAACGCTCCCGTGAGTGACCATGACGAGCGGCGGTCCGGCGAGATGCGCCGCGATCCGCCGTCGCAACTCGACCAGCTGTCGCTGGCGAAGATCCGCGTCGTTCAGCGAGCCCTGCAGAACCTCCCACGCTTCCACCTTCCCGAAGGCCACGCGAGCCGTGTCGAGGCACCGGCAGCGCGGGCTGGAGAGGACCGCGCCGACCGTGATGCCCTCTCGCCGGAACGCCTCGCCGATCCGTCGAGCCTGCGTCCGGCCGCTGTCGTCGAGGTTGCGCTGGGTCGAGCAGTCGTCGAGGCGCGCGCCGGGTGGATCGAACGCACCCGGGGCGTAGCTGTGGCGAAGCACCACCACCGCGCCGGGCATGCGGAGGGCCTGCCACACCGGCTCTTCGGCGGGCGCGACCGGCCGCGCCCAGGAGAGGAGCAGGGTGCAGAGCGGCAAGAGCAGGGTGGCGAGACGTCGGCCCTTCACTCTCCCCCTTGCTGGCGCGTCAGGGCTTCCGGAGCTCCACCCTGACCGAGAGCCGCCCGACGCGCTCGATCTCCATGGTCGCCTGGTCGCCCGGGCGCAGCGGGCCGACGCCGTCCGGGGTTCCGGTGGAGAGCAAGTCGCCGGGGTTGAGCGTCATGACGTGGGAGGCGTACTCGATGAGGCGCGGCACGCTCCAGATCATGTCCCGGGTGTTGCCGTTCTGGCGGCGCTCCCCGTTGACCCAGAGCTGGAGCTGGAGCCCGTGCGGGTCGGGGATCTCGTCGGCCGTCACCAGCGCGGGCCCGACCGGCGTGAAGGTGTCGAAGGACTTCCGGGTGGACCGGTCCTCCTCGCCGCGCACGGTGATGTCCATCACTCCCGTGTAGCCGAACACGTGGGCCATGGCGTCGGCCATCGCCACGTTCCGGGCGGTCCGCCCGATCACGACGCCGAGCTCGACTTCGTGATCGGTCCGCCGGTCCGGGAACGGCAGCTCCACAGTGGCCTCCGGGCCCACGACGGACGAGGGGGCCTTCAGGAACACCCCGTAGCGCTCGATCGCGTGAAGCTCGCCCTTGATCAGCGGGCGCATCTCCTCGATGTGAAGCCGGTAGTTCACCGGAGCCGCGATCACCTTGCTGGGAAACACCACCGGCGCCTGCAGCCGTACGCGGGCGAGCGGGATGCCCGGGCGCCGCCCGAGCGCGTCGAGAAGCCGCGGGCGCAGGCGGTCGAAGTCGGCGATCACGCGCAGGAGGAAGACCGGCGGCCAGTCCGCGCCGCCCGCCCCGACGAGGTCGCTGGCGTCGACCACGGAGTCGTCCCGCAGGAGGCCCAGCCGACTGTCGTCGAAGACCACGAGGCGCAACGCCGCTACCCCCCGAAGACGCGCGTGACCGGCTGGTGGCCGTCGTGCGCCTCGTAGGCCTGCTCGCGGTAGAGGCCCAGGGCGCGCATGATCGGCGTGTCCTGCACCGAGAAGAGGATTGCCTCCCCATCGACGCTCGCGTGCTCGTGCCAGGCCCACGTCGGGACGACGAAGAGGTCGCCCCTCCGCCAGTCGAAGCGCTGGCCGTCGATCACGGTCTGGCCCTGTCCCTCGAACGCCAGGTACACGGCGCTCCCGGTCTGGCGGTGGGCCTTCGTGCGGACGCCGGGGCGGAGGAGCTGGATCCAGCAAGCGATGGTGGGCATCACCGGCCCCCCGGTGCGCGGATTGACGTACTCCATCGCGACATCGTCGAAGGCGCTCGCGCCGCCCGCGACCGATGCGAGGCGGCGGAGCGCCTCCTCGGTTCGGTCCCACTTGTAGTTGAGCAGCGGTGAGTGGGATGCCGTCCACGTGTCCCACGTCGGCCGGAGCTGGCCGGCCCCGTAGCGACGCTCGGAGTCCCCCACCGGCTTCCCGATCGGCTGCGCGTCCTCCGCGAAGGGCTCGTAGAACTGCCCCTCCATCTCCCCGACCATCGGGAGATCGAGGCCGTCGAGCCAGAGCATCGGCCGGTCGCTGTCGTTGCCGTGATCGTGCCACGTCCAGGGGGGCGTCAAGACCAGGTCGCCCCGCTCCATCACGCACTTGTCGCCGTCGACCGTGGTGAAGGCTCCCTTGCCCTCGATGACGAAGCGGATCGCGGCCGGCGAGTGCCGGTGCGCGGGCGCCACCTCGCCAGGCAGCACGTACTGGAAGCCCGCCCAGAGCGTGTGGGTCGCGCCGTAGCGGTCCGGAAGCCCGGGGTTGATGAAGCCGAGGACGCGGCGCTCGGCCGCCCGGCTGAGGGGCGCCACCTCGGCTCCCTGCTGGACAAGGGGGAACATGGTCTCCCAGCGCCAGAGGTGCGGAACGCAGCGGCTCTTCGGCTCCTTCGGCAGGAGGCTCCTGTTGACGTTCCAGAGCGCAACCAGGTGGCTCCGCTCGAGCTCCTTGTAAAAGGCCTGCGCGTCGTGGGTCGGGGCTCCCGTCACGGCCGATCGTGCGTCCATGGGATGCTCCTCGGTGCTCTGGATGGTGCGAAGAGACTAGCCCGGTCGCCGGAAACCGGTCAAGGACAGCCGGCTCGTCCCTCGCGGGTCCTGTGCGCGCCCTACTCCACCGCGGCTTTCAGCATCTCCCAGAACCGGTCGCGATTCACTTCCAGGATCAGGCTCGCGTTGGGCGTCCCGCCACCGAGGTTGAACCAGTCCACGGTCGTCTGGCCGCGCGTGAGCCGTCCGCCCAGCTCCACGGCCACGTGGCGCTGCTCCGAGCGCGTGACGATCCCGGGCTCGAGCGCCACCGCCATGGCGACGGGATCGGCCGCGAACATCCCCGAGACGCCGAAGTGCTCGAGCACGAGGGCCGGCTTTTGCGCGGTGATCCGTCGGACGAAGTCGGCGCGGACCCCCGGCCGGGACCAGAGCTCGCGGAGCCGATCCATCTCGACGAGGGACCCCATGGCCGTCTCCCAGGGCACCAGGGCGACGCCCGGCCACCGCCCGAGGACTACGGCGGCGGCCTCCGGATCGCTCGACGCGTTAAACTCCGTCGACGGGTTGGGCATGTTGCCGGTCGCGCGCACGGCACCACCCATGACGACCAGGCGCCGGTACTTGCGGGGAAGGTCCGGATCGAGGCTGACCGCCACCGCGAGGTTCGTGAGGGGTCCGAGCGCGACGAGCGTCAGCTCGCCGGGCGACTCGTTCGCCAGACGGATCAGGGCGAGCGAGGCGTGCTCGCCCTCGACCCGCCGAGCGGACGGCGGGAAGTGACAGTCGCCGAGACCGTCGGCGCCGTGGGACGTCGCCGCGACGCGCCCGCCCAGGAGCGCCCGGTCGCATCCGCGAAAGACCGGGGTCGCCGCGCGATCCGCGCCAAGCACGTCCAGGACCGTGCAGGCGTTGGCCACGGTGCGGTCGAGCCCCACGTTGCCGGCGACGACGGTGACGGCTTCGACCTCGACGCCCGGGTGGGCGAAGGCCAGCATGAGCGCCAGCGCGTCGTCCACGCCCGGATCCGTGTCGACCACGAGCCGCGTCAAGGCGAGCCCTGCCCCGCCGTCCGACCCGCGCCCTCGTCGCCCCCGGCGAGGTCAGACCTTGAAGCGGGGGCGGAACACGCGGCGGATGAGGTACGGGTTGGCGCCGAGGTGGTAGAGACGCGTGATGTCCCCCGCCTGGAGCGCCGCCCGCTCGTCGGCGGTCAGCTCGTGCCCGGCGAGCTCCTCCTCGGCGACACGCTCCCGCGTCGCGTGCTGCTTGGCCAGGGACGTCAGCAGCTTGTTGAGTGCGTACGATGTCTTCGTGATTGGACGGCCTTGATCGGACGGTCTGTGGCCTGTGGCGCCCTGTGGGCTCATCGGTGCATCCACACGGTCGCGCAGCCCGTGATCCACTCCGGCACGGGCTCGTAGGCGAGGGTCTCGCCCTTCCAGCCCGGCACCGTGGCGAGCGCCGCGATCCAGTTCCGGATCTCCTGGCCGCCGTTTCCGCCGTCCCGCTCGATCTCGGCGAAGGTGAGTCGGGCGAGCGCGTCGGCGTCGGCGCGCGCGATCTGGTCCAGGACCCAGTGGTCCCACTCCGGGTTGATCCGCCCGCTCTCCGGAGTGCCCACCCAGTGCGAGATGCCCCCGGTGGCCAGCACGGCGACCCGCCCCCCCGCCGGCCGGGACTGGATGAAGCGGGCGACGAAGGCCCCCATGTCGTGGCAGCGACGCGGGGTCGGGAGCGGGGGCGCCCCGCAGTTGGTGTAGACGGGCACGATGGGAACGTCGCCCTCCGGCAGCAGGAAGTGCAGCGGAACGGAGAGCTCGTCCCAGCTCTCGATCTCGTAGGAGTACGCGAAGTCGAAGCCGGTGGCGAGCCCCTCCTCGAGGAGGGCCATGCCCCACTCCGTCGCGCCGGGCACCTTCCTCGGCGTGAGCCGCATCAGCTTGGCGCCGCCGGGGCTCGGGGCGTCGTAGCTCGCCGCCAGGCCGATGCAGAACGCGGGCATGTTGCTGTACGGGAAGTTCTGGAGGTGGTCGTTCACGAACATCACGATCAGGTCCGGCCGGGCGGCGACGAGGCGCCGGCGGATCTCGCGGTAGCCCGCGTAGAACCGCTCCCGCTGCTCGGGCCTCGCGATCTCGGGCTTGCCGGTGATGAGCGGCGCGTGCGATGTCAGCGCCGCGGCGACGATCTCGGCCATGCGTCCTCCGATGCGTTCAGGATGGCCGGCCGCCGGCGCGGCCGGGCGGCCGGGGCCCCGTCGACGGGTCCACCTCGCGGGTGGCAGCCAGCGGCCCCGTCGCGGTCCAGTACCGGGTGCCGGCGACGAGCAGGGTCTCGGCCGGAAAGCGGGTCAGCACCTCGTGCCCCGTCTCGGTGACCAGCACCTCTTCCTCGATGCGCGCGGCCGACCAGCCGTCGGCGGCCGGCCAGAAGTTCTCCAGCGCGAACACCATGCCGGGCTCGAGCGCCACCGGGTGATCGAGCGAGACCAGGCGGCTCATCACGGGCTGCTCCCAGATCGACAGCCCAACCCCGTGCCCGTACTGGAGGCCGAAGCACGCCTCCTCGTCGGGGAAGCCGAACTCCTGGGCGCGCGGCCAGGTCGCCACGATGTCCGCCGTCGTGACGCCCGGCTTGACCATGGAGATCGCGACGTCCAGCATCTCCCGGCAGCGCTTGTAGGCGTCGACCATGGCCGGCGAGGCGCTGCCCACCGCGAACGACCGGTAGTAGCACGTCCGGTAGCCCATGTAGGAGTGCAGGATGTCGAAGTACGCGGGATCGCCGGGCCTTAGCACCCGGTCCGAGAAGACGTGCGGGTGCGGGTTGCACCGCTCGCCGGCGATCGCGTTGACCGCCTCGACGTCCTCGGACCCGAGGTCGTAGAGCTTCTTGGCGGCGATCCCCACCAGCTCGTTCTCGCGAATGCCCGGACGAAGCGCCTGGTAGAGGTCCTCGTAGGCTGCGTCCACCATCATCGCGGCCGAGTTGAGGAGGACGATCTCGTCGCGGGTCTTGATGCGCCGCGCCGTCTGCATCAGCTGCTGGCCGTCGGCGACCTGGAGCCCCTCGTTCTGGAGGGCAGCCAGCACCGGGAGCTCGATCACGTCGACACCGAGGGGGGCGCGGTGGAGCCCTCGCGCCTCCAGCTCGCGCTTGATCTTGCGGGCGAGATCCTCCGCGCGGCCCATCTCCGGCGTCATCGCGCCCCGGAGGAGCGAGATGCCGGCGCGCGACCGCTCGCCGAGCCACGGGCAGTGGAGCTGGTGGTGGCGCGCGGCCGACCCGAAGTCCCACATGATCGGCAAGTCGCCCCGGGGAAGGAGCGTGAACCGGGAGAGCTTGTCGCGCGCCCACTCCCCGATGGTCGTGCTGGTGATGTAGCGGATGTTGTACATGTCGAAGCACAGGAGCGCGCCGAGCTCCGACTCCTCCAGCGCCACCGTCACCCGCGCGAGGCGGTCGCGGCGGAGCCGGTCGAAGTTGACGCGCTCCTCCCAATCGACGCCCATGGTGCCGAAGGTCGGCAGTCCCATCAGCGTCCTCCACCCTTCGCGGCGATCTTCGCGCTCGGCGGGAGACCGCTCATCCCGGCCAGGACGTCGAACACCACCGCGAAGTCGTGATCGGCCAGCCCCAGCCCGCGGGCTGCCGTGAGGAGCTCGTGCGCGAGCGCGGTGCTGGGCAATGTCACGCCCACCGACCGCCCGAGGCCCAGCGCCAGGCCGAGGTCCTTCTGCATCATCCCCACGTCGAACCACGCCTCCGCCGGCATCCCCAGCACGAACGGGCCCCGGTACTTCACCATGGGCGAGGCGACGACGCTCCGAAGGAGCGCCTCGACGGCGCGCTCGCGGGCGATCCCGGCCTTCTCGGCGAGGCACACCGCCTCGCTGAAGGCGACCATCTGGACGGCCAGCCCGAGGTTGGCGGCGATCTTCATCGTGACGGCGAGCCCGAGCGGCCCGACGTGCGTGATCGTGGGGCCGATCGCGTTGAGATACGGTCGCACGCGGTCGAGGGCCGCCGCCTCCCCGCCCACCATGAACGAGAGCTGCCCGGCGTCGAGCGTGGCCACGCTGCCCGACACCGGCGCGTCGAGCATCGCCGCCCCGCGCGCGGCGACCTCGGCCCCGAGGGCCCGCGTCATCCCGGGATCCACGGTGCTCATCTCCACGTACACGGCGCCCCGCCCGAGCCCGGCGAGGATGCCGTCGGCGCCGCGCGACACCGCATCGAGCGCCGCCGTGTCGGTCACCATGCTGAAGACCACGTCGGCCGCCTTGGCCACCGCGCGGGGCGACGCCTCCGGCTTGAGCCCGGCGTCGACCAGCCACCGGGCCTTCGCCGCGGTCCGGTTGTAGCCGACAACCGGGTGGCCGGCGTCGAGGAGCCGCTTCGCCATGCGGCCGCCCATGACCCCGAGGCCGACGAACCCGAGCATCAGCGCCACGCCCCCTGGAGCACGACCCGGATCTCGCTCAGATGTGCGCCCCGCCGCGGGGCGCGCGGCGCCCCGGCCGATACCGGAAAGCCTGGCCGATCGGTCGGGGCCTGTCAAGGTCAACGCGCGCCGGCCCGTCGCTCCCGAGCGGAGGCTCGGAGGCGACCGGCTGAGGCGCGCGGAGGTCGCTCGCGACTGACCGTCTCGGGCACGGTCATGACCTCGATGAGGTGGCCGTAGGGATCCTCGAAGTAGGACCCGCGTCCGCCCCGGCGGCGGTTGATCCGGCCATTGGCATGACTGAATGGGCCGCTGCCGAAGGGGATCCCCTTGGCTTTCACCCGGCGGAAGATCGCCTCAACTCGGCATCGCTGGCGTGGAACGCGTAGTGATGGCTCCGGCCCGTCCGGGGATCGAGCCCGGCCCGCCCCACGGCTCGGGCTCGTCGGCGAAATCGAAGGCCAGGCCGTCGTTGACGCGCACCTGCGCGAAGTGACCGTCCCCCGGCTCGACGGTCAACCCGAAGATCTCCGCGAAGAACTCGGCCGAGGCCTGCTTGTCCTTCGCCGGCACGATCGTGTGATCCAGACGGATCGTCATTGCCCACCTCCGGATCGGCGGATGCTTCCCATACGGCCCTGGGGTCGATGGAGCCCTCACCGTTGGGACGCCCGGCGGGCCGACGTGAGATTCCGCGGCCGGGCGTGGCCCGGCGGCCGGAGGCCCGGGCTTGGGTGAGCGCGCGGGCGCGCCTCAGCCGGCCGGAGCCTGGCCGATGCCGCCCCGGATCGCGCCGGGCTCGATCGAGCCCCACAGGATCTCGTGGCCGCGCGGAAGCGCCCGGCTGTTCGGCATCGAGAGCCAGAGCCGGTAGAGGAGCCGCACGTTGCCGCTGGCGGCGTCGTCCTCGAACGCGGTGCGCGCGTGATACACGACGTGGTTGTTGAGGAGCTGCATGTCGCCGGGCTCGAAGCGCATCGCGAAGGACAGCTCGTCGGCCAGCGCCATCAGGAGCTCGATCGCCTCGCGTTGCGCGGCGGTCAACGGCGGCACCCCGGGCACCATCTGGGCGACCTCGATGAAGGTCAGCGAGTAGTGGCTGGTGAACTTGCCGTCGCGCGCGCCGAAGACCGGCAGGGGGTACACGACGTCGTGCTGGGTGGCCTCCTCACCGAAGCGGCTCCTGTAGACGTCCTGGTAGAGGACCGCCGCGAGGTCCGGCCGGCGGCGGATCATCTCGTTGTGGACCGCGACGGAGCTCGCGAGCTTGCTGACCCCGCCCGCCCGGGCCTGCCGGGCGCAGAGGAGACCGACCACGTCGCAACGGTCCGTGTGGAACCGCAGCGGCCCGTTCGAGAGCGTGCGGGCGTACGAGGAGAGCACCGTGTCGGGGCCGCCGCGCGCCGCCGGAATCTGGCCGTAGCGCTCGCCGACGGCCTGGCCCTCGTCCCGGATCTCGCGCATCAGCTCGCCGTGCCGGTTCTGGAAGACGGGCCGGCCGAGGTGGCTGCCGAGCCCGAACCAGATCTGGCGAAGCTCGTCCGGCTCGTAGCGCTCGACCGGCAAGCCGCGCAGGGTCACCAAGCCGTCGCCGTCCTCCAGCTCGCGGGCCACCTCGGCGAGGGTGGCGGCGAGGCCGGGGAGCGGGAAGCGCTCCCGCGTGGTCTCGTGCCACGGGATCCCGGCCGATCGGGCCCCGCGGAGGGCCGCGTCGATCTCGACGACGGCCGTCTCGTCGAGACGGCGAACCCAGCGTGTCGAGCCGGCCATCTCCTCGCCGCGCCAGGCGCAGGCGCCGGAGATCGGAGTCGGAAGTGTCATGACGCGTCGAGCATAGCAGATACGCGCCGGCTGCCGCCGCCGGGATGGCCCGAGGCCATGGGCGGCAGGGGCCGGCCGGTGTCCTCCGAAGCGCCGTACACTGGAGGCGGGAACGGGGATGGGCGTGACGGACGATCCGACGGCAGAGGACCGACTCGCCCACCGCGCCGTCGAGCTCGCCGAGGCGCTCCTGCGCGAGGCGCGCGCCCAGCAGACCCCCGAGGAGCGCGCCCAGGCGCGGAAGCTCGCCCGGATGATGGCCGATCCGCACGGCAAGGAGCTGACGATCGCCCTCGCGGATCAGGCCTTCCGGAGCCGCCGCCCCGAGCGCATCGCCGACCAGCTCGCCCACCTCCTCGAGCGCCACGGCGTCCCCCGGTACATGGACTGGTGGGAGCGCGCCGCGCTCCTCCTGGGCGGCGCCATGGCGCATTACCTCCCCAGCCTGGTGGTCCCGCCCATCGTGAACCGGCTGCGGCACGAGACCCAGAACGTCATCCTGCCCGGCGAGGAGGAGGACCTCCGCCGCTACCTCGAGGAGCGGCGGCGGGCGGGCATGCGGCTGAACCTCAATCAGCTCGGCGAGGCGATCCTCGGCGAGGCGGAGGCGGCGCGCCGGCTCGAGGCGTACCTCGCGCTGCTCGCCCGCGACGACGTCGAGTACATCTCGGTGAAGGTCTCGTCCGTCTTCAGCCAGATCGACCTCGTCGCGTTTCGCCCCAGCGTGGACCACGTCGCGGAGCGCCTCCGCACGCTCTACCGGACGGCAGCCCGCCACCGGTACCACCACCCCGACGGGCGGATCACGCCGAAGTTCATCAACCTCGACATGGAGGAGTACCGAGACCTCGACCTCACGGTGGCGGCATTCCGGGAGGTCTTGGACGAGCCCGAGTTCCTGTCCCTCCGCGCGGGAATCGTGCTGCAAGCCTACCTGCCCGACTCCCACCGCGTGCAGCGGTCCCTCACGGAATGGGCGATCGCGCGCCGGAGCCGCGGGGGCGCGCCGGTCAAGCTGCGCATCGTCAAGGGCGCGAACCTGGCCATGGAGCGCATCGAGGCGGCCACGCACGGCTGGTCCCAGGCGCCCTTCGAGAGGAAGGTCGAGGTCGACGCCAACTACAAGCGAATGCTCGAGTACGGCTGCCGGCGCGAGCACGCGGAGGCCGTCCACCTGGGGGTCGCGAGCCACAACCTCTTCGACGTCGCCTACGGGCTCGTGCTGCGCGAGGCTCGCGGCGTCGCGCCGTGGGTCGAGTTCGAGATGCTGGAAGGCATGGCCAACCACCAGGCCCGGGCGGTGCGCGCGCGCGCCGGTGGTCTCCTGCTCTACGCGCCCGTGGTGAGGGCCGAGGACTTCCACAGCGCGATCGCGTACCTGGTCCGCCGGCTCGACGAGAACACCGCGCCGGAGAACTTCCTGCGTCACGTGTTCGACCTGGAGCCCGGCTCGCCCGAGTGGCAGGTCGAGCGCGACCGGTTCCTGGCCGCGTTCGGCGCCAAGGCGGCGCTCACGGATGCGCCCCGCCGGACGCAGGACCGGCGGGCGGACGTGCGCGCCGGGCCGGCGCCGCGGCCTCCCGGCGCCCCGTTCGAGAACGCTCCCGACACCGACTGGACCCTCGCGCCGAACCGGGCGTGGATCGAGGAGGTCGCGGACCGCTGGCGCGAGCGCGTGCCGGAGGCCATCCCGCTCCAGATCGGCGGAAAGCCATCCGCCGGCGCGCGGGACGGGGAGGGTTGCGATCCCTCGCGCCCCGGCTGCCCCGCCTACCGGTACGCGCTCGGGGGGCCGGCGGACGTCGACCGCGCGCTCGGCGTCGCGCGGGCGTCCTGGCCGGCGTGGTCGGCGCGGCCGGGCCCGGAGCGCGAGGCACTGCTCGAGGCGTGTTCGGCGGCGCTCGAGCGGCGGCGTGGCGATTTGATCGGCGCGATGATGCTCGACGGCGCCAAGACGGCGCCCGAGGCGGACGCCGAGGTCTCCGAGGCCGTCGACTTCGCGCGCTACTACGCGCGGACGCTGCGCGAGACGACGGCCGAGCTCGACGACTGTCGAATGGAGCCGCTCGGCGTCGTGGTTGTGACGCCGCCCTGGAACTTCCCGCTCTCCATCCCGGCCGGCGGCGTGCTCGGCGCGCTCGCGGCGGGCAACGCCGTCATCCTCAAGCCCGCCCCCGAGGCGGTGCTCGTCGGCTGGGAGCTGGCCAGCTGTCTCTGGGACGCGGGCATCCCCCACGACGTCCTGCAGTTCCTGCCCTGCCCCGACGACGAGACGGGCCGGGCCTTGGTGACCGACGACCGCGTGGGCGCCGTCATCCTGACCGGATCCGTGGAGACGGCTCGCCTGTTTCTCGGCTGGCGGCCCGACCTCCCGCTGTTCGCCGAGACCAGCGGCAAGAACGCCATCATCGTCACCTCGCTCGCGGACCGGGACCAGGCGATTCGCGACCTCGTCCGCTCGGCCTTCGGCCACAACGGCCAGAAGTGCTCCGCCGCGAGCCTCGCCATCTGCGAGGCCGAGGTGTACGACGATCCCGACTTCCGGCGGCAGCTCCGCGACGCGGCCCAGAGTCTCGGCGTGGGGAGCGCGTGGGCAGGGACCAGCCGCATCACCCCGCTCACCCAGCCGCCCGGCACCGCGCTCCGGCGCGCGCTGACCGTCCTCGACGAGGGCGAGGAGTGGCTCCTCGAGCCGCGCCCGGCGCCTGACAATGCGCAGCTGTGGTCGCCCGGCATCAAGCTGGGGGTGCGGCCTGGCTCATTCTTCCATCGCACCGAGTGCTTCGGCCCGGTGCTGGGGCTCATGCGCGCCGAGAACCTCGACGAGGCGATCGCGCTCGCCAATGCCACCCCGTTCGGCCTCACGAGCGGGATCGAGACGCTGGACGATCGCGAGATGGCGCGCTGGGTCGATCGGCTCGAGGCCGGCAACCTCTACGTCAACCGCTCCATCACCGGCGCGATCGTGGGCCGCCAGCCTTTCGGCGGCTGGAAGGCGTCCTCGGTCGGGCCGGGCGCGAAGGCGGGCGGCCCGAACTACGTGCTGCAGCTCGCCCGGTGGCGCCAGGCCTCGTCGCCCCGCTCGGACGACGAGCCGCTGCCGGAGCGGATGGCGTCCCTGCTCGCATGGCTCTCGTCCGGGCTGACCGAGGCCGACGACCGGGCGCTCCTCCGGGCCAGCGCGGCGAGCTATGCCCGCGCGTGGCGCCGGCACTTCGGCTGCGAGCACGATCCGAGCGCGATCCTCGGCGAGGGCAACACGTTCCGCTACCGACCATGCCGGCGGGTCATCGCGCGCGGAGCTCCCTCGGCGGCGGCCGTCGCGCTCTCGCAGGTGGCGCTGGCGGCCTGCGCGGTCGGCGTGCCGCTGACCGTGAGTCTCCCCCCGGACAGCCCGCTCGTCGAGCGGCTCTCCGAATGCGACGGGATCGAGGTCGTGGCGGACACGGACGCGGCGTTCGCGGATCGCCTGGCGTCCCCCGGGGAGGCGGAGCGCGCGCGGGTCTGGGGGCCGATCCCGACCACGGCTCGCGTCGCCGCCAACGGCGCCGGCGTCACCGTCATCGACGCGCCCGTCCTCGCCAACGGGCGCCTGGAGCTCCGATGGTATCTCCGGGAGCAGACGGTCTCGCGCGTCCTGCACCGCTACGGGAACGTGCCGGGACCGGCCGCCGGCGCAGACGGCGGTCCGGCGGCTCCTCGATGAGGCGGTCATCGGCGGCGAGGCGTGGCCTGCGGACACCGCGGAACGGGAAGTGGCTCACGGAAAGGACGCTCTCCGGGTCGCGCTCCGCCCGGTCACGGCTCGACCTCGCCCTCGCCCAGGTAGGCGCTCCGGATGTGGGGCTCCCGGAGCAGCTGCGCCGGCGTGCCCCCCGACACGATGCGGCCCTCCGCCAGCACGTAGGCGCGGGTCGCTACCCGCAGCGCCCTCTCGACGCTCTGCTCGACGAGGAGCACCGCGGTGCCCGTCCGGTGAAGGCCCTCGACCACGTCGAAAACCTGGTCCACGATCGCGGGCGCGAGCCCGAGGGACGGCTCGTCGAGGAGCAGGAGGCGCGGGCCGGCCATCAGCGCGCGGCCGATCGCGACCATCTGCTGCTCGCCGCCCGAGAGCGTCCCCGCCGCCTGGCGGCGGCGCGCCCGCAGCAGCGGGAACATCCCGTACACTCGGGCGAGCCGCTCCATGCGCGCCGGGCGCGCGCCCGGAGCGTAGCAGCCGATCTCGAGGTTCTCCTCCACCGTCATCCCGGTGAAGAGCCGGCGCCCCTCGGGGACGATCGCGATGCCCCGGCTCGACACCTCGTGCGGCGCCAGCCGGGTGAGATCCTCGCCCTGGAACCGGAGCCGGCCGCCCCGCGAAAGGAGGAGGCCCGCGATCGCGTTGATGAGCGTCGTCTTCCCGCTGCCGTTCGGGCCGATCACCGACACCAGCTCGCGCTCGCCCACGGTGAGCGAGACGTCCCATAGCGCGGTGGCGTCCCCGTAGGCGACCTCGAGCCGCTCGACGTCAAGCATGCGTCTTCCCGAGGTACCGGTGGACGACGTCGGGGTGGCGCATGACGTCCTGGGGAACGCCGCTCGCGATGACCTGGCCGGCATCCAGCACGACCATGCGGTCCGCCAGCGCCACCACCGCCCGCATGATGTGCTCGACGAACACGACCGTCGCCCCCTGGTCCCGGATGCCGCGGACGAGCCGGGTGGCAGCGGCCATCTCGGACGGCGTCAGGCCCGAGAGCACCTCGTCGAGCATCACGAGCCGGGGCTCGGACGCGAGGGCCCGCGCGAGCTCGAGGAACTTTCGCTGGTGGAGGTTCAGGGCGGACGGCAGCAGGTCCGCCCGGTCGGACAGGCCCGTGAACTCGAGCCAGCGCCCTGCCTCGCGCTCGGCCGCGCGCCGGTCCCGGCCGGGGCGGCCGAACATGCCGGCGATGGCCACGTTGTCGCGTACGGTCAGGCGGGGAAACGGCCGCGGGATCTGGTAGGTCCGCGACACGCCGAGCCGCGCGCTCTCGTGGGCCGGGCAGCCGGCGAGGTCCACGCCGCCGACCACGATCCGCCCGCCGTCCGCCCGGTAGTGGCCGCTGACGACGTTGATGAGGGTGGACTTGCCCGAGCCGTTCGGACCCACGAGCCCGAGGATCTCCCCTTCCCGGACCTCCAGGCTCACCCCGTCGAGGGCCCGCACGCCGCGAAACGCCTTGCGGACGTCGGCGCAGACGAGCAGCGGCGCGCCAGCGGCCCCGCGCGCGTGGCGGCGCGGGACGGCCGGCGCCGTGGACCCCCTGGCGGGCGTCGGCGCCGGCCGCGAGGAACGTCGCCCCGCCAGGAAGCCGGTGATCCCCTCGGGCAAGAACAGGATCACCAGGATCAGCGTCAGCCCGACCATCGCCCGCCCGGCCACGGCCGTCTGGCCTCCGGTGGCGCCGTACATCAGCCCGGTGACCAGCGCCGCGCCGATGGTCGGGCCGAGCCAGTGCCGAGCCCCGCCGACCACGCTCATCAGCACGACGTAGAGGGGCACGACGATCGAGAACGTCTCGGCGACGGTGACGTAGGTGACGAACATGGCGTGGATGCCCCCCGCGACGCCCGCGAGGCCCGCCGAGAGGCCGAGCGCGAGGAGCTTGTACCGGTACGTCGGAACGCCCAGGACCTCCGCCACGTCCTCGTCGTCGTGGATGGCGAACAGCCCGGCACCCCAGCGAGCCCGGTGGACGGCATACGCGCTCGCCACGGCGATCAGCGCGATGGCGAGCCCGAGCAGGTAGAGGGTCGCGGTCGGCGACCCGAGGAGCCGGGGCAGCGGCACCGCGCTCAGGTACACGCCGGGGCCGCCGTCAATGCGCGTGTTGAGCACGATCGTGGCCAGGACGAACGTCACGGCCAGCGTGAGCAGCGCGAAGAGCTCGCCGCGAAGGCGCCGCACCCGGAACACGACCGCCCCCACCGCCGCGCCGAACAGGGCGGCCACCAGCCCGGCCAGCGGAAGCGTCGACAGGAACGGCATGCCCGCCGTCGCCAGGGTCGCCGTCGCGTACATGCCGGCCCCGAAGAACGCCCCGTGGCCGAAGCTGAAGTACCCGGAGAAACCGCTCAGGATGGTCCAGCTGGTCGCCAGCGCCGCCCAGTGAAACACGAGGTAGAGGAACGATTCGTAGAACGCGGGCAGCCTCGCCACGGGCAGGAGCAGGAGCCCGACACCCACCGCCAGGAAGGCGGCGGGGCCCGCCAGCCGCCGCACGCTACACCCGGTCCGGGCGCAGCAGGAGCACGAGGATGAGCAGCGTGAAGGAGACGAGCGGGGCCCACGCGGGAGCGGTCAGCGCCATGGTGACCGCCTCCGTGACGCCGATCACCACCCCCGCCACCAGAGGCCCGAGGGGGTTCCCCAGCCCGCCGAGCAGCACGGCCGCGAACACCACGCCGATCCACGCGTAGATCTGCGCGGGCGCGAGCGTGTAGATCAGCGCCACGAAGGCGCCGGCCACGCCGGCGAAGGCGGCGCCGAGTCCCGACAGCAGCAGGGCGAGACGCCGGTGGTTCACGCCGAACGCGGCGGCCATCGGCGCGTCCTCCGCGCAGGCCCGGAGCCCCTTCCCCACCCAGCTGTAGCGGAGCCAGACCCACGTGAGGGCGGCCAGCGCCGCCGCCGTCAGCAGCGCGAGGAGCTCCGCCTTCGGCACGTACAGGGGCCCCGCGCGCCATGCGGCCGTGCCGTACGCCGTCTCGAGCCGGCGGTAGTCGGCCGTCCAGATCCACTGGATCAGGCTCTCGATCATCACCGTCAGCCCGAAGGTGACGAGCAGGGAGCCGAACTGCGTGACGCCGAACCTCGCGAAGACCAGCTGGCCGAGGACGCCGAGCCCGAAGAACGCGGGCGGCACGAGCGCGAGGCTCCAGAACGGGTGGAGTCCGAAGGTCGACGACAGCGTGTACGTCAGGTAGGCGCCCAGGAACGCCAGCGCGAAGTGCGCGAGGTTTATGAGCCGGAGTAGGCCCCAGGAGAGACTGAGGCCGAGGCCGAGGAGCCCGTAGACCCCACCGACGAAGATGCCGGACAGGACCGACTGGGCGAGGAGCGTGAAGCTCGGCACACGCGGTCGCTAGATCAGACGCCGCGCCTGGACATGGTCCTGTCCGGCGGCTTTCCGGGGTGAGGCCCGAGCGCCGGTAGGACGCAGGCGCGAGACGCCCCGAGGCGTATGCCGCATACGTCGAGGCGGGTCGCGCGCCGAGGATGATCCGGCGCGACGGGCATCGCCCCCGACCTCACGGGACGAGGAGCTGCGCTCCCGGCGCCGCGTACTCCTTCGGCCACACCACCAGCCACTTCCCGTCCTGCACCTGCTTCACCTTCGACAGGTCATCGCCGTAGTTGTTGGGCCCGTCGAAGCGGAGCTTGCCGATGATCGTGTCGACCCGGTTCGTCTTGAGCCATTGCGCCAGCACCTTGTCGTCCAGGCTCTTGGTCGCCGTCACCGCGGCCTCCAGCAGCTGCCAGGCCGTGTACGACGCAGCGGCCTGCACGTCGACCGCCGTGTAGGGCAAGCCGGCCTTGGTCGCCCGCTCGCGGAAGAGCTTGACGAACTCGGCGGCGGTGGCGCCGTTCGTGAACGGGGGATGCTCCTCGAAGACCGTGGTGGACAGCGCGCCCTTGCCCTCGGGCGCCTTGGCCAGTGGCCCGGGCGCCGGGTAGAGGTAGAAGTGGCTCTTCGGCGTGTAGTCGATCTTCTTGAGCGCGTCCAGGATCTGGTTCCCGTCGAGCCCGATGGCGCCCACCCACAGGAAGTCGGGGTTGGCGTCCTTGATGCGCGCCGCGATCGGCCCGAAGTCTCGGGTGCCGAACTCGAACTCGAGGTACAGGACCTCGCGCAGGCCCCGTTTCTGCGCCACCTCGCGGGCGCCCGTCGACATGAAGTGCACCGACGGGAACTTGTCGGTCACGATGGCGATCGTCTGCGGCGGCTTGGGCGACGCGGCGAACGCGTCGAAGAGCAGGTTGGGGAACGTATGTCCCGGATCCGAGCCGAGCGCCCAGGTGGCGAACTGGCGCTCGTACTTCGCGAGGCTCGGGATGCCGAAGGTGTGGTGCACCAGAAGCTTGTCGTAGCGCTGCGCCACGGCCATGGCCGACAGGATGGAGCCGGTGGCGTAGGGTCCGATGAGGAGGTCGACCTTGTCCACGGTGATCAGGCGCTCGTAGAGCGTGCGGGCCACGTCGGGCTTGGACTGGTCATCGAGCAGGATCCACTCGACCGGCCGGCCCAGGAGCCCGTTCTTCCGGTTGAGCTCGTCGACGTAGATCTCCCCGGTGATTTTGTGCACGAGCGCCGTCGCCGCCAGGGGTCCGGTCAGGGCCAGCGTGCTCCCGATCCTGACCGGCGGTCCGCTCGGAGCGGCGAGGCCGGCGACGGGCACCATCACCGCGACCAGGAGGACGATGACGAGCGTGCTCCGCATCCAGGGTGAGAGCGTCATGGCGGTCTCCTCTCGACTCGGCGGCCTTGGACCGACTCGGGCGCGGGACGACTCTATACCAGCGGGGGCGCGCGGGGGAAGGCCTCGCATGGTAGCCTAGCCCGGTCCGGGTCCCAGGCCTGACGCGATGCTCGACAACCAGCCGATCGCCGCCTCGCTCGGAGCGCGGGCCGTCGCCGCGTCTCTCGTCCCCGGGGCGAGGCTTCGGCCTCCCGCGGTCGAGCCGCCGTGCTGAACGCGACCCGCGACCTGGTGCTGCCCACCACCATCACCGGGTCCTACCCGCGCCCGGCCTGGTTCACCGAGGAGCTGCGCCGGCGTCCGTTCAAGGAAGCGCTCGGGGACAGCGTCTTCCGCGAGCAGTACCTCGATGCCGTCAGCTGCCTGGTCGGCGAGCAGGTCCGCGCCGGCCTCGACATCGTCACCGACGGGGACTCCCGCTTCGACCTCACCGTGGGCGGGCGGTCCTGGTTCTACTATCCGATCGAGCGGCTCGCGGGGATCACCGGGCACGTGGACCGGACTCGGGCGGCTGGCTGGACCCTGCGCCCGGGGCACATCCTCTACGAGGTCATGGAGGCCTACCAGCCGGCCGTCGTGGGCGGCCCGATCGAGGCCGGCCCCCTCCAGTACGCGGCGCTCTGGCGCACCGCCCAACGCTTCACCGACCGGCCGGTGAAGTTCGGCGCGATCAGCGCCCAGACGCTCGCCAAGATGCTCGTGAACCGGCACTACGCGTCCGAGCGGGAGCTGATCCTCGACGTCGCCGACGTGTTCAATGCCGAGCTCCGCCAGGTGGCGGCGGCCGGCTGCCGGGTGATCCAGGTCGAGGAGCCGCGCCACCACAGCGCCTCCGCCGACGGCGCGACCGACGCGGACCTCCAGTTCTTCACCGACGCGATCAACCGCGAGATCCGCGGGGTCGAGACCGAGGTCTGGCTCCACACCTGCTGGGGCAATCCGAACCAGCAGCCGCTCTACTGGGAGCGCCCCTCGTACGAGCGCGCGCTCCCCTATCTCCTGGCCACCGATGCCGACGTGCTGACGCTCGAGTGCGCCTCAACGGGCGGACGCGACCTCCACCTCCTCGGCAAGCACCGGACCGACAAGAAGATCGCGATCGGCGTCGTCAGCCACACCTCGACGGCCGTCGAGCCGCCGGACGTGGTGGCGAATCTCATCCGGAAGGCGCTGGAGTTCGTCTCCCCCGAGCGGCTCATCCTCTCGACCGACTGCGGCTTCGGCCGCGAGGGGCTGGCCCGCCGGATCGCCTTCTACAAGTGCGTGGCCATCACCCTCGGCGCCAACATCGTGCGCCGGGAGCTCCGGCTGCCCGAGGCGCCGGTCCCCGCGGCCGACCCGCGCTTCGCATGAAACGCAGCACCGAGCGGTTCCTCACGACACACACCGGCAGCCTGCCGCGGCCGGACGACCTGGTCCGGGCGATGTTCGCCCGGGAGGAAGGGGTCCCGATCGACCCCGCCGCGCTGGCCGCCCGCACGCGGAGCGCGGTGGGGGAGATCGTCCGGACGCAGGTGGACGCGGGCGTGGACGTGGTCGACGACGGCGAGCTCAGCAAGCCGAGCTACGCCACCTACGTCAAGGACCGTTTGGCCGGGTTCAGCGGCACGAACCAGCCGCTCCAGTATCGGGACCTGGTGGACTTCCCGGAGCTGGCCAAGCGCGTCTTCGGCGACCCCGGGCGATCCCGCCGCCGGACGCCGGCCTGCAACGGGCCGATCGCCATGCGCGACACGCGGGCGGCCGAGACCGACGCCGAGAACCTCAAGGCGGCCCTCGTGTCGGTGCGGGCGACGGAGGCCTTCCTGACGGCGGCCTCGCCGGGGGTCATCTCGCTCTTCTTCCGGAACGACCACTACCCGAGCCACGAAGCCTATCTGTTCGCCATCGCGGAGGCGATGCGGCACGAGTACGAGACCGTGGTCCGCGCGGGCCTCTTGCTCCAGGTGGATTGCCCGGATCTCGCCATGGGCCGGCACATCCAGTTCGCCGGCCTCGGCCTCGAGGAGTTCCGCCGGATGGCGCGGCTCCACGTGGAGGCGCTCAATCACGCGCTCGCCGGCGTGCCGCCGGACCGGGTGCGCATGCACGTGTGCTGGGGGAACTACGAGGGGCCCCACCACTACGACGTGCCGCTCCAGGACATCATCGACATCGTCTTCTCGGCCCGTCCCAGCGGCGTCTCGTTCGAGGCCGCCAACCCGCGCCACGCGCACGAGTGGCGTCTGTTCGAGCGCGTGCGGCTCCCCGAGGGCAAGATCCTCATCCCCGGGGTGCTCGAATCCAAGACGAACTACATCGAGCATCCAGAGCTCGTCGCCCAGCGGATCGGCCGCTACGCCCAGCTGGTCGGCCGCGAGAACGTCATCGCCGGCACCGACTGCGGCTATGGCACCTGGGTCGGCCAGGCCGCCGTGGATCCGGGCGTCGTGTGGGCGAAGCTCGCCAGTCTCGCCGAGGGTGCCCGTCTGGCCTCGCGCGAGTTCTGGCGGTAGCCGCCTCGAGCCTCCTGCCCGGGTGTCCTCCCGCCCCGTGGCGGCGCCTCGCCGGCATGCGACTTGCTTTTCCGTGAGTGAAGGGGGTGGTCCGATGACCAGCCAGAAATTCACGATCAGGCGAAGGGGCATCTGGGAGGCGCTCGGCCTCTCGGCAGCGCTCGTGTTGCTTGCGCTGCCCGCGGGGGCGGCGGACGAGTATCCCGCACCGGGGTACTTCCTGGGCGGGCTGAGCAACCAGTCCAGCTGGAACGAGATCCTGGCGAAGCCCGGCGTGAAAGCCGACTTCCCGTACGTGGGCTTCGAGTCGACGTTCGTGCCGCTCTCGAGCGTCTGTGTCTCGGGGGACATGCTCGCCATCTCCGATCCCCGCATCGATACGGGCGTTCGCGTGTCGGCCGACGAGCTGAAGGCTCAGGCACGGGCTGCAGCCGAGGCCGGCCGCTACGCGACGGAGCCCGGGACCCGGGTTGCGGCCGCGACGCCTTCCAGCACGCCGCCGCCGCCCGCCATCAGCTTCCCGGTGAAAGTGTACAAGGTCACCGAGCGCGGTATCCTGCGTGAGTGGGTGTTGCTCTTCGAGAAGCCCTGGCCGATCGCGGTGTGCCCGGCCAAGTAGCGCCGAGCGACCGTCGACCGACCTCTCCCGAAGCTCGTCACGCTGTCGCGATCGCGACAGCGTGACGGGGCCTCTGGGGCAGCGACACCGTCTCCGCAGCCCTTCGCCACGCGTCGAGCCGTCGAGCGGACGACGGTCATCGTGACGCCTCCTCCGACTTCGCCATGGCGAGGGTCGACTCTCGCCGCGGGAACGCGAGCGACGCCGCGATGGACGCTCCCAGCGCCATCCCGATGATCGCGAGCGAGAGCCCGATCGGGAACTTGCCGCCGTACCACGCGTCCAGCCAGACCATCTTCAGCCCCACGAACACCAGGACCACCGCCAGGCCGTAGCGGAGCATGTGGAAGCGCTCCACCGCGCCTCCCAGCATGAAGTACATCGACCGGAGCCCCAGGATGGCGAACACGTTGGACGTGAAGACGATGAACGGCTCCCGAGTGAGGGCGAAGATGGCGGGCACCGAGTCGATCGCGAAGACGATGTCGCTGCCCTCCAGGCAGAGCAGCGCGACGAGGAGCGGCGTGGCCCGGAGCCGACCGTCCTCCCGCACGAAGAACCGCTGCCCGTGCATCGCCGGCGTGACCGGAAGCACGCGGCGGACGAGCGCGATCACCGGGTCGCGCGCGGGGTCGACGCCGGACTCGCCGGGGCGCAGCATCCTCACCCCCGTGACGATCAGGAACCCCCCGAAGAGCCACACCACCCAGTGGAACTGCATGAGGATCGCGCCCACCGAGATGAAGATCCCCCGGAAGACGAGGGCGCCCAGGATGCCGTAGAAGAGCACCCGGTGCTGGTAGCGCCCCGGCACGCCGAAGTAGCCGAGGACCAGGACGAACACGAAGATGTTGTCCACGGAGAGGGAGTACTCGACCACGTAGCCGGTGAGGAACTCGAGCGCGACCTGCCAGGCGGCTGCCTCGGGGTCGAACCCGGGGACGACGGCCAGCCGCGGATCGCGGGGGAACGCGAAGGACGCATAGGCGTAGAGCGCGGCGTCGAAGAGCAGGGCCAGGCTCACCCACGCCGCGCTCCATCCCACCGCTTCCCGGAAGCGCACCTCGTGGGCCTCGCGGTGTAGCACGCAGAGGTCGACGAAGAGGAGGGCGAGCACCCCTCCGGTGAAGATCGCGTACAGCCACCAGTACTCGCCAAACGGGAAGAGCATGGCCATGGGTCACGCCCCGCCCTTCGCCGCGGCCGGTCGTGGCCCGCGGCCCCCCGAGGCGGACGCCAGCCGTCCGAGGGCGCGCTCCGGCGGCGGCACGACGAGGACGGCGCAGCCCGCCTGGGCGACCACCCGCTCGTGGATGGCACCCAGGAACCGGCGCTCGAGCCAGCTCGTCCGGTCCACCCCGACGACGACGAGATCGGCACCCCAGGCGGCCGCCCGCTCGGCGATCGTCCGGCCGGGATCCGCGTCCGTCACGTCCACCCACGCCACCTCCGGGACGACGGACAGGCGGGCCAAAAGGGCCTCGAGACGCTGCGCGATGTTCGCCACCTGGATCCGCCGCCACTCCGCGCGCGCCCGGGCGCGGGCCCGGCGGGCGGATCGGAGGAGGGCCACCGACGGCGGGGCCGGGACGTCGGTCACGGCCAGGACCCGCACCGTCGCCGCCGGCGACAGGGTCAGCGCTCGGCAGACCGCGGGCGCCCAGCCGGTAGGCTCGCGACCGTGGAGGGCGATGAGGACGCATCGGGCGCTGCTCGGGACGAACGCGCGGTCGTCGATCGGGCGATGGTTCTCCATGGCTCTCCCCCTTGACCGATGACGGGTGGGCCGGCGCGCCCGGAAGCGCGGCATGGGCGAGCCATGCCGCACCGGACCGAGCCGCTCAGTCCGGGATCGACGGGGACCGGGGAGAGCTAGTGGTCGTCGGCCGCGTGAGCGGAGGCGGACGGCGGCAGCTTCGGCGGGATGGCCGTCTCGCGCGCTCGACGGAAGCCCGCCGCGACGGCGGGGCGCGGCGCGCGCGTTCTATCCTCGCGCGCCTCGCGCGTCTCGCGACGTGTCGCCGGCCGGGTCCGAGCCTCGGAGCCTCGGCCGCGCCGTCCCGGCGTCGCGCGATGGGTGGCCTCCTCCGACTCCTCCAGGGCCTCGAAAGGAGACAGGACGAGCGGTCCGGACAGGTCCATCGCCGCCCAGAGGAGGAGCACGAACAGCCAGCGGAGCCCGCTCACGGTCTCTACGGTAGCACACGCGCCACGGCCCCTCGCGAAACGAGCGAGGGAGCCGCGGCGTGAGCCCCAGGAGCCGCGCTAGGCGGGGAGGAGAACGAGGGCGGCCCAGCCGAAGACGAGCGTCACCAGCGTGATGGGCACGCCGATCCGCGCGTACTCCCAGAACCCGATGGGCACCCGTTCCTCGCGGGCGGCTTCGACCACGATGAGGTTGGCGACCGAGCCCAGGATCGTGAGGTTGCCTGCGAGGGTGGACGCCATCGCCAGGATCAGCCACGCGCGGGCCGGCTCGCCGAAGCTCGGGACGACGGTCTTGAACAGAAGCACGGCGGGGACGTTGGAGACGAGATTCGAGAGGACGGCGGCGGTCACGGTCAGCACGGCCGGCCGGTAGAGCGCCAGCCGCCCGGCCAGGTCGAAGAGAGGGGCGGTCAGCCGAGCCTCCTCCACCCCGCCGATGACGACGAAGAGGCCGGTGAACAGGACGAGCAGATGCCAGTCGATCTCGCGGTAGACCTTCTCCGGCTTGACGCGCCTCGTGAGGAGGCACACGGCCGCTCCACCGACCGCGACCAGGGCGATCGGGACGCCGGCGAAGAACGCGACGAGCATGACGCACACGGCCACGATCGTCTTCGTCATGAGGGCCGCGTGCACCGGAAAGTTCGCTGCGAGGTTCACCGGGGGCAGCGGGACGGCGAGCTGCCGGCGATAGGCCAGCCAGAGCACCCCGATGACGCACGCGAGACCGATGAGGGCCACCGGGCCCTCGTGCGCGAGAAAGGTCCGGTAGCTGATCCTCGAGAAGCCGCCGATCAGCATGTTCTGCGGGTTGCCGGTCAGGGTGCCGACGCTCCCGACGTTGGCGGCCGTCGCGAGCGCCAGGAGGTACGGCACGGGCGGCAGCCGGAGCTGGCGGACCACGGCCAGCACGACCGGCGCGAGCACGAGGCAGATCACGTCGTTGACGAAGAGCGCCGAGAGGACGCCGGACGCCAGCGCCACCGCCGCCAGGAGCTCCATCGGACTCCGGGCTCGCCGGACCGCCCAGTGCGTCACCAGGTGGAAGAAGCCCGACAGCCGGAGGTACGCGGCGACGATCATCATGCCGAACAGGAGCACGAGGGTGTGAGCGTCGACGGCCGCCACCGCCTTCTCCCACGGGAGCACTCCGGAGACGACCATGACCGTCGCGCCGATGATGGCCACGCCGGTCCGGTCCACCCGGAAACCGGGCAAGCGACCGAGGGCGAGACCGAGATACGTCCCCGCGAACGCCAGCAGGGCAACGAGACGCTCCCAGGAGAGCTCGGGCACGAGGCGGAGTATACGTGCGGCGGCCCCGGGCGACCACGCGCCCGACCGGGTCCGCGGACACGACGCCGCCGGGTCGCACCCCACGCCCCGTCAGCGAGCCCGGATCTCGGAGGTGAGCGGCCAGAGCTTCCCGCCGACGAGCACGCGCCGGGTTGCCGGGTCGTCGGCGATACCGTTGAGCACGGCGCCCTCCGGCGGCCGCCGGTCGGCCGAGAAGAGCCCGGCCAGGTCGAGGTACGGCCCGGGCGAGAGGACATCCGGCTCGCGGATGCGCGGTCGAATGCCGGCTAGCGCAGGTACTTCCGCTCGCGGTAGCTCTTCTCGATGAACGTCTGGAACTCGTCGAAGCCCAGGCTCACCTCGGAGATCGCGCCGAGGTCGCGCGACTCGCGGAGAGCGGGCATGAAGCGCCGCAGCGCGTGGGCGGCGACGTAGAGCGCGGGGGTCGAGTAGAGCAGGATCTTGAAGCCGGCCTCCTGCGCCTGGTCGACGGTCAGGATCGGCGTCTTGCCGCCGAAGATGAGGTTCAGCTGCTTGTTGCCCGGCACGTCGCGGCCGACTCGCCGCACGATCTCCAGGCTGCGGAGCCCGTCGATGATGACCGCGTCGGCGCCCGTCTCGAGGTACTTCCGGGCGCGCCGGATCGCGTCGTCGAGGTCGGTCGAGTCCGTCCGGGCGATGATGCAGAGCGGGGTCTGGCGCGCCTTCAGCGCGGCCGCGAGCTTGCTGAGGTACTGCTCCACCGGGAGCACCCGCTTCCCCTCCGCGTGGCCACACCGCTTCGGGGAGATCTGGTCCTCCATCTGGATGGCCGCGACCCCCGCGGACTCCACCTCGTAAATCGTGCGGCTGACGTTCTCCTCGTTCCCGTACCCGTCGTCGACGTCGACCACCACGGGGACGTTGACGGCGTCTACGACGTTCCGCGCCAGCTGCGCGGTCTCCGAGAGCGTCGTGAGCCCGATGTCGGGGTTCCCGAGGAAGCTGGCGGCCACCCCGTAGCCGCTCAGGAAGATCGCCTCGAAGCCCGCGTCCTCGCTGATGAGGGCGCTCAGCACGTCGTAGCAGCCGGGCAGCGGGATCGTCGCCTTCTGGCCGAGCCGGGCGCGGAACCGCTCCGCCATGCCGTTGATCGAGTTGGCCATCGCGAGCTACCTCCGCAGCCCGGCGGCGGGCGCCGGACGGCGACGCGCCTACTGGGCCAGGCGCTCCTTCCGGAAGTCGTCGAAGTAGATGACCATGGGGGTCGCCAGCCGGTCCCGGTACAGCCCGAACCGGAAGTCCACCTCGGGGCCGTCGTCCGGATAGCCGAGCGGGCCCTTGTAGTCGACCACCTGCGTGCCGTCCAGCCAGACCGCGACGGCGCCGTCGGTCAGCCCGAACCGGATGCGATAGCGGAGGTCGATCCACCGCCCCTGGATCTTCCCGGGGTACCGGTACACCGTGGTCCGCCCGGAAGCGGAATCGACCGTGATCGAGAGCACGCCGCGGCGGTAGCGCTGCGCCACGACCGGGCTGCGCTTCAGGCAGGCGACGCAGCGCTGGTGCCACTGAGCCGTCACGAGCCGGGTCTCGACGATCGGGAAGTCTGCCGGCACGTACATGCTGAACCCGTACTCGTGCGTCTCCCCGAGGTGAGGCGTCAGGGCGTCGGCCTCCTGGACCTCCGTCCGTTCGGTCTCGGTGCCCTCGGCGCCCACCATGGGCACGTCGCCCTCGTGGATCTCGACGCGCAGGGCGGCGGACCCCGAGTGGACGACCTCCCGCTGGACCGTCACGCGGCCGGGCGTCGCGTAGCGCGGGTTCCAGAGGTTGCCGAGGCCCTCCGTCTCGAACCCGTCCGTGATCGGCTCGGCCGAAGCGGCGGCGGCCGAGAGGACGAGCAGGAGCGCCGCCAGGCCGCGGATCACCGACCGCGCCTCACGCGAGCTCGGTGTTCTCGACGAACTCCGGGGGCAGCGGCGGGCCCCAGACATACAGGGAATCCTCTTCCGGAAAATCGCGGGGCACCCAGGCGCACCCCTCCGGGATGAAGTCGAGATCGTGGTAGTACTCGGCGAAGGACCCCCAGGGGTCCCGCGTGTAGTAGAAGTAGTTCGACCCGATGACATGACGGCCCAGGCCCCAGCCCATCTGCCAGCCCGAGTCCCGCATCCGCGCCGCCCCGATCGCGATCTCGTCGACCGAGCCCACCTGGAACGACGCGTGGTGGAAGCCCGGCCCCTTGGAGGTCAGGAACGCCAGGTTGTGGTGGTCGGTGGTGCAGCGCATGAAGGCGATGAGGCTCTTCACCCGGTCGGACAGCCTGAGCCCGAGGACCCGCCCGTAGAAGTCGATCTGGCGATCGACGTCCGGCGTGAAGAGGAGGACGTGGCCGAGCTTCCGGGGCGTTGTCTGGGCGCCCCGCTCGGGGCTGCCGCGCACGATCTCGCGCTGGATGTGCCCGGGGCTGTTGACCGCGAGCGGCGGGTCCGCCGGGGGGGCCGGGGCGCCCTCCGGCCGGACGTTCACGTAGTGGCCGTCCGGGTCGCGGAGCCAGAAGCCGCCGTCTGGCGCCCCTCGCGGCGGGTCCACCTCGCGCACGCCGGCCCGGCGCATCGACTCCCGCACGGCGTCGAGCTCGCCGCCCGGCGCGCCGAATGCCAGGTGGTGGAGGCGCTTTCTCGGCCCGCCGTAGAGGAGCGTGCAGGCTCGCTCGAGCCCGCCCGGGTGGAGGTGCACCGCGCCGTCCCGCGCCGGCCGGTCGACCAGCCCGAACGTCCGGTAGAAGGTCTCCCCGACCGTCTGGTCGGGCACCTCGAGCGCGTAGTGGAGCAAAGCTCGAACGGGCATGGCGGACTCTCCTTCAGCGTGCGGCTCGCTCGTTCGTCGTCGGTCGGCGCGCCTGAACCTCCCGTGCAGCAGCGGCGGCTGGAACGATCATACCAGCGTCATCCCGCCGCCGGTCCCCCGCCCGGTCAGGCGAGCCGGAGCCGGAGCATACGGCGCGCGTTCCCCTCGTAGATCTTCGCCTTGTCCGCCGGGGTCGCCCGCATCCGCTCCATGGCGGCGATGGTCTCGCGGATGAACCCGGGGCCCCGCTCCGGATCGAAGGGCATGTCGGTGCCGAAGAGGACGTGGTCGGCCCCGAAGAAGGCGAGCCCACACTCCATCGCGTGGGACGCGCCGAAGAGCGCGGTATCGCCGTAGAACTTCCGGAAGTGGTCGACGGGCCGGCCGGTGAGCCGGCGCGCGGCCCCGACGTCGTCGGGGTCGTCGGTCCGCGTCCCGAGCTGGTCGAGCCCGTATCCCGCCCGCCCCTCGAAGTGCGGGACCATCGCGCCCATGTGGTGCGTGATGATCTGGAGGTCCGGGTGGCGCTCGAACAGGCCGTCGAACACCAGGCGGGCCATGGCCGCGGTCGTCTCGTAGGGCCAGCCGAAGGCCCACCAGATATCGTACTTGGAGCGCGACTCGCCCTTGTAGTCGGGAAACGACGCCGGCCGAGCCGGGTGCATCCAGATCGGAAGGCGGTGCGCCGCCATGCGCTCGAAGATCGGCCGGTACTCGGGCGCGTCGAGTGGGTCGCCGTTGACGTTGGAGAAGATCTGGACGCCCGTCGCCCGTAGATCGTTGACGGCCCGGTCGATCTCGCGCACGGCCGCGTCGGGGTTGTTCATCGGGAGCGACGCCACGAAGCCGGGAAAGCGGTCGGGGTGCCGCTCGACGATCTCCGCCATGCCGTCGTTGGCGAGGCGTGCCAGGTCCGCGGCCAGCTCCGCACCGGCGAACGCCTCGAGCGGCGGCGAGCAGAGCGTCAGGACCTGCACGTAGCCCTCGTACCGGTCCATGATCCGGAAGCGCAGGTCGAGGTCCGTCAGCACCGGGATTGCGCGCGTCCGCTTCTGCATGTAGTGCGAGGGGGACACGACCTCGCACATCCGGTCGAAGAAGCGCTTGGGGAAGATGTGGGGAAAGACGTCGATCTTCATCGGATCTCCCGGGTGGCGGGGCGCTCCGGCCCCGGCTGGACGCACGACTCCCAGCGTACGGTGCTCTCCGGCGGCGCGCTCACCGTCCCGCGGGCTCCGCGCGCAGGATCCTCGCCGCGGCCACCATGGCCCGGAGCTTGCCGAGCGCGACGTCCCGCGGCAGGTACTTCATCCCGCAGTCGGGCGCCAGGATCACGTCCTCGGCGGGCACGTGCGCGAGCGCGCGCCTGACGC